>JBCDBD010000025.1:0-56291 GCA_039184335.1 Bacteroidota bacterium | reverse complement strand
TCATCAGAAGTGTTTCCCTCCCCGTCATAGGCGATACTCGACCCGGGTGCGACGTTGGGGACATATCCGCCCGCGTTCCAGATACCTGCTGCTACGGCCACAGACTCCCTGACATTGCCTGAATTTCCCCATTGTACAAAGCTCCTGATGTTTTCGGCATCGCCAAATCCGTTGTTGTTGGCATAAAGTCCGAGCCCACCGGCATCATCAGGGGCTTCCAAGACCGTGGGGGTGATGACCAAGAATTCACCTGGGGCCAAATTCATATCGCCACTGACAATCGTGGTCATCGCAGGGTCCCCTACCCTAAAGTATTGGCCGGGGCCAAAGCACATCCAATAAGAGGCCAGGTTGACCGTGAGATTGCCATTGTTGTACAGTTCTATTTGATCGTTCTGTAAATACTCTACTTCATTGATGATGATAGACCGAATTGGCTCAGCAATAACATTGGCCCCACCAAAAGTAGTTTCTGCCGTCTCTTGCCAATCAGATGCAGAATTGCCGTCCCCATCATAGGCAATGCTTGTATTTGTATTGCCAATAACGGCGACATACTCACCAGCTGTCCAGATACCAGCATCTACGGCTACATTTTCTCTCGGACTTCCTGCGGCACCCCACTGTACGAATGATCTTATGTTAGCAGAATCGCCAAAGCCTGTATTATTTATATAAAGACCAATGCCACCTGTTGCACTGGGCATGTCATAGGATATGGTCAAGAAGTCACCAGGTGCCATGTTCAGGTTGCCCTCGACTGCAAGGTCACCAATTTTGCCGTATGTTCCAGGGCCAAGGCAAAGAAAGTAGTCGGTTACATCAACATTGGCAGTACCATTGTTATATAGCTCAATTTCGCTGTTTAGGTAGGCTACCTCGTTCAAGATGACCGACACGGTAGATTCGATATTTGTTATGATATTGCTCTCACCTAGGGTGGGTGTAGTGGTCTCTACCCAATCTGAAGCCGTTTCACCTTGACCATCATAAACGATACTGTTGTCTTCATTTCCAGAAACTGGAACAAAGTCATCGGTGGTCCAAATACCGGCAGCGACAGCCACATTTTCACGGGCACTGCCTGCATTGCCCCACTGTACGAAGTCAACAATATTGGCAGCATCACCAAATCCTGAATTATTGAGATATAATCCCAAACCGCCAGTCGCACCAGGTCGATCATAATTGAGTACAAGAAAAGTGCCAGGGGCTAGATTGGCATTGCCATCTGCAATGATATCGCCTACCCTATCATATGTACCAGGGCCCAAACAAAGAAAATAATCGCTTACATCTACATTGATGTCACCATTATTATACAATTCAACCTCACCTGAAAGGTAGGCAACTTCATTGATCACTACTGATTCAACCCCGGTGGGGCCATCATCAACGGCATCTGGAGTATCGTCAGATGCACTGGCAAGATCATCATCATCAGAACATGAAAACAAGATTCCGACAATTGCAAAAAGGGTTAAAAACTTTTTCATTTTAATTGATTTTTATGGATTAATATTTCTGTTGCAAAGCAACCAAGACAATGGCTTTCCATTGATAAAAAGGTGTGTGAAGGGGAATTTTCAGGTTTAAAAGGGAATAAATTAAGGTTAGGTATTACGGCTTAATGACTTTTAGGGTCAGATTGTCGCGTAAATGGGAACCTCGTTTGGATTTTTCCCAAAATATATTCTTGATATATTAGTGCAACAAAATATACTTTGCATAGCGCACCACTATTATGCGAAAAGACAGGCTTTACTTTTTTACTTTTTTGGCCATTACTTTGATCTTTATCATGATAGCCGCCATTGCAGTTCGCTATGTGATCAAAGTAAGTGCCAATGAGTTTTTACAGACGCAATTGGAATCGAGTAAGCGCGAAGCCAAAGAAGTGGCCAGTTTGATAGGATATCAATTGGAAAATGGAATTGCCAAAGCGACCATTGTAAACAACGTACAGCACAGTATAGAAAATACTGATACTGAAAATGGGTTCATTTGTATGTTCGATTGGTCTGGCAAAGAAATTTGTAATCCAGACAAAACCAGGGTCGGGCAGCTTGTGAGTCCTAACCAATCTTTTGTCACTACAATCAATGGGGATGTCAATTCTGAAGATTTTTACAACCTTTTAACAGAAAAAAAAGCCATAGGGGGCATACGCGATTTTGGTGGGAAAAAAGGGGCATCTGAAATTATTTATTTATATCCAGTGGCCAATTCAGATTGGATTATTGGGGCACATGCCAATATGGACAAAATATCAGATAAGATTGTGGGGATGCGGAACAAATTTTATGTCATTTTTGTGATAATGGGCTTTGCCATTATCTTATCCTCAGTGATTACGGTAAGGCTTATAGGGAGTGCTTATGAAAAAAGGTTGGAGGCAAAGAACCTTAGACTGGAAAATGAAGTGGTCAATCTAGCGAAGCTCAACAGTGATTTAGATCGGTACCAGCAAAAAGTAAACGAAACCAGATCAGTCAATGATATGGATAAAGAAGTAGGTAAAAAGCGAATATTGACCTACACGCGAAATGAACTGTTGCCCATTTCAACCGATGGCATTGCCTACATTTTTACGGAGAACACGATTACGTATGTGGTCTGTTTTGATGGCCGGCGTTCAACCACGAACACTAGCTTGGATGAACTTTACGCCAGCCTTGACAATAGCTACTTCTATCGGGCCAACCGTCAGTTTATCATCGCAATAGCTGCGATTCAAAAAATCATCAAGTACGGCAATAACCAACTTAAAATTCTCGTGAATCCTAATTCTGAAGTTGATATCATTATCAGTAAGAACCGGGCGTCTGAGTTCAAACAGTGGTTGAATTTATAATATGATCAGAATTTTACCTTCCTCTTTTCTTGATATTTTTGGTCAGGTGGCTAAATTTATGGGTGCTGGCCTTCTGTTCCGTTACGGGTTCAGGCATTGCCCAAACTGCTATAAACCCAGCAGTTTTCTGTTCTAATAATTCTCAGCAATCAGCCTGTATATTTTTATAGGGCCCTTTGGTTGACCGCCCATGTCACACAAAATAAATGTATTAATAGGTTAGATAATTTAAAGAAAAATCTTACGTTATAATTTTTTAAGACCTAAGAGATTCACCAATGTTGACAAAATCTGTGCAAGAAAATACAATTCAGTTTTTACCCTTTGCGGTTGCATTGCTTGATATGGATTTCGTGGTTCTCGATTGTTCACAACCCTTGGTCGATCTATTTGAAGTTGAGGGTACAGCCTTCTTGAACCGTAAAATAGACCGTTTATTGGGTGAATTGCCCAGGTCGTTTCAGCGTGCCCAAGAGTCAAAGAAACAGCGAAGTGAGCCATTGACAGATTATTTAATGAATATCACCAGAAAAAGTGAGCTGAGGTGGTTTAAGACAGCGTTATATACCTCTTCAAAAAATGATTGCTACTATTTATATGTCGAAGATGTTACCAAAAAAAAAATAGCCCTCGATTTAGCACTTCAGGCTGAAAGAACGGCAAGAATTGGGAGCTGGGAAGTTGATTTGGTCAACAATAAGTTGCATTGGTCAGCAGTGACCAAAGAGATACATGAGGTAGCATCGGATTTTGAGCCCGATTTACAGTCAGGTATAGAATTTTATAAAAAAGGAAAACATCGGGACCGCATCATTGAATTGGTTTCCGATGCCATAGAGAAAGGTGCAAAGTATGATGAAGAGTTGATTATAGTCACAGCGAAAGGAAATGAAAAGTGGGTCAGGTCCATTGGCAATTCTGAAATGATCAATGGCAAGTGTTCTCGTTTGTATGGCGTTTTTCAAGATATCGATTTGTCGAAAAGGGAATATATCAAATACCAAGAACTGAATGACCGAATGCGAATTGCGGTGGAAAGTGCCAATGTTGGCATTTGGGATTTTAATATTGTGGACAATACCTTGATTTGGGATGAGAACATGTATGCATTATATGGTATTGCAAAAAATACGTTTAGCGGAGATTATGACGCATGGGAAAAAACGGTACATCCTGATGATAAAGAGCGCTGTGTGGAAGAGGTACAACTGGCCATTTCTGGTCAGAAAGAGTTTGACACCGAGTTTCGGATCTTACTGCCAGATGGTAGCGAAAAGTACATACATGCCCAGGCCAAGGTATTTCGTGACAAAAATGACCAACCCGTAAGAATGATAGGTGCCAATACAGACATCACTAGGGTGAAGCAGACAGGAAGAAGATTGCGACATCTGTTGAATGTCACCGAACAGCAAAATAGGAGCTTGCTTAATTTTGCCCATATCGTTTCACATAACCTAAGATCTAACTCCAGTAACCTATCCATGTTAACAGGCATGTTGTTGCGGGGTGGTTCTGAAGAAAACCGCAATAGGTTTATTGATATGATCCGGATATCATCGGAAAGGCTGGATGAGACCATTGTGCAACTGAACGAGGTAATCAAGATCCAGACCGATGAAGGTAAAAAGATGCAGCGCATACGTTTGGCAAGCACTATTCAAAGCGTGATGGAAAGCATTAATGGGCTAATAGCGGAATCTTCGGCTAAAATCACAATTGACATACCTGCAGAAAGCGAGGTCTTGGCGATTAAGCCCTATTTGACAAGTATTTTCTTAAACCTATTTACCAATAGTATCAAATATCGCAACCCTAAAAGGAAGCTTAGCATCAAGATTGAATCGCATCATGATGATGACAAGACTGTGCTATCATTCACAGATAATGGAAAGGGGATTGACCTGACAAGTTATGGGGATAAATTATTTGGACTTTACAAGACATTTCATGGCAACGAGGATGCAAAGGGGATGGGACTGTATATTTCAAAGAACCAAATGGAGGCCATGGGTGGAACAATAGCGGTTCAAAGCAAGCTCGACCATGGCACTACATTCAAGTTAATTTTTTGCAATCAAAACATATATCAAGATTAGAAAATGAAGGCTTTTGTAATTGATGACGATTTTATTTTTAGGGCTGTTGCCACAGTATTGATCAAAGAAGAGAACTTTGCGGAAAATGTGTTGGAGTTTGAAAATGGCCTTAAAGGCTATGAAGCCCTAATACAGTTAATGGAAACACCTGACGAGTTGCCAGATTTGATTTTTTTGGATATCAATATGCCCGTAATGAACGGTTGGGAATTTCTAGAAGAACTTAAAGATGGACCAGAATTGATTAAAGATAGTGTTCAAATCTATATTCTAACCTCATCGATATCACATGGAGATTTAATTCTTTCAAAGCATTACGACTTTATAAACGGGTATATTACAAAACCGCTTACCAAAGCAGACCTGCAGAAATTGCAGTTGAACATATCCCAATAAAATTATGGGCGCACTGTTTTTTTGGTAATACTATACCATTGTTTAGCTGTAAAGCATGTTTAGGTTATTTTTCCTTCTTTAAGGTCTTTATATCTGCAACCAACTGTGCAATGGCAGTATTGTTCAATCCATTATAGATACCTCGAATGTGACTGTTCTTGTCGACAAGAATAAAGTTCTCAGTATGCAAAAAATCATCTTCACCTTTGGGCATACCTAAATTTTCTTCGATAAAATAACCAAAGCGCCCCAAATCATAAATATCTTTTCGCACTCCGGTGGCCAAATGCCATTTATTGGCAATGACCCCTTTGGCTTCGGCATAATATTTTAATATGGGTACAGAATCATATTTGGGCGTGACCGAGTGTGAAAGTAATAAGACCCCATTATCTGATTTGAATGCCTCTTGGACCAATAACATGTTCGAGGTCATTTTCGAACAGATGCCCGGGCATGAGGTAAAAAAGAAATCTGCGATATAGATTTTATTTCTAAAAGTCTTTTCAGTGATGGTATCACCCAATTGGTTGATTAGGGTAAATTGGGGAATCTTATGCTGTTTGTCTATAGAATCATTGTTGATGGCAAACCATCGTGGGGTAAAGGAGGGGTCATTGTAATATGGCAAGCTTTCGACCCGGCTCACCTTTTCTTGTTCACTGGGAGTCTTGCAGGCTAAGAGTAAGCAACCCATGCCAACTACTATATACAAGCTATTGTTGAACCACTTCATTTTGTAACTGATAACAAAGGTTGGAACGTCTTAATCCAAAAAAGCGTCCATTTTTGGCTTCATAATTCGCGTATAACTTTCCATTTTGCAACCATGCTTGTTGCAAGCCCTCTTCCTTACCATAGTTGAAGTGCATGATTCTTGCAATTTGACCATTTGGGTACCATTTGACTTGCTTTCCATGTCTTTGTCTGTTCAGGTAATTTGATGCTGTGCTTTGTGACCCGTTCGGCCACCAAGTTTTCGCAATGCCCTCCAATCTATTTTCCACATAGTGTTTTTCACTGGATAACAAGCCATCTTTATACCACTTCGAGGCAGGCCCATGTCTTTTCCCGTTCAAGTATCCTACTTTTTCAGCAAGTTGTCCATTGCCATGCCACGATAGTGCATAGCCATTAAATGGAGTACCGTCATAATACCATTTGCCTTCTTGGGAATTCAATGTTAAAAGTCCACTTTCAACATTATGGTCCTCGATGATCCAAGGATAGTTACTTTTCTCGGTTTGCTGCCCTGAAAGCAGAAAAATTGCCAATAAGGCGATACTGTAATTAAGTTTAGTTGATGCTGCTTGGCGTACCTTGGTAATCCCCTGGAAAAATGACATAATATTGATTTAGATATAGCTCATTTTCAATGTGGTAATGATATACGGGTTCATCTGAATACGGTGTGGTTGAAACATGCCCACCTGAAGCATCCAAATCGGTGGGGTAATCGCCAGTGGAACTGCACTTTCTTCCGTAGATAAAAAATCCATCTGCCAATATACCAATTAAGGAATCGTCGTCATCAGACCAAGCTTTTGGCTCTAAATGGTAGTGGTACTCCGCAGGGCCAATATGCCCTCCGGTCCAATCTAGACTGACTGCTGCATCACTAAGTGGCCCATTGCCTTCTTGGTCATTGAATATTGCCGCTCCGCTGACTGCTATGCCTATGGCACCCATATTTGTTGAGGTACTGCTTGGGGCAAGTTGCGGATTTGCAGCGACAACAAGGGTCGCGGAGCCGTCATAATTAGGTATAATGCTAGGGGTCAGTTGTACATCAGGTTCTTCAAGATACAGATCATTGCCCACTCCCCAATACACCGTTTCATGGTTCGGGAACCCAGTGGTTTCGATCACCACATTGTCACCATCTAGATAGATGGTGGTTTCATTTTCATCAAATTCTGCAAATGCGTTACTTAAGGTAGCTGTAGTTACATCGCCATCGGTATTTGATTGATCATCTGCAAATACGGTATCATCGCTATCAGAGCTGCAGGCCAGCACGGCAAAAATAAGTGCCACCGTGATAAATAAAATCGGATTTCTTTTCATAACGATTGGTTTAATCTCTGTTTTGTCCGTTTTTCCTTTTGGGTTTAGGTGCTTTTTCCAATTCTTCTTTGGTCAGATAACCATCTTCGTTCAGGTCAACTTTGATAAAGTGTTTTTTTAAAGGGCCCCTAACTTCTTTCTCCGAAAGTTTACCATCCTCATTGGCATCCAAGTCCTTGAACAGTTGTTCAATCGATGGGGGTCTTCTATGTTGACGTTCGCCATCATTGGATTGTGCTTTTGTTTGGCATGCAGTACATGCAATAGCCACGAAACCCGTTACGATTATTTTTTTGTTTATTTCCATCATTACGCTATTTTGTTTGTAGGTTTAGATGTTGAAATCGAAAAAAAACTTGCGCAGGACAACGATTTTTTTGAAATGCCCTTATTTTGTAGGCATTAACCACTTTCAACTTTTTGGACGAGAGAGAATTTTTAGCAGATTTAAAGGCCCAAAAGCGAGAAGCTTATACAAAGCTATTGGATGAATATCAAAAATTGGTCTTTAACACCTGTTTGTCCTTTGTCCCAAATATGGGTGATGCCGAAGATATTGCCCAAGAAGTGTTTGTTGAAATTTATAATTCCATTTCTAAGTTTAAGGGCAATTCGAGATTATCGACATGGATCTACCGAATATCGGTGAACAAATGCCTGGAATTTATACGTAAGAAAAACACGAAAAAGCGGTTTGGGTTCATGCAGTCGCTTAGCAGTAATACCCTGCCGATTGATAAAACTACTTATTTTACTGAATTCAATCATCCTGGGGTTCAGTTAGAGGATAAAGAACGGCAAGAAATCCTCTTCAATGCCATAAACCGTTTGCCCGAAGCACAGCGGATCATATTTACCCTTCATAAAATAGATGGGTTGAGCTATAAGGAAGTCAGTGAGATTACCAAGAAAAGTATCTCTTCTATTGAGTCATTGCTATTTAGGGCAAAGCGGAATTTGAAACAGACTTTAACCCAGTATTATAAAAAAGAAATGTGGTAGCACAAGTTTTTACAAAAAAGGACATCTAAAAACCTATACCACCATCAAAGATTATGGATCATAGAAAAAAGACTTCAAGACAGATAGGGGAACTCATTGAACTGGCAACCCAAATTCAAGTGGTTGGCACCCCTCCCTTTTTTAAGGATAAGGTGATGCAACAGCTTGGTAAGACTACTGTATCTACGGAGCCTTTGGTATTTTTATATTGGTTTACACCTAAATTACAAGTTGCTGCACTTTTGCTGTTTGTTCTTCTGAACCTTACAGGCTTATATTACCACGGCAGTTTTCAACAAGAAGAAGAATTGCAATCTTTTGCAGAGACATACGGGCTTTACCCAGCACAAGAAGAATCCATTTTTAATTAGAAAGTGATGAAGAAGCAAGTACTGTTGATTGTGTTTATGGTCTTTTTGATGGTCATGAATGGGGTCTTATTGTTTTTAGTGACAAGAAATACTGGAAGAAAGCCCAGGCCACCCAAAGAATTTATAGCTGACCGGCTTGATTTTAATCAAGAACAATTGGCCAGGTTTATGGAATTGGAAGAAGAACACCATCGAAAAATGCGAACAATAGATGAGCGTTTCTTGGGTTTGAAAGAAACACTTTTTGCACATATGGGGGAGGTTAATTTTCAAAAAAAGAACTTAGATTCCATAGCAGGACTTATTGGCACATTGGCCCAAGAGCGCGAAATGGAAGTGTTCAACCACTTCAACGAGATTGAAAAAATTTGCCATGGCAACCAAAAACAGCGATTGAAACGAATTGTGGCCACTGCGCTTCGTCGAGGACCAGCAGGTGCAGGGCCACCTCCCCATAGACCGCCCCCACCACACAAATGATATTTATGGGATAACCTTTAGACAAGCATACATTGGTAAATATTTGGGTTGAAAGTATAAAAGGCCTGATTGTTCACATTTTCGAAATTTTTTCGTTTCTCACAGATTTATTGATAAAATTTTAACATATATTATTACATAATGCTGAAAAATTTATTCGACCTAATAAGCAACAGCTATCGAATAAAAGAACACCGTGACAGAGCAATTAAAAAAACCAACTGCAAAACACTGTGAGCACCCTCTCGCTAAATACGACGACCTAAAAGTACTGTTCTTGAACTGTACCCTAAACAGAACTCCGGTACTGTCGCATACAGAAGGGTTGATTAAAGTGGCCCAAAATATTTTTGAAAAAATGGGGTAAGCACGAAATTATTCGACCCGTAGATTATGATATTCCAGCCGGTCTTGGTTTAGATATGTCAAAAACCCCCGAATGGGATAGGGAAGATTTGGGCCCATGGTACAAAGGGAAATAGATGCCTGCGATATTTTAATTGTTTGCACTTCAGTGTGGTTGGGAGAAAAATTATCAGTTTGTAATCGAACCCTCGAACGTATGTATGGGTATACCCATCAGTTCAATGAAAAGGTCAGTATCGTGACTATGGCAAAGTTGGTGCAACCTTGATGACAGGAAACGAAAATGAAATGTAGCACTGTGCAATGAATATATTGTTTTCACTGTCCCATATAGGCTATACGGTGCCACCTTAAGCAGATGCAGGATGGATGGGTGAGGCTGGTCCAGGACCATCGTATCGGGATGAAGGCTCGGGCGGGCCAGAAAATGATTTCACTAATCGAAATACTACTTTTTTGGTTTGGAACTGCCTTCATTTGGCGCGTATGTTGAAAGATAATGGTGGGGGTGCCTGCTTATGGTAATCGGCCCGATGAATGGCAAGCCGGTTGTAAGGTAGGATTTGACAGCCCAGAGCATACGCGATAACACTTTTCATTATTTGTCCAGATTGGAAATTCAGACATTATTTATGCTCTTATCAAAAGTGATGGCTTTTCATTAATGGGAGCGAAGACTATTTTTTTGGACCGATTTGAAAGGAAATCGAATACACCAAGACGTAATACCCTATATAGAGGATAACCATCTGGTGTATCTAGATAGGCATTGAGAGACGGGAAATGATGCGAATATGGTTTCTAAAATCAAAAAATTGAATGAAAAATCGTTGATCTATTAAGATGAAAAAGCTAGTTTCACTTTTTGTTTTGTTTATAGGTGCCCACATAGCAGCCCAATCGGTGGATTATAATACCAAGAAAGGATACATGGCCAATGGGTATGATGTGGTCAGCTATTTTGACGGTCAGCCAATTCATGGAGAAAAGGAGTTTGCAACAGCATATGATGGGGTTAGATATAAATTTGCCAGTCTAGGTAATCTTGACAAGTTCAAGGCCAATCCTGACAAGTATGTTCCAAAATATGGGGGGTATTGTGCCTATGCCATTGCCGTTTCTGGGAAGAAAGTTTCGATCAACCCTGAGACGTATGAAATACATGACCATCAATTGTATCTTTTTTATAATTCAGGAAAAACGAACACTTTAGAAGCTTGGACAAAAGAATCACCCGAAGTACTTCGGGCCAAGGCGGATACCAATTGGGAAAAAATAAAGCAGAAGTAGGTGCTTCAAGGGGATTGAAGGAGTTTATGAATTCATGTTTGAAAGTTTGTGGTTCTGGTCTATTGATCAGTTTTTTTGGTGCTCTGCCCTTAGGTACCCTGAATATTACAGCTTTCGATATTGCAGCCTCCCAAGGTATGGCGGCTGCATTCGTTTTTTCCATAGCTACTATCGTTATTGAACTATGTTATGTGCGATTGACCCTATGGGGAAGCCAACACTTGCAATTGGGAGATAGATTTTCTTATTATTTGTTGCCACCGGCCATCATTTTGTTGCTCTATTTGGCAATTTCAAGTCTAACGGCATCGATTGGTGCCGACACATGGCCGGTTTCACACACTTTTCCTAAAATTGCGTCACCACTGCTATTGGGTATTTTATTGAGTACTTTAAATCCATTGCAAATACCGTTTTGGATGGCATGGCACAAAATCCTGTTTTCAAGAAAAACACTCAAAACCAATTGGAGGTCGTATGTAAGCTATATTCTGGGTATCGGTTTAGGGTCGCTGATGGCCATGTCAGTCTTTATTTTTGCGGGCAACAATATTGTGGCCAACTACGATAGATATGGTACATGGACCAATTCCATTTTGGGATTGTTCTACCTAGGTTTTTCTTTCTATCTTATATTTCTACTTTATAAAAAACATCTTAAACTAAAAATACAGTAAGATTATGTTTGATTCCTCGATTCACACGATTGAGCAGTTCAAGGAGATATTGCTACAGCTACCTGAAGCTTGCTATGCCCAATCGTGCGAAGTGCTCTCATACGCGACCATTGGCCAACATACAAGACATGTTATTGAATTGTACCAATGCCTGATATATGGATATGATACCGCTGAAGTTTTGTATGACAAGCGAAAAAGGGACAAACGCATTGAACAAGAAGTGTCACTTGCAGTAGCCAAACTGCAATATATACAAGATAACTTGACCAAAGTAAACAAACCTCTACAGGTTTACTACAACCTTAATGGTTCAGAGGTTAAGTTTGATTCCAATTACCACCGTGAAGTTATGTACAATTTAGAGCATGCCATCCACCACCATGCGCTGATTAAAATCGGGGTAAGGCATTTTACGTCCATAACCTTGCCAGATTCCTTCGGGGTGGCACCATCAACCCTTCAATTTCGAAAGACATGTGTACAGTAAGTTTCGTTCGCCATAGGGAATCGCATATCATTACCTCAAATCGTGATGAGCACATTGCAAGACCAATTTCTTATGCGCCTAAGCAAGAAACCATTAAAGGGTGTAAAGTGGTTTTTCCGAAGGATCCAAAAGCTGGGGGCACCTGGTTTGCTGTCAATGAAAATGGCGTGGTATCGGTATTATTGAATGGGGCCTTTAAAAAACATACATACCTCGGTAATTACAGCCGAAGTCGCGGACTTGTTTTGTTGGATGTCATTACCAATAAAAATCCCACCTCCTTTGCATTGGAAATGAACCTTGAAGCTATTGAGCCCTTTACTTTGGTGATTTTTCAACAGGGAAAATTGAACGAGTTTCGCTGGGACGGTGAACAACGATATCTAAAGGCCTTGAAAACTTCAGAGAACCATATTTGGTCGTCGGTAACTTTGTATGATCAAGCTGCTATACAGTATCGTGAATCGCTGTTTTCAAAATTTGTCACTGGGGGGCAAGCTACTGATCCCAATACCATTGCCGACTTTCATTCCAATAATCATGGCGATTTCGAAAATGGGTTTATTATCGACCGAAATAATGGTTTAAAGACATTTAGTATGACCCAGGCGATTATTGATACTGATGAAACGGTAATGAAGCATATCGATTTGATCAATGGCAAAGAATATGCGATTTCAATCTTTCCAAATCCTTTAGTACAATCCATTACATGAGCAACCTGAGGTTAAAATGGCATAAACTATGGCATTGGGAATATTGGCCCTTAAGGGCCGTCTATTATCCCTTATTCCCGGTTTGGCTGTTTTTTTCGGTGAAGGCCCGATCGTTTTTCTTTTTCAATGCCGCTAACCCATCGATGAAGAACGGGGGCATGGCCATGGAGTCGAAAATGGATATTTACAAGATAATACCTTCGCAGCATATTCCAAAAACTGTTTTTATACCAAAGGGAGCGTCATTGCAGGAAATTCTGGGTAAAAAGGATGAAGTGTGCATTAACTTTCCTTTCATCGTCAAACCCAATATTGGAATGAAGTCCTTTGGTGTAGCAAAGATCTACAATGAAGAAGCACTATGCCAATATTTAAAAAGAGCATCCACAGATCTTTTGATTCAAGAGTTGATCACGTATCCCAACGAGGTGGGGGTATTTTATGTGCGTAAACCTGAACAAGGTAAGGGCAGCATTACCGGAATCGTATCCAAAGAATTTTTGACCGTCTCTGGAGATGGGAAAAGCTCTGTTTTGCAGTTGATCAAAAAAAATCCCAGGAGCCATTTGCAACTTGTGGTACTCAAAAAAAGATGGGGTGTTGCATTGGAAAGGGTTTTGGCCAAAGATGAAAAATTTGTCCTTGTCCCCTATGGGAGCCATACCCGTGGGGCAAAGTTTGTTGATAGAACTGGGGATTGCAATGCAAGACTGGTAAAAACGATTGATGCCATATGTTCTCAAATCCCTGAATTTTATTATGGACGGTTGGATATTTTGTACCACAGTTTTGAAGAGCTTTCACAAGGCAAAAACTTTAAGATCATTGAAGTCAATGGGGCCGGTAGCGAGGCAACCCATATTTACGATCCAAAACACTCTCTCTTTTTTGCTTGGAAAGAAATTACCCGACATTGGAACCTATTATGTGATATCAGTATCAGCAACCATAAAAAAGGACATCCCTATCTAAGCTTTAAGGATGGTCGTGCTATGCTCAAGGCCAATGATGCCTTGGAAGCACAATTGAAATTGATCTAACATGACGGGGAAAACATTTTTGGTGGCACTTTTGCTTGCCGGTTTTGGGACCAGTGCGCAACAACATATGGGTACAGAAACAACATTGGAATATCAGCGCAATTGTATCCGGTTGGCTTTGTCCCCACTGGTAATTTTGAGCATTTTTTAAATGAAAGAAGTTCATTGGTATTTCGATTGGGTCTTAATTTTACCGATTGGGAAGGTTTCAGTGATGTCAATGAAACAGAGAAAGGTGATGGCTTGTAGGGTCGCTGGGGTATCGCAAACATTTTCCCATGGGCAAAGGAAAGGTCATTGCAGGAATCAATACCGACATTTGGAGCTTGAACATTGATTGGACCGATCGATTCCTGGCTAATGTCACTATCTCTGGAAGCACTTATATTTTAGTAGTGCAACCTTGGTTGGAAGGAGGTTATTTTCTACCGCTGAAAAATACAAGATCGCAGTTGGGTATTACCCTCGGTTTTGGGCGTGAAATCAATAGTGTTACCAGTGGGGAAGAGGTTGAACAAGGTTTTATTGGCAGTATCTCATTACAATATCTATTCGCTTTATAAGAGGGTAATACAGATGTTGGACCGATCTTGTTTTATTTTTGCTCCATGAAAATCAAAGATGACCGATGACACTGGAACAAACATACCAGTTGGGATACCATACCCTGAACATGCCTATGTAAGATATTGGTCAAGAGCTTCTTGAAAGAATTGCACTGCTTGAGCCCCACTGACATTTGAAGCTGGGAGTATGGCTCCTTTGAACCCTTCATTTTTCCAATCGCCCAAACTTAAGTTTTTAAAATTTGAAGTAGCAATGCTATCGTGTCCTTGGTATCCACTGAAATAGAAATAATGGTCGTCGACCATGGTGTCTGGTGTTGCCATACCCAGGCCCACCGATTTTCCAGAAATAGTATTCAATACAACAAATGCCCCGGTATCAAAGTGGTGTGGCCATATGCGTATATGAGCGGTCAACCGTTCTTGGTCTAAAAATGTATGCAGTACAGAGTTGGCTAATGTACGCAAACGGGAAATCTCGTTCAACACATCGCTATTTTTTAGTTCAAATGTATACTTCCCATTCCATGAAAACGGAAGTTCATAGTGGAGATCAAATTGGTAGGCTTGTGCCATACCTACTCTTTTAGAAGACTCAGAGAGTATTTTGACCACTTCATCATGGGTCTTTCCGTCGAGAACAATCATGGTTTGTGAATTCCCTGTCCATTTCAGTGCAAAAGCATTCAGATCAAGGTTCAGTTTGGTTCCCGCGTCGTTGATCGGCCAGGTTTCAAAACACTGATTTAGGGTATTGAAGCCTACATTGGTATGGCTGTCATCTTGCTTGGGCACTAAAAAGCTTTTCCCGGCCATTGCCAAGTATTGCGTCGCAAAATGGACCTGCTCAAGCATTTATTTTTTCATTTTTGGTTTTGACAATCGAATTGATGATAATAGGGGCGTGGATTCTCGAATTTTCAATAAACCATTTATGTGTCTCCATACCGCCACAGATGACCCCTGCCAAATATAGCCCTTTCACATTGGTCTCCATGGTTTCAGGAGCATAATCCGGAATCCGTTTTTCGTCGCTTGACAGTGCTATTCCCAATTGCTGTAAAAAGTTAAAATTGGGTCTGTAACCGGTCAACGCCAGCACAAAATCATTTTCAATGGCGACTTTACCACTACGGGTATCCATAATGATCTCGTTTTTTTTGATTTCATAAAGGGTTGCATTATAATATGCTTTGATACTTCCTTCTTTGATGCGGTTGATGATGTCTGGTCGTACCCAATATTTTACCCGTTTTCCAACCTCGGGCCCGCGAATGATGAGACTTACTTCAGCGCCTTTGCGCCAGCATTCCAAAGCCGCATCTATGGCCGAATTGCTCGCCCCGATGACTGCAAGTTTTTGGCTGGCGTAAAAATGGGGGTCTTTATAATAGTGCGATACCTTTGGCAGGTCCTCACCTGGCACATTGATTTTGTTGGGGATATCATAGAATCCTGTTGCTACAATAATATTTGTGGCCGTGTATGTTGTCTTATCCGTGACTATTGAAAATAAGTTGTCATTTTTGACCCTAATTACTTTTTCAAACAAATGGATGTTCAATTGATTGGCGGTCACAATTCTGCGGTAGTACTCCAATGCTTCATTACGCTTTGGCTTGGCCTCTTTACTGATAAAGGGAATTCCGTCAATTTCCAGTTTCTCTGAAGAAGAGAAAAACTGCATATTGATCGGATAGTTAAAAAGAGAGTTCACAATGGGCCCTTTTTCAATAATGAGGTACGACAATTTCTTTTTTTTGGCTTCTAATCCACAGGCAATACCGATGGGGCCCCCACCAATGATGACTACATCAAACTGTGATATCACGTAATAATGGTTTTTAGGTTTTTGATGGTTGCTGTCGGATTTTCACTTTGAAATACAAAACTGCCAGCAACCAGCACGTCTGCACCTGATTCAATGAGTTTTTGGGCATTGGTTGAGTTGACCCCCCCATCAATTTCAATTAGGGCTTTTGAATTTTTACGCTCAATCAAATTTTTGAGATCCATTATTTTCTGATACGTATTTGTGATAAAAGATTGCCCACCAAAACCTGGGTTGACACTCATGACACAGACCAAATCGATAGCTGCAATGGTATCTTCCAATAATTTTATCGATGTATGTGGATTCAATGCTACCCCGGCCTTCATGTTTTCACTTTTAATAGCTTGCAGTGTTCTGTGAAGATGGGGACATGCTTCATAGTGAACCGATAGGATATTGGCCCCCAAATCAGCAAAGGTTTTGATATAGCGGTCAGGGTCAACAATCATCAAATGAACATCCAAAGTCTTTTGGGTATGAGCCGCTATAGCCTTGAACACGGGCATTCCAAAGGAAATATTGGGTACAAAAACCCCATCCATAATATCTAGGTGAAACCAATCGGCTTGACTTTGATTGACCATTTCGATGTCTCGCTGTAAATTTGCAAAATCTGCTGCCAATAACGAAGGGGCTACTAATTTTGTGTCCATAGTGTACAATAAGGGTACAAAAATAGCGAAATTGGTTTTTGGAAGATAGAATTACGTCTGTACACGGCCGCAATAAGCCGTGTTTTTTACCATTGATGGATTACTGTAAAACTAAATTTAATAAAAAACTGATTTTCAGTATTTTAAAATAGGGGTAAATGAAAAACTCCGGTAATCAGCCGGAGTTTATTCATCAATCAAAAAACGAACAGTCATGATAAACTGTTATAGGTTTACAAATTACAACTTTCTTGCCAAAAAAACAATTTAAGCTTTATTTAACTGTAATTTGTTTGGAATCAGCCCAAATAGGTTTTCAAAATTTTACTTCTTGAAGTATGCTTTAGCCTTCTAATTGCTTTTTCCTTGATTTGTCTGACCCTTTCTCGTGTTAGGTCAAAAGTTTCACCGATTTCTTCCAAGGTCATGGAATGTTGGCCGGCCAAGCCAAAGTATAGCCGTATGACATCGGCCTCACGGGGTGTCAAGGTCTCTAGGGCCCTCTCTATTTCAGTTCGCAATGATTCGTGCAATAGTTCACGATCCGGATTGGGTGATTCTCCACTTCGGAGCACATCGTACAGGTTAGAGTCCTCTCCGTCAATCAGCGGTGCGTCCATAGATACATGGCGCCCAGAATTTTTGAGGGATTGTTTGACATCTTCAACGGTCATGTCCAATTCTTTCGCAATCTCTTCGGCTGACGGGACACGTTCATGTGCTTGCTCTAAAAAAGCAAAAGTCTTATTGATTTTGTTGATAGATCCAATTTTGTTCAAGGGCAGACGAACAATTCGTGACTGTTCTGCCAGTGCTTGAAGAATGGATTGGCGAATCCACCAAACAGCATAGGATATGAATTTAAATCCACGGGTTTCATCAAAACGTTGTGCTGCCTTTATCAAACCTAGGTTACCCTCGTTGATTAAATCAGGAAGGGTCAACCCTTGATTTTGATATTGTTTGGCAACAGAAACCACGAATCTGAGGTTAGCTTTTGTTAATTTTTCAAGGGCTACTTGATCTCCAGCCTTAATTCGCTGTGCCAATTCCACTTCCTCATCTGCTGTAATCAAATCTACTTTCCCGATTTCCTGTAAATACTTGTCGAGTGAAGCGGTTTCCCTATTGGTAACCTGTTTTGTGATCTTTAACTGTCTCATCTAAAATTTCCCTTCAAATTAAGTTGATAAGCACCTGGCTCATTAGATTATACGTAAGAAAATTCAAAAAGTTACAATTGCTTAAAATTAATTTGAAAATTTTTTCGTATCGTGACATGTCTTCATCCATTATGTTTATAGATATAATGTGGTATTTTTTGCTCAAAATTTAAAGGACAGTCCTGAATAGATTCCAAAATAATACGGTGAAGGATGTTGGACATTGTCACCGTATCCACTGAATTGATAAAAAAGGGTGGGTTCCACTTCCAGTTTGAAGTGTTCATTGAATGGGTGTGATATGCCAAGGCCAATATGTCCAGAGAATGCCGTGGTATTCAAATAATTGGCGCGGCCGATCCTAAATTCCCTACTGTTTGCTGACTTTAGCATGATATCATCTTTTTGAAGTATTAAAAGGTCAATTCCAGCAATTAGATCTAAATTGGTTTTTTTTCGTTGTCCCAATACGAAGACACCTTCCATAGGAATTTGTAGGTATCGTATATGATGTTCCAACTCGACAGTGTTGCCCATATTGATATCATTGGCAAGATCATTGGGCAATGGATTGATTGGGGCGGTAACATTTGAAATCATTACCCCTCCGTAACCATTGTTTGCATCAGGATCAGGTTCAAAACTTACAGCATACTTGAAGTCCAATTGTGAGATACCAAATCGGAATTTTAGCCTTTCTTTTATAGGAATACTAAAAAGCAATCGGTATGACCAAGAGAGTTTAAAATTCTTTTTCCGATTTATGGATTCTGGTAATAAAGCGTTGCTTTCAGATAAATAATTGCTGTATGTTGGCGTTGCATGTATTGAAATGGTCCATTTTTTTACCTCCACCTTTTCGAGACTATCACTTTTACTTTTAACGGCTTTCTTTTTTAAAACCCTCTTGCTTTTTTTCTCTTGACGCGTAGTGTCGGTGTCTTTTTTGTCAATGCTATCCTGCATTGAGACACCGTCCATGGCCAAATGTTCTTTTTTTTGTGTTTGGGTTGCAGGGGTATCTGATTGGGCGATGGATTTACTAAGGTCTATTTTGTTATCATAACTTGTATTCTTCAGGGGCTTTTTTACAAAGGATTGGGATTTTTCTACTGTATTTTGAATCAGTTCAGCAGCGTTGTCCTTTGTATCATTTTCAATTTCAATAACTGGTGTCATCTTTTTCAGATCAAGATTTTTTTTGGAAACTTCTTCGTGAATATCTTTTTCTGCAGGCACCTCAATTAGCGTATTTGAAGTATAGAGCCAGTTTGAAAGAAGCAATAAAAGTACTACAATAACAGCCCCGGTAAAAAAGTACCAAAAAAAACGTCTACGTTTCCTCTTCTGCAATGTTGCATTGATACGTTCCCAAGATAATTTTTTGGGCTCAAAACCTGTATCATCAAGCCTTTCCTTAACTTGTTGCCCCAACGTTCTTTTAGTTTCCACTGTCGGTTTTTTTTAAGGTTTGCAGACTAATATATTCTAGTATCCTTTGTTTTAATAGCAGTTTGGATCGAAACAGATTCGATTTTGAGGTGCTCTCACTTATGCCAACAATTTGGGAAATTTCTTTGTGTGGGAATCCATCCAATTCATATAGGTTGAAGATTAAACGGTACTGATTGGGCAATTTTTGAATTAATCCCATAAGCACTTCAATCGGTATCGACTGGCTTTCGTTTTCCATATAGACCTCATCATGCAGACTACTCAATTTATGGGTTGCCAATTCAAAATCTGTCCGCTTTTTGTACTTGTCAATTGCTTTGTAAATGGCTATTCGCTTCATCCATCCTTCGAAAGACCCTTTACCCTTGTACGTTTTTATTTTTTCAAATATGGTGATGAATGTATCGTGCAAATGGTCTTCAGCCTCTTCAAAAGAACAACAGTATTTTAGACAAACAGAAAACAGTTTGTCCCTATACAGATAATAGAGTCTTTCCCTTGCTTCCGGATTTTTTTTGATGCAGCCGGAGATTAATTTGTCTAAATCCAATTATTGAATCGAAGTGTTGATTTTAAAGTGATGGTTGTCTTGTTTAATGTTGGATTTTATAATTGCATACTATTACGGCTTTAAAAATTTAAAAATAACGGATTGCACGAATACGGGTAATACCAAAGCTACATTGTTTGCAAAGCCATCCTTGGTCTCCATTGGCAAAATCCATCGTGGTTGCCGTGTTGTCATCATGTTCGGTAGATGACCAATACAGATGATCTTCACTAAAGTTGCCCAGGCCGTTTAAATGTAGATTTTCATACATCAATTTTGTCTCATCCTCTGATGGAAGATGCCAATCATTATAACTGGCAACGGTTAATTCTGATACCATTTTGGCAGCTACCGTACCATTGCTTTCAGCACTACAGATAGAAGGATTGGTATAATAATCATCCAGGGCATCATGAAAGACCACTATGGCTTCAGTATTTGATTTGCCCATTCCAATCCCTAAATTTCTGGCTTCTGTAATCGGTGTATTGAAACAGCCCCATTCAATGTCGCCAATAATATCTTCAGGCGCTACTTCAATATAGCGCCATCCGTCGATATATTCGCCTTTATCGTGAAATACCATGCCACCGGATGCGCTGATTTCACCAATATCAAAATTTACAGCGACCGAGCGCTCCAAATCGTCTTCATCATCACAGCTTACATGTAATAGTATCGTCATTGAGATAAACATGGGCAGGTAGAAAGAGGTACTTTTCATCGTATCGATTTTATGGGTTTGTAAAAGGTAGTCTTTCGGTGAGTAAAAAAGTTGCGTGATTTTTTGGTTTAATTTTTAAATTATGTAAAAGTAGGGGCCAAGAAGCAACAATGCTGTTTCTGTTTATATTCGTTGGCTAAAGCGCAGTGGTTGGCCATAAGTTTATATGGCAATAAAAAAGCCTCATTTTAATGAGGCTTTTGGAAGTTAATTTGGATTTTGTTTAGTCCCTTCTAGGTTTTCGATCACGGTTACCACCTCTTCGGTCACCACCTTTATCTCTTCGGGGTGGTCTATCAACATAGCCTTCAGGTTTTGGCAACAACGCTTTTCTTGATACTTTTTCCTTTCTGGTTCTTGGATCAAGTCCAAAATATTTGACATCAAAAATATCGCCCATGTTCACAGCGTCACTGACGTTCTCGGTACGTTCCCATGCCAATTCAGACACATGCAACAAAACCTCATTGCCAGGGGCCTCGGTATATTCTACTACAGCTCCAAAATCCAACATTTTGATTACTTTCACCTCATAGACACTACCCACCTCGGGCTTGAACATGACTGCATCTATTTTGGCGATAACAGCATCAATGCCTGCTTGGTCTGTACCCAATATTTCGACGATACCTTCTTCGGTCTCCGGGTCTTCATTGATGACAATGGTCGTATTGGTCTCTTTCTGCAGCTCTTGAATGACCTTGCCACCAGAGCCTATAACTGCACCAATGTATTCACCAGGAATAATTTTGGTAACAATTTTTGGTGCGTATGATTTTACTTCTGGTTTTGGTTCAGCAATGGCATCGGTCAGTTTTCCAAGAATATGGAGCCGTCCGTCCTTGGCTTGCATCAGTGCCTTTACCAATATCTCATAAGACAGGCCTTTTACCTTGATGTCCATCTGGCAGGCAGTAATTCCATCAGCAGTACCCGTTACCTTGAAATCCATATCGCCCAAGTGGTCTTCATCGCCCAAAATATCGGAAAGAACGGCATATTTTCCGGTCTCTGTATCGGTAATCAGTCCCATCGCAATACCAGAGACCGGTTTTTTCAATTGTACCCCGGCATCCATCAAGGCCATAGTACCAGAACAAACGGTTGCCATAGATGATGATCCGTTGGATTCCAGCACTTCTGATACTACCCGAACGGTGTAGGGGCAATCTTCAGGTACCATACCTTTCAATGCCCGTTGTGCCAGGTTTCCGTGGCCAACTTCACGACGTGATGTTCCACGAATGGGCCGGGCTTCACCTGTTGAAAAAGGAGGGAAATTATAGTGCAGATAGAAAGTTTCTTCCCCCTCATAAGATGGCATATCAATCACGTTGGCCTCACGGGAGGTTCCAAGGGTAACCGTTGCTAATGCCTGTGTTTCACCTCTTGTGAAGATTGCGGATCCATGCACCGAGGGTAGATAGTCGACTTCACACCATATGGGTCGAATCTCATCGGTTTTTCTGCCATCTAAACGAAGCCCTTCATCCAAGGTCAAATTACGAACAGCTTCTTTTTCAGCTTTATAGAAATACTTGGTGACCAAATCACCGATTTCTTCCAGTTCTTCATCAGAAAAGGTTGCCAATACTTCTTCTTTTATGGCTTCAAAAGCGGCACTACGCTCATGTTTTGCAGAACCGGCCTTTGCTATTGCATATACCTTATCGTATGTAAGATCACGCACTTTTTCGGCCAAATCCTCATCTTCTTGCTCAGGTTCATACGTTCTAGTTTCCTTTTTTCCGAAGGCTTCCGCTAATTTAAGTTGCGCTTCGCATTGTACCTTAATGGCCTCATGGGCATATTTGATGGCCTCTACCATTTCTTCTTCTGAAATTTCACCCATTTCACCTTCCACCATCATAACAGAATCAGCAGAAGCACCGATTACCATATCAATATCCGATTCTTTGAGTTGTGCTCTTGTAGGGTTGATGATCAATTCACCATTTATGCGGCCAACACGAACTTCGGAAATAGCACATTCGAAAGGGAAATCAGATAGCTGAATGGCTGCAGATGCTGCTAAACCTGCCATAGCATCGGGCATGACATTTTCATCATGTGACATTAACTGAATCATTACCTGTGTTTCAGCATGATAATCTTTTGGAAAAAGTGGACGAAGTACGCGGTCCACCAAACGCATGGTCAATACCTCACCATCACTTGGGCGAGCCTCACGCTTAAAAAAACCACCGGGATAGCGGCCCGCAGCTGCAAATTTTTCACGGTAATCCACAGTTAACGGTAAAAAGTCAACTTCACTTTGTTTGTAATTTGATACTACGGTACATAACAACATGCACTTGCCCGATTGTACAACAACCGAGCCATGGGCCTGTTTGGCCAGTTTTCCGGTTTCGATGGAAATTTCCCTACCGTCACCCAAGTCAATGACCTCTTTAAAAGTTTTTGGAATCATAAAAATGTGTATTGCCTTTTACATTAAAGGACTTGTTAAACATTTGGTCTGCCGCCTTCCTGGCGGTCGGGTTGTGTTGTTGTGTTGTAGACCAATGAAAAAGCAGAATCAGCTTTTTATATTGCCCACCGATTATCATGTGATGGGACTTTTCAAAAGTAAAAGGGGAAGCCCAAGCTTCCCCCCAAATCTTATTTTCTAATACCCAACTCTTTGATTAGTGTACGGTATTTTTCAATATCTTTCTTCTTTAGATAGTCCAAAAGACTACGTCTTTTCCCTACCAGCTTTACCAAAGAACGTTCTGTGTTGAAGTCTTTGTGGTTTTTTTTCAAGTGTTGTGTCAAATGGTTGATACGGTGCGTGAACAAAGCAATCTGTCCTTCCGTAGAACCTGTGTTTTTTTCTGTACCGCCGTGTTTTTTAAAAATCTCGGCCTTTACTTCTTTGGTTAAATACATTCCAATATTTCGTTAAATGATTTTTATGTATCCGATTGGGTTTTCCAATCAGGGCGCAAAGATAAACCTTTTTTTACAAAGAAAAGTTTTTTAGTTTGATTAAACCTTTTTCAGGGTTCACGGTCAAAGAAGCAAACGTTAAAAATTTGTTAGTATGAAAAAGTGTCTTAAAACAGTGAACGTAACAAAAATGCTTTCATTCGCGAGTGGAATCATTATCTTATCGGCAATGTCCTGTAGTAGTGAAGCGTCATCTGCAGAAACAGTGATGACCGGTCAAGAGGTAATTTCAGCAATAGAGCTGAACTATAGTGATGAAACTGAATTGATTTCAGATGAGGTCGCTGGAATTGCCGAGGATGTATATGCAATCGATGAAATCAGCGAGACTTCAAAAACGGCTTATTTTTCTGATTTTTTGCCTGATTGTGTGACCGTAACCACTGTAGTAACGGGCAATACAAAGGAAAAAACCATTGATTTTGGTAAAGGTTGTGAATTGCCCAATGGCAATGTCTTGAGTGGTATCATTGAAATGAGCTATTCCCTTGACATGGAAGCTGTTTCTAAAAGTATTGCCCTTACCCTTGAAGATTTTACATTTAATGGAGTCTCTGTTGAAGGGGGTGCAGATGTGTTGCGTATACGTTCCAATGAAAATGGGAATCCGCAAGGTACTGTGAATGCCTCTTTTGAGGCCACTTGGCCAGATGGTGAAACAGCTACCTTCAACGGGATCCGTATCCGAGAATGGATTGAGGGTTATGGAACAGGCTTTTGGGGAGACAATGTATTTTTGGTAACAGGCAATGGTACTTATGTGGGCAGGGCAGGAAATGTCTTTACTAAGCAGGTAAGCTCACCATTGCGACGAGAACTGTCATGTCGGTTTATCGTGAGCGGTATTCTCGACATTTCAAGAAATGATAACACGGTAAGTTTAGACTTTGGTGATGGAAGCTGTGATGCCAAAGGTACGTTGACTTATCCTGATGGTACCGTGGAGGAAGTGTTCTTAAGGAGATTTCTATTATAAAAATTGCCCTTTAATCGTAAAAGCCCGCAATTGCGGGCTTTTCTATTTTCGAATGGGTAAGTTTTGAATTAAATCGATATAAAGATTGATTTTTTTCTTTAAGTTACTTCGGTGTGAAATGAAATCCAAAAAACCGTGTTCTTTCACGAATTCTGCAGTTTGAAATCCTTCTGGCAATTCTTTGCCAGTTGCTTCTTTCACGACCCTGGGCCCAGCAAAACCGATTAAAGCACCGGGTTCAGAAATATTGATGTCACCCAACATGGCATATGATGCTGTCGTGCCTCCGGTCGTTGGATCGGTGCACAACGAGATATAAGGTATTTTGGTTTCCGCCAATTGAGCCAGTTTTGCTGAGGTTTTGGCCAATTGCATCAGGGAAAGTGCAGCTTCCATCATTCGCGCACCGCCTGATTTTGAAATCATCAAAAAAGGTATTTTTCTTCTTTTGGCGTAATCAATGGCCCTTGCTATTTTTTCACCAACAACACTACCCATAGATCCCCCGATAAAACTGAAATCCATACAGGCGATGACCAACTCTTTACCCATTGATTTTCCAACAGCGGTTCTGACGGCATCCTTCAAATTTGTTTTGCTCTGTGCCGCTTTTAACCTTTCTGCATATTTTTTGGTATCGACAAACCGCAAGGGATCTTTTGAGGTCAATTTTTCGTCCAATTCTCGAAATTTATTGTTGTCAAAGAGGATTTCAAAATATTCCTTGCTTCCTATGCGTACGTGATAGTCGTCTTCGGGACTTACGTAAAAATTTTTGGCAAGTTCTTCAGACTCAACAATCTTTCCTGTTGGTGATTTATACCAAAGACCTTTGGGCGTGTCTTTTTTTTCTTCTGTTGCTGTCTGTATTCCCTTTTCCTTTCTTTTGAACCAAGCCGACATGTATAGAGAATTTTGTTTAGAGTGTATTAATGTTGTTCAAATCTTCAAAGGCCTTTTTCAGGCGGTCACCGAATGCTTTTTCGCCATCTCGTAACCAAACCCTGGGATCGTAGAATTTTTTGTTGGGTTGGTCATCTCCGTCTGGATTGCCGATTTGGGCCAGTAAATAGTCTTTCTTGTTCAGGACATAGTCCCTGACACCTGAAAGAAATGCATACTGTAAATCGGTGTCGATGTTCATCTTGATTACCCCATATCCGATGGCTTCCCTTATTTCTTCTAGGGTAGACCCAGAACCTCCATGAAAAACAAAGTCAATATGGTTGTGTTCGACCCCATATTTTTGCGCCACAAATTCTTGGGAGTTTTTCAAGATTTTAGGGGTCAGTTTTACATTTCCGGGTTTGTACACCCCATGCACGTTTCCAAAAGCGGCTGCCACGGTAAAGCGATGGCTCACTTTAGATAGCTCTTCATAGGCGTAGGCGACCTCTTCGGGTTGGGTATATAGCTTTGAGTCGTCTACATCTGTATTGTCAACCCCATCTTCTTCACCACCGGTCACCCCTAGTTCGATTTCAAGGGTCATGTCAAGCTTGCTCATTCGCTCTAGATAGCGTTTGCAAATTTCAATATTTTCTTCGATGGGCTCTTCTGAAAGATCGATCATGTGGGAGCTATAGAGCGACTTTCCCGTATCTTTATAGTGTGCTTCACTGGCATCTAACAGTCCATCGATCCAGGGCAGTAATTTTTTTGCGCAATGATCGGTATGCAATATCACGGTCGCACCATAGGCTTCGGCCATCTGGTGTACATGTCGGGCACCTGCGATTCCACCTAAAATAGCTGCTCTTTGGTTTTCATTTGACAATCCCTTACCTGCATTGAACTGCGCCCCACCATTGGAAAATTGGATGATTACAGGAGAATTCAACCCAGCAGCTGTTTCCATAACGGCATTCACGGTATTCGAGCCAATGACATTTACCGCGGGCAAGGCAAACCCCTTTTCTTTTGCGTATTTGAAAATTGCTTGTACTTCGTCACCTGTGGCGACACCTGGCTTGATATTGTGGGACATGTTTTTAGTTAGTTATGGTTATAAATAGGCCACAAAAGTAATAAATTATTTAGCTCTAGAAAGGATAATTGATGCCGATATTGAATACCGCATTTCTAAAATTGTAATCCCTGAACCACCGGTCCGAGGGTTCCTCTGCTGGATTGTAGGTCTTGAAACCGGTATCTAACCGAAAGACAAAATAGGTGAAGTCATAACGCAGGCCGAAACCGGTACCAATAGCAATGTCTGCCAAAGAACCCATATCATTGAATTTCGCATCTTCATTGTTTTCATTGTCAAAAACATTCCAAATATTTCCGGCATCCGCAAACAGGGCACCCTTGACATCGCCCACAATGGGAAAACGGTATTCTAAATTGAATGCCAGTTTAAGGTTGGCCTCATTGAATTCATTGATGTTGTTGGTTTTTCCAGGCCCCAATTCATAAGCATTCCAAGCGCGATTATCGTTTGATCCCCCAGCGAAATAACTTCGTACAAAAGGAATGTTTTCTGAATTTCCATAAGGTATTGCCAAACCGAAAAAACTTCGAAATGCCAATACTCTAGAACTTGAGATACTCCAATGTCGTATGAAGTCAAATTCGGTCTTCGCATACTGTGAAAATGGTACTCCAAAAACAAGGAGTTGATTATCATCATTTTCGTTGTACGGAACGATATTTGCTATTCCTGCCAATAAATTGCCCGCACTTTCGAGTTTTACACGAAATTGGTAAAAATCATTATCGTTGATACCTTGTTTGCTGTTCTTGGTAAAAGTATAGTTACTGGCAAAGATGAGGTTGTTCTCGGTCAATCGTTGCCTTCGTTCTTCGATGCTCGACACGTCTCTGGTATCTTGTGGGTCTGCAGGTACGATAGTGCCATCTTCAACAGCGTCAATGAATGCAGTGGTGCCATCTGGTATGGCCAATTGCAAGGGATCATTACTATCATTGGTTTCTTCATAAAGTTCAGAAAATTCAGGGTCATCTTGAAATTCATCTGCAATTTCATCAAGTCGATCGTAGGTGTTTTGGTAGACATTGAAAAAGTTATCGGGGTTCACGTTACGTACAAACTCAATGTTCAATAGTTCCACCGTGTTTTTCAAGGTATTTGACGGAGACCAATTGTATGACAGTGTGGTGTTCAAAGATTGTCGGTCCAATCCGATATTTCGTTGAAAATTTGTGCCCGCCGATAGCCTGCTCTGTGGTAGCATGTAGTAGGGAATTATTTTTTCAGTGTTCAGGGGAAACCATATACGGGGAAAAATGAGATTGATATCCCCGCCAAGCTCAGAAGTAAAAGTTTCATCAGATAGTGACGCATCGCTCAGTAGGCCGATGGAACCCCGAACAGAAACATTTAAAGTCTCGGCACCGCCAAAAACATTTCGAGTAATGACAGAGGTACTGAAAGCAGTTCCTATCTGTTGAATATTCGAGTGTGTGACATCAAAATCTAAATTCAATGAGAACTTGGGCCTGGGTGCCAGATAAATGTTAGAAATGAGTTGGGTATTGGTCGAATCTGGTATGAATTCAATATTTGGGTATTTGAAAGTGTTGAGGTTGGTAATCTGCCGATACGTTCGAATTTTATCCAATTCCCTATAGATACTGTCCTTTTCCATAAAAATGGCATCGGTAAGTGCCTTGGGTCTGTAATTCAGTTTTTCCTTGAAGTAAATCGTATAATTTTCATGTTCAATGGACTGTAATTCGTTTACATCTTGATTGAATATATAATCAGCATATATGTTTATTTTTTTGAATTTGTATACCTTGTAGATGTTGACATTGGTGGTGGTATCATTCGCAGCTGTAGCTTTTTTAATGTTCAGCTGAACATCCAACAGCTGATCGTCAGCTATTTTTGTGGTATCTCTTAGAATATCAAAATTGATGGCACTTTCTTGAAAATTATAGACCCCAGAGTTTCTGAAAATATCGGTCAATCTGTTCCTTTCCAAGGTGAAATTGGCCAAATCAAACCGATCTCCCTTTTTTACGAAAGATGCCTTTGCTGAGGTGTTGTATATTGAATCTAAGTTGGGAGAGCTGATATTTAAGGCCAGGGAATCAATGATGAACGGTTTTTCCAAGGCAATTTCATAATTGATTTCCGCTCTTTTTTTTCGCTTTCTTTCCACTATCCTGTATGAGCCTGAACTATTGAAATACCCTTTACTATTATAATAGGCTTTCAACAGGTCAATTGATTTTTGGGTGCTTAAGGTATCTATGATTGCCGGTGGTTCACCAATTCTCTTGAGTAGCTCACTCGATCCTTTGACCAAAAATGACTCGCTGAGTCTATTGACCTGTTTTTTTGATAGCAGATTGGTCAATCTTTTTTCTCTCTTTTCCTTTCGGTATAGCCAATTTTGAAAAGAAGAATCTGGGTTTTCCTTGGCCAAGTTGTATAAGTTCAATCGAAACGGATAACCTAGAAGGTTGCTGTTGGGTCTCTGTACGATGAGGCCTTTTATTTCTTCACTTTTGATTTTTTTTCCATCAGCGAAAATGTTGTTTTTGGTCAACAAGAGCTCATTTTCACCTACTTTTTTTAAGGTATTGCAGCCGGTAATTGTAACGAAGAACAGCAATAATCCTATTTTTGCCGAGTTGCCCCAATCCGAAAAAAACCTCATAGAAGCCAAAAATAAACTATTTAATGGTTACTAAAAATCAAATAAAGCGGGTAAAAAGCTTGCAGCAAAAAAAATACCGAAATCTGTATGGCCAATTTGCCGTTGAAGGCGTAAAGACGGTCAGCGAACTTTTGAATGCTGATTTTGAGCTTGTTGACGTTTATTGTGTTTCGAAACAGGCCTTTAATTTTCATAATGTCAGCACGCTTATCATATCAGACGGGGCATTGCAAAAAATGAGCTCATTGCGTTCGCCAAATGGAGTGTTGGCGGTGTTTAAAATTCCGAAAATAAAACCGTTGGACACCAAGGATTGGGTTTTGGTTTTAGATACGGTTCAAGATCCTGGTAATTTGGGAACTATAATCAGGTTGTGTGATTGGTTTGGTATACGGCATTTGGTCTGTTCACATGAAACCGTTGACCTATATAATCCTAAAGTGCTACAGGCCACAATGGGTTCGATTGCGAGGGTCAACGTTGTCTATTGTGATGTACAAGGGTATTTGCGTGATACCTCATTGCCAGTGTATGGAGCCTATATGAAAGGTAATAGTGTTTATGAAAGCAAATTGCCTGAAAAAGGCATCTTGATCATGGGCAATGAAGCCAATGGCATATCAGACGTACTAAAAAGGTTTGTCAAAGAAAAGATTGCAATCCCGCAGTATGGACAGCAATCCGCAGAGAGTCTCAATGTAGCTACCGCTACTGCTATTCTGTTGCATGAAATAAGACGTATTTGAGCTATTCGAACGTGAAATTGATAAAGATACCCCTTGTGCGCATGGCTGCAATATTGCCTGTCCATGGGCTGTTGGGATCATTGTCCCTAACCAATTCATCGGTCAATGCAAAAACCCCTCGTATCGATGGGGTGAACTTGAAGTATTCGGTATAAAAGTCAATGCCAAATCCTAGCTCATAGCCATAGACGTTTTTCTTCATTCGAAATTCACCGCTGCTATTGTCTTCCAGGCTATCTTCATTACTGCCTAAGTTAAGGGAGGCATATCCGCCTCCAATAATAAAAGGTTTCCAGTTGCCAAATCTTCTGGTGCTCAGTTTTACCAATAAAGGAAACCGGATATAGGTTGACCGGACCTCTCTAAAAGCATCAGCTTCTGCCGTAAATCCGGGAAAGCCCAGATCACGTTGCGCATATAGAAGCCCTGGTTCAAAACGTATGTCGAAGAATTCATTGATGCGCATCTCACCAATAAGGCCAACATTAAATCCAATGGATTTGTCAACCAAGATATCTTGCCCAATATCATTTTCATATTCGAATTGAAAATCATATTGGTTGAACCCAAGATAGTAACCCCAATTCAAGAATTTTTTGTCCTCATTTTGGAGGTTGATGACAGGGTCATCATTGAATTGCCCAATAACGGAATGGCATACCATGATCAGTAAGCCATTTAGAATCATGATTTTTTTCATCGATTTATTTTGTAGCAACATAAATGGATGCCACCCCAAATGTCTGGGGCTTGTTCTCTACACCTATAAACCCGATTTTAGTCAAAATATTGTTGAACGCTTTTCCATAGGGGAAAACTGATGCCGATTCACTGAGGTAGGCATAGGCAGAACGGTCTTTGGATAAAAGCTTTCCAACGGTTGGCAATACATGGCGACAGTAAAATTGGTAGCCTTGTCTGAATGGTGTTTTTGTAGGTACTGCCGTTTCCAATACGACGAAAATACCTGAAGGTTTGAGTACCCTATATATTTCTGAAAGCCCTTTTTCCAAATTTTCAAAATTACGTACACCAAATGCGACGGTAATGGCATCAAAGGTATTTGGTTCAAAAGGAAGGTTTTCACTGTCGCCTAACACCATTTCTACAGTATGCCCCAGGTTCTTTGCCGCAATTTTTTTTCTTCCCACATCGAGCATTCCCTTTGAAATATCCAGTCCGACTATTTTTTCAGCGCCAGAGTTGGCCATTGAAATGGCCAGGTCTCCTGTGCCCGTGGCTATATCAAGTATATTTTTTGGGACTTTGGCCTTTACCAGACGCACAACACGTTTTCTCCACTTGACATCGATTCCAAAAGAAATTATTCGATTGAGCCCATCATAGTTGTCAGAAATGGTGTCGAACATACGGGTGACCTGTTCTTTTTTGCTTTGGTCTGAATTCTTATATGGGGTTACCTTTTTTGACATTCAAGAAAGTTTGGCCGTAAAGATACGATATGGGGCTTTAGTAGTGTTCATGCCTATCGTACAAAATAATTGTTGTAATTTTGGCACCTGAGATTAAGAGAAAAACCCAATAGAGCGCAGTATTGATGCTGTTTTATCAATTTCTTTCCGTTAACCAACCGATTTAAAAAGGTTGAAGCTATATAACTAATGAAGATAATCATTGCAGGAGCAGGTGAGGTCGGCTTTCATTTGGCTAAGCTGTTGTCGTACGAAGCTCAAGATATAACATTGATAGATACCAATAAAGAGAACTTAGCTTATGCTGATAACCATCTCGATATTAGGGTTTTGAAGGGTGATGCTACGTCCATTGAGGTTTTGAGGGATGCGCGTGTCGAGAATTCAGATTTGGTGATAGGTGTCACTTCATCTGAAACCACTAACCTTACCTTATGCCTCTTGGCCAAACAATTGGGCAGTCAAAAAACGATTGCAAGAATTTCAAACACTGAGTTTGTCGACCACAAAAAACTCATCAAATTCGAAGAATTGGGCATTGATGAACTAATTTCACCAGAAGAGCTGGCTGCTACTGAAATTCAGTTATTGCTGAACCAGTCTGCCTTCAACGATACCTATGAGTTCGAGGGTGGACTTTTGACCATGGTGGGGGTGTTTTTGCCGAAACAGGCCCCATTTGTGGGTAAAATGGTAAAAGAAGCTGCAAAGATTTTTCCAGAGCTTCACTTTATGCCCGTTGCCATGCAGCGCATGGGTACCCAATACACCTTAATTCCAAGGGGAGATACGATATTCAAGGAAGGGGACCAAGTCTATTTTATCACCTCGGCCGAAGGGGTCGATGAGTTGTACAAACTGATAGGCATGCAGAAGAAAGCCATTAAAAATGTCATGATATTGGGAGGTAGCAAGGTAGGATTCAAGACGGCAAGGGATTTATGTAACAACAAGTTCAATGTAAAACTCATTGAGAAAAGCAAGGAAAAGGCCTTTGATCTTGCCGATAACTTGCCCAATGCGCTGGTCATCAATGGAGATGGAAGAAATGTGGAACTTTTAGATGAAGAGAGCCTTGAATCGATGGATGCCTTCATAGCCGTTACCGGTAACTCAGAAACCAATATTATGTCTTGTTTGGTCGCCAAATCTAAAATGATCAAGAAGACCATTGCGCTTGTAGAGAATACAGATTATTTTCAATTGTCCCAGTCTATTGGCATCGACACCCTTATCAATAAAAAACTTTTGGCGGCCAATACCATATTCCGTTATATCAGAAGGGGTGAGGTGGTGGCCCTCACGCGTTTGAACAATCTCAACGCTGAGCTATTGGAATTTGAAGTTAAGCCAACCTCAGCGGTCAATGGTGAAATTATCAAAGAACTAGATTTTCCACGAGAGGCTATCATTGGTGGGGTCATCCGTGACGGTGTGGGCATCATCGCATTGGGAGACTTCAAGATCAGACAGGGAGACCGGGTAGTAGTAGGCTGTTTGCCAAAGGCAATACCACGAATTGAAAAGTTATTTCTTTAATGGGGCTCAATTTTAGAATCATTGCACATATCATGGGACTGTTGCTGCTATGCAATGGTTCTTTTATGTTATTGGCAGCCCTGATCAGTGGAATTTATAAAGATGGGGTAACCTTAGATATCAGTTTGGCAGCCATCGTAACCATGATTTTTGGTATTATGGCCATGTTCTACACCAGAGGGCATAAAAAAGAGGTCAAGCGTAAAGAAGGTTACATTATCGTCACTTTTGGGTGGATCGTGATGTCGCTATCTGGCACACTTCCGTATTTATTTTCAGGGGCAATACCGACGGTTACCAATGCATTTTTTGAGACCATTTCTGGCTACACGACCACTGGGGCATCGATTTTAACGGATATTGAGTCTATGCCTAAAGGAATTTTATTCTGGAGAAGTCTGACCCATTGGATTGGAGGCATGGGTATCATCGTATTGGCGATTGCCATTTTACCCCTTCTGGGTATAGGCGGGATGCAGCTTTTTGCTGCAGAGGCCCCAGGACCAGGAGGTGACAAGTTGCATCCGAGGATTACAGATACTGCAAAAAGGTTATGGTTGATTTATTTTGGGTATACGCTTGCCGAGACAATTTTGCTTCGGTTGGCCGGAATGTCATTTTTTGACGCCATCAACCATGCATTGGCAACACTTTCCACTGGAGGATTTTCGACCAAGAACGCCAGTCTGGCCTATTGGAACAACGAGCCGCTCATACAATATATTATCATATTGTTCATGTTTTTGGCGGGCAGTAACTTTGTATTGAGCTATTTTGCCTTTACTGGTAAAGTACAACGTATTGTCAAAGATGAAGAATTCAAATTCTATGTTTTTTTTATTGTGGTATTCACCTTAATTGCTGCATTGGTGATTTCTTTCAAGGCGAATGTGCCCATTTCTGAGTTTCATCCAAAGGTTTGGGGCACAGGTGAAAGTGCTTTCAGACACGCTTTGTTCCAAGTAATTGCAGTAGTGACCACAACGGGCTTTGTTACAGCTGATTTTACAGGTTGGACCCCATTTTTGACTGTTTTCTTTTTTGGATTGATGTTCCTAGGTGGATCCGCAGGTTCCACAGCCGGTGGGATCAAGGTCATGCGCCATTTATTGATTATTAAAAACGGGATACTCGAATTTAAACGAACTCTCCATATCAATGCTATTATTCCCGTACGGTATAACAATAAAACCGTTACAGAACATATTGTTTACAATATCATTGCCTTTTTTGTGCTGTACATGCTTTTTTTTATCATTGGTTCTTTAGTATTGGGTTTGTTGGGGCTTGATTTTGTTTCTGCAGTTGGTGGGGCAGCCTCGTCATTGGGCAATGTAGGTCCTGCACTGGGTTCGTTGAACCCAATCAGTAATTATAGTGGTTTGCCCGATTTGGGCAAATGGTGGTGCGGGTTTTTAATGCTGCTGGGCAGGTTGGAACTTTTTACGGTCCTTATTTTGTTGACGCCTTTTTTCTGGAAACGTACTTAAAACCTTAGACCACTTGGGCAATTCTTGCCATGGCATCCCTCAATTCTTGTTCAGAAGCTGCATAAGAGATGCGTATGCAATTTGGGTTTCCAAATGCCTCTCCGGTCACAGTGGCTACATTGGCATGTTCGAGCAGGTACAGGGCAAAGTCCGAAGCGTTGTTGATTTTGGTGCCGTTGAAGGTCTTTCCAAAAAAAGCAGATATATCAGGAAACACGTAAAAAGCACCTTCAGGTACATTAAGTTTAAAACCATCAATTTTACCAAGTAAAGCCAATACCAGATCACGTCTTTGGTGAAACTCATCGATCATGTACTGGATTTTGCTCTTCGGTGCCTCAAGTGCGGCAATTACCGAACGTTGTGCGATAGCATTGGCCCCACTGGTAACCTGCCCCTGCAATTTGTTACAACCTTTGGCAATCCATTCCGGGGCACCTATATACCCTATTCGCCATCCAGTCATGGCAAACGCCTTAGAAACGCCGTTTACGGTAACTGTTCTATCGTACATACCTTCAATTGCTGCGATACTGACATGGCGACCTTTGAAATTGATGTGCTCGTATATCTCATCAGAAACTACAATGATTTTCGGGTGCTTTTTCAACACTTCGACCAAAGCCTCCAGTTCTTTTTGCCCATAGACCGATCCACTAGGGTTACATGGTGAACTGAACCAAAGCATTTTGGTCTTTGGAGTAATGGCAGCCTCTAATTGTTCGGGGGTCATTTTAAAATCGGTTGCTATACTCGTGGCGACTTCTACAGGTGACCCTTCGGCCAATTTGACAATATCGCTATAGCTTACCCAATAGGGTGCAGGTAGTATGACCTCATCCTCTTTGTTCAAAACGACCATTGCGACATTGAACAGGGATTGTTTAGCACCAGTTGAAACCACGATTTGATTAAGGTCGTAGTCCAAGCCATTATCCCTACTAAATTTTTGGGAGATTGCTTTTTTCAAATCTGCATAGCCGTCTACAGGTGGATAGCTACTGTAATTGTCATCGATAGCCTGCTTTGCAGCCTCTTTAATAAATTCGGGGATATTGAAGTCGGGTTCACCCAAGCTAAGACCTATGATGTCTTTGCCCTCATTTCGCAGTTGCCGTGCCTTGGCAGCCATAGCCAAGGTCGCCGATGTTGACATGTGCTGAATTCGCTCAGAAAGTTGGTTGCTCATTTTGAATGCTACGTTAGCTAGTATTGTAGAACAGGCTTTTTGCCCAATTCCTTCAAATGTCTGAAGTGCGAAATTATGGCTTTTCTGGTAGTTTTGTATTCATTGTAGGGCAAATTAAACTCCTTGGCCGTCTGTTTCACAATTTTTGAAATTTTTGTGTAGTGCACATGGCTGATGTTTGGAAAGATATGATGTTCCACTTGATGATTCAATCCACCAGTGAACCAGTTTACGATTTTGTTTTTTGTGCCAAAATTTACTGTGGTCAACAATTGGTGTATGGCCCAGGTATTTTTCATATCCCCTGTTTCGTTGGGAAGCGGTGTTTCTGCACCTTCGACAATATGGGCCAATTGAAAGACCATGCTCAAAATTAGACCGGCTACATAGTGCATGATAAAAAAACCGATAAAGATATGCCACCAAGGAATATCAAAAAACAAAATAGGCAATATGATCCAAACCGTAAAATACAAGGATTTGGTTATCGCTAAAGTACTCCAGTTTATTACTGGATTTGGAAATTTTCCATACGACAGTCTCCGCTTGGTGTAACGATACATTTGTTTAAAATCTGTGGTAATCGACCAATTAAAAGTGAGCAGTCCATAGAGTAAAATGGAATACCAATGTTGAAACCTATGGTGTTTTTTCCATTCTGCATGTTTAGAGAAGCGAAGCACACGACCAGCATCCAAATCTTCATCATGGTCCTGTATGTTCGTATAAGTATGGTGCAATACATTGTGCTGTACCTGCCAGTTGTACACGTTTCCGGCGAGCAGGTACATACTGCTTCCCATTAACTTGTTGACCCATTTTTTTGTGGAATACGACCCATGGTTGGCATCGTGCATCACATTCATGCCCACACCGGCCATGCCCACCCCCATTAAGATGGTAAGTAGCAACTGTGCCCAAGTGGGCAAGTTGAGTGACAGTAGTAAAAAATAAGGAGTCAAATATACACTGAACATCACAATGGTCTTCAGATGAAGTTTCCAATTGCCTGTTTTCTTTATTTTGTGATCTTTAAAATATTGGTTGACTCGTTTATTAAGGGTTCGAAAAAATTGTGCAGAATCTTTTCGTGAGAATCGGATGGTTTCCTTCTTCATATGCTAATTTTTGTAAATGTAATCAAACTGCCCTAAAACCCCCAAAAGCGGTTATATCAATGAAAACGTAAGCATGCCTTCAAAAGTATTATTTTTGGCAAAGTTAACGTGATTTAATGAAAGCCGATATCATTTTTAACTATTTTACCATGCTCAGTACTGTTCAAAAGCAACAGTATACCAAGCTTGAGTCGTTATACAAAGACTGGAACCTCAAGATAAATGTGGTTTCAAGAAAAGATATTGATGAACTTTATTTGAGGCATGTTCTTCATTCATTGGGAATTGCCAAGATTCAACAGTTTAATGAGGGTGCAGAAATTTTGGATGTGGGTACTGGTGGCGGGTTCCCCGGCATACCGTTGGCCATTATGTTTCCTGAAACCCATTTTACCTTGGTAGATGCCATTGGCAAAAAAATAAGGGTGGTCAATGAAGTGGTCGAAGGATTGCAGTTGGCCAATGTAACCACCCATCATATGCGGGTTGAAGATTTAGACCAGCGGTTTGACTTCATCGTAAGCCGTGCTGTGGCCGCTATGCCCACCTTTGTACATTGGGCCAAGGGAAAGATTAAAAAAGATGCTGCCCATGAGCGCAAAAATGGGATACTGTACTTAAAGGGAGGCGACCTTACCGAAGAGCTCCAAAACTACAGAACCGTTCAGACCTACCATCTGCAAGAGTATTTTAAAGAGCCTTTTTTTGAAACCAAGAAAGTAGTATACCTGCCGCAGAAATACAGTGCATAAAAAAGCCCCAAAGAAGGGGCTTTATCTGCTAATTCGCTTGGCTCCAGGGTGGAACCACACCATTGGAACGGGCATATGCAATCAATTGGCCCTTATGCTCACCATTATGCTCCATAAGAATAAGAAGCCCGGAAAGACGGCTGAACTTTCCGAATCCGAAATCTATCTCTTCATTGAACTTGCTGGTTTCTACCATGACAATTTTTTCAAGAATAAACTCGTTCGACTTTTTCAAGGCAGCAACAATGTTGGCCTTACCTTCAATTTTTTCAATGTTCATCATGTCAACATCTTCAGGTGGGGCAAACCCCAATTTTGAGGCCAAATAATAGTTGCCCCCAGCGACATGTAATAGTGATTCCCCAACAGAACGAACTCCTTCTGCGGGGCGCCAGTTGTACTGTTCTTCTGAAAATGCTTCTGCAAGTGACATTACTTGCCCCTGATTGAAGGCCATCAAGCCCTTAATGGTGTTCTGTACCATAGTGTCTTCTTGGGCGAAGGTCACAAAAGCGAACATACCGAGTACTAGTGTAGTTAATTTTTTCATTGCATGTAGTGTTTTGTTAATTTTCCTGATTTTCAGGGTCTTTACCAAAGATATTGAATTTGGTGCTATGTGATGTGCTACACCTTGTGAAGAAAAAATGAAAAATTTCTGATGTTCCTCCTGTATGCTGCTTACTTCAATCTTTTATAGACTTTTCCGTCTTCTGTCAAAGAATATCAGACAATTTCATTAAATATCAAGAAGTTGTACCTCAGGCGGTACCAAAAAAAAGGCGCTATGTTTTTTTGAAGTTGTAATGGGTATAAAATTATTGCCATGGCTTTGTGGTCAACCCATAAAGGGGCCTGCTGATTCCCATGATGCCTCTTTGGCTTTTTTTGGCATATCTACCCTAAAAAAGGATATCGGTAATCCTCAGGACTGACAAAGGTTTCTTTGATCAATCGGGGCGATACCCAGCGCAATAGATTTTGGGCAGACCCGGCTTTGTCATTGGTACCTGAGGCCCTGGCTCCACCAAAGGGCTGTTGTCCGACTACTGCACCTGTTGGTTTGTCATTGATATAGAAGTTTCCTGCACTGTTTTGTAAGGCCTTGGTCGCTTCTTCTATGGCATATCGGTCTGTAGACAATACTGCTCCCGTCAATGCATATGCCGAAGTGGAGTCTACCAGTTGAAGCGTAGCCGACCAATCGTTGTCGTCATAGACATACACGGTCACAATAGGGCCAAACAATTCAGTTTCCATGGTGGTATAATGTGGATCGGTCGTAACGATTACGGTAGGCTCAACAAAATACCCGATAGACTTGTCATACCCACCGCCAGCTATAATTTCCGTATCGGTATCGGTTTTGGCTTGGTCGATGTATTTTGCCAATTTATCAAAGGATCCTTCATGGATAACAGCTGTAATGAAATTCGACATATCTTCAGGTGAACCTGGTTTGTTGAAGGAGGCAATATCGGCCTTTACCAGGTCTAAAATTTCATCTGCTGTTGATTTCGGCAAATAGACCCTAGAGGCAGCACTGCATTTTTGTCCTTGAAATTCAAATGCGCCACGCGTGATGGCCGTGGCCACTTGTTGGGGCTTTGCAGACGGGTGGGCGATAATAAAATCCTTGCCACCGGTCTCACCTACGATTCTTGGGTAGGTTTTATACATTGCAATGTGCTTTCCAATCTGTTTCCAAAGGCTTTGGAACACATGGGTCGATCCGGTAAAATGTACACCAGAAAAATCGGGACTTTGCAAAATGGTGTCAGTGATCATTACGGGATCGCCCATGACCATGTTGATGACACCACTTGGTAGCCCAGCCTCCTTAAATACATCCATGATGACTTTGGCAGAAAATACCTGGCTATCACTGGGTTTCCAGATGACCACGTTGCCCATCATGGCAGCACTTGCAGGCAAATTGCCTGCGATGGCCGTAAAGTTGAACGGGGTGATGGCGTAGACAAATCCCTCCAAAGGGCGATATTCCACCCGGTTCCATATGCCTTCTGCAGAATCGGGCTGTGCTTCATAGATTTCACTCATGTATTCCACATTGAACCGAAGAAAATCTATCAATTCGCAAGCAGCGTCAATTTCTGCTTGATGTATGGTCTTTGATTGTGCCATCATGGTAGCGGCATTGATTTTTGCACGATAGGGACCTGCAATTAGTTCTGCAGCTTTCAAAAAGATGGCAGCGCGTTGTTCCCAAGTCAATTCGGCCCACATTTTTCTTGATTCCAAGCAATTGTCTATGGCTTGGTCAATATGTTCTTTTCGGGCACTGTGATAATGGCCTACAATATGTTGGTGCTCATGTGGGGGTGACATGGGCTTGAGATCCCCAGTCTTGATTTCTTCATTGCCGATATAAAGTGGAACCTCCACTTGTCCGTTATAGTATGTACGGTATTGCTCAAGTACTTCATTGCGCTCAAGACTTTGAGGTGCATAACTTTTTATGGGTTCATTATATGCTGCTGGAACTTGAAAAAAACCTTTGCCCATCGTTGGAATGTTTTGTGTTTAAATTCCACCAAAGGTACTAAAAACGAAAAGCTTTTTTGAAATGGAAATGTTTAGTTCAGTGCAAACGGGGCAGCAAATTTAAAAGTGGGGATTTCAACTTCGAATTCTTCTGTCGATGCGAAGTTGACCATGTTGTAATAGCCTTTCATAGCACCTATGGGTGATGCCAAAAGACACCCCGAACTGTAGGTATGCGACTTGCCAGGCTTTATTACCGGTTTTTTGCCAATTACACCTTCGCCATCAACGGTTTCCATTTCTTTGAGGGCATCATAAACATCCCAATGCCGAGCAGTTAGCTGAACGGCATCTTTACCTTGGTTTTCAATGGTAATAGTATATCCAAATGCATAGTGCATTTTGTAGTTCTTGAAAAAGGTGCCCTCAAACGAAGTCTGGATCGAGATTTTGATTCCTTTGGTAACTTGTGTAATCATTGCTTTAGTATGTAAAAGCGCTTCCTGTAAACAACAGCAACACTGTAATGAGTGCCAAAAACATAAATACAGTGTTTAGAAACAAATATTTAACAATCGTTTTAAACCTGCCCTGACCATAGAACTTTCGCGTTGCCTTGTAGAGGTAAAATCCGAAAATCAAAAAAAAGATTCCTGACGACGCAGTGCCAAAAATAGAATCTATTATCAGGCTAAGGATGAGCAAGATAAACATTAAGGATTGGTTGTGAAAACTAAAGATCAAATGATCGGTATAGGTGTACTTTTTACGGACGTACACCAAAAAAATAAAAACAGCAAAGATAGGAAGAAAGAAAAAGACGACGAACGGTAGCCTTGAGATCAGTGTATTCAAAAAACTGCCCGGTTGTCGAAAGGCTTTCAGTGCACTATAGGCAAAATTAAACGATAACTGATTGTCATTAATGTCTTCAATGCCATATTTTTCTTCGGCTTCCTTAAAATTGGCAATGGTGTCTTTACGTATCAAAGTTTGAAAAACGCCCATTTTGGCTATGATACGGCCCAATCCATTTTTCGTTTGATTGATGGAGTCCAGGTATTTTTTTGGATTCGACAATATCAAAGAGTCTTTGTCAATGGCTTTCTTAGAACTGAACATTCCTAAAGAGTCCAATTCCTTTAATTGTCTGGACACCTCAACCTTACCAGCACCGATGGAATCCAATTGTGTTAAGGCTCTTTCCGTCTGTTCCCTTATTAGGGTGCTATCGGTCGAAAATTCCCCTGAATCAACGTTAAAGGAAAAAGGTCCGGTCTGTTGTATGGTTTCTTCAAGATTTAATCGATCCAGAGAACTAAAGCTGCTACTGTTATTATAGGTGAACATCAAAAAATAGAGGAATGCCAAACTGAGCAAAAATCGAAACGGATTGGTATAGGAAATCCGTTTTCCGTTGATGTAATCCTTAGTGATGGTCCCTGGTTTTATGAGCAGTGAATACAGTGTTTTCAGCAGTTTGGAATCGTAATTGATCAGATTTGAAAAGAACTCATCAAAAAAATCCTTAAGAACCAATTTTTTGGTACTGTTGGCCTGGGAACAATTGGGGCAATATTTGTCGCTGATGTCGAGAAGATGTCCGCAGTTCAAACATTCGGTGCCCCGAAATTTGAGTTCATATCTTCCCTTGGTGATCAGGCGCTTTCCTTTTCCCATTCGGCCAGTTCTTGTAGAAATTGGTAATAAAGTTAAATCAATTGCTGATAATTCTAGAATTGGTGTTCCCTACACCAATGATGCTATCGTATAAATCACCAAAATTTCGGTAATAGACAAGTATGGTATAATTGTTTTCGGTAAAATGAAAATTGCCAGAGACCTTGTTAAGTGCTATGGTGCCGTCTTGGCGTTCGACAACATATTTGTAATTATAAAAACCCTGCTTTATTGCCAGTTCCAGTTCCATATTGCCCGATTTTTCATTAAACGTCATTCTGTTTTCGTCGTTCAGATCATAGTTGTTGAATTTGCCGAATACATAGACATTATCAAGCCCTATTTCACTTGAATAGGGAAGGGTAAAATGGACTTTGGAATATTCGGCCTCCCTAGCGACATCTTCGCCCTGCAATGTTCTTACCACAAAATCCCCATTGATATCGGGAAAATAGGTGTATGCTTGGTCATAACGGTATCCATTTGGAAAAAGGTAATGGTGGTATAGCTCTTTGAATTCGATGTTCGCAATGGCAAAAGTAGGTGACCTTAAATCCTTAGTGTCAAAATTAAGGTACTCATTGCCCCCATAAAAACTGGTTTCTTGGTCATAACGATAGATCAGTTCAGTGCCCAGGGTGAACTGGGGTTTGATATCATAAATAGCGGTTGGCCAAAAATAATTCTGAATTATGGCAACTTTGACCTCTTTCTTTGGGTTGACCAATGGCAGACCTATCGGGTCAATGGCAAACTGGACGACTTGTTTTTCATTGATAAACTCAAAGTCCCTTGAACGCTTTACCGTTGCCGTCACTTTCGCAAGATCTTGATAGACCACAAAACGCCTTGAAAACTGTAGCTCCCCTGAACTATTGAAAATTTCAAGCATATAATTGCCACTGACCCGCAATCGAATCTGATCGTTCGGAATGGCCAACCTGTAATTCGAATACGGTTGAAGGGTGGTATAACTGTTTTCGTAATTGATGATACGCTGATTGTCCATTCCGACCAAATATTGTGATCTCAAAAGCTGGGAAGGGGTCCAGTCATAATCGCAGTGAATTATTTTGTAGTAATAGTCCTGTTCATTGGCCAATAGGTCATCAAATTGCAAGAGAATCTGATCACCCAATTGTATGATGGGGAATTGGTCATCGGTTGGTCCCTTGAAAACAATGGTCTTGATATTCAGGGGCGGATTGACCTCTTCTTGAATCTGTGATAATGCTGGGGCAACAAAAAAAATAATGGCAAAATGTTTAACCAAAAAACGCATTGAAAGGTTTATTTTGTGGATAAAGGTAAACAAAAAGCATTCCTCACGGCCATCTTGGTTTCTGTTCATTTTATTCAGTTATTTAGAATAAATATAAATAATTGCCGCCCTATGGTTTCAAGAAGGTATTTTGCTTGATAAGCTTTAAATTTGGTGCGAATTTTAGTAACACTAAGGCCCATATTAATATGTCTAAAGACATCCGAATTAAGAAAGGGTTGAACATCAACCTTGTCGGGGAAGCCGAACAGACTACCTCAAAAGCCGTTCTAAGTAACGTATACGCCTTACACCTAGATGATTTTCATGGAATTACCCCAAAGATGCTTGTTAGGGAAGGGGCTGAGGTCAAGGCAGGGGAACCTATTTTCTACAACAAGAGTGATGAAAAAATGTTGTTTGTTTCACCCGTTAGTGGTGAACTGGTAGAAATTGTAAGGGGTGCCAGGCGACGAATCTTGACCCTAAAGATTCTGGCCGATAAAGAACAGGCATACCTATCGCACAAAAAAGTTGACCTCGATAAGGTCGATAGAGATGGGGTAAGGTCATTTTTGTTACAATCTGGTTGTTGGCCTTTTATCAAGCAACGACCCTATGATGTCATTGCAAATCCAGATGCAACCCCCAAAGCAATCTTCATATCTGCATTGAGCACAGCACCTTTGGCTGCTGCTGTTGATTATGTGCTCAGGGAAAAAGAGGCCGAGATTCAAGCGGCTATTACCGCCCTTGCGAAGATGACACCTGGGCAGATCCATGTTTCTGTGGGAAATACTGCTACTTCACCCTTTACAAATATCAGTGGTATCACCTTGCATAAGGTTTCTGGTCCCCATCCGGCTGGTTTGGTGGGAACACAGATCAACAAAATTGACCCTGTCAATAAAGGTGAGGTAGTTTGGACAGTAGCCCCTCAAGATCTCGTGATCATGGGAGCACTGCTACTGACCGGAAAGTTCAACGCCGAGCGTACCATAGCCTTGGCGGGTTCTTGTATTAAATCCCCAAAATATTACACCACGAAAATCGGTGCTGAAATTTCTACTTTCTTGTATGCCAGTGGGGTTAAAGAAGACAAGTTCAGGTTGATCAACGGAGACGTGCTGACGGGTGCAATCACAAGCCCAGACGGGTATTTGGGTTTTTACAACAATACGGTCACTGCGATACCCGAAGGGGATGATTATGAGTTTTTTGGCTGGAACAAACCTGTTTTCAATAAAATTTCTTCGACCAGGGCACTGACCTTCTCTTGGATGCAGCCCAACAAGAAATACGACTTGAATACCAATACCAACGGCGAACATAGGGCTTTTGTGGTCACAGGGCGCTATGAAGAAGTCTTTCCCTTGGATATCTATCCCATGCAATTGCTCAAGGCATGTATGGTGAAGGATTTGGATGAAATGGAACAGTTGGGTTTGTATGAAGTAGCCCCTGAGGACTTCTCATTAACTGAATTTATATGCATCTCTAAGCAGCCACACCAACAGATAATCAGGGAAGGGCTCGATTTATTGTATCAAGAAATAGGATAGAAATGGGCATGAAAGAAAAACTCCATCAGATAAAATTAAAGTATCAAGGCAAAAAAATGGCACCTGCCTTCAATGCCATCCATACGTTTTTGTACACCCCAAATGAAACCACACATTCTGGGGGTCATATAAGAGCGGTCGATGACTTGAAAAGAACGATGAATACGGTCATTCTGGCACTGGTTCCCTGTTTGCTTTTTGGAATGTTCAATGCAGGTTACCAACACTACGCTGCCATCAATGGATTTCCTAAAGAATTCTCCCTTTTTGAACATTTTATTACGTGGGACAACTTTTGGTTGGGTGCCATCACTGTTCTTCCATTGGTCATTGTGTCATATGGCGTAGGTTTGGCAATTGAGTTTGTATTTGCGGTTATTAAAGGGCATGAAGTCGAGGAAGGATATTTGGTAACTGGCATGCTGGTACCTTTGATCATACCTGTTGATACTCCACTTTGGATGTTGGCTGTGGCCGTGGCCTTTGGGGTGGTTATCGGCAAAGAAGTATTTGGCGGAACCGGAATGAATATATTGAACCCCGCCTTGACCATTCGGGCATTTTTGTTTTTTGCTTACCCCACATGGATGAGCGGTGACAAAGTATGGGTTCATGGAGCAGTTGATGGACTGTCACAGGCAGGTACTACTGATGCTATTTCAGGTGAGACAGTCTTAGGGTATCTTGCACAGGGCAATACGACAGAGTTGACAGCTAAATACGATTTGGCTGAGATGTTTTTTGGGTTCATTCCGGGTTCTGTCGGTGAAACATCTACTTTTTTGATTCTTCTGGGAGGGCTGTTCTTGATTTTTTCGAAAATTGCTTCTTGGAGAATTATGCTCAGTGCCGTGATTGGATCTCTGGCCATGGGATTGATTTTTAACGGTATTGTGGTGGCCGAGTGGATTCCTGAATACAGTAAGTTCTATGGACTGATGAACTTTGAATATTGGCAACATCTTCTGGTTGGCGGATTGGCTTTCGGTATTGTCTATATGGCAACCGATCCGGTAACTGGTGCCCAGACCAATCGTGGTAAGTGGATTTACGGATTCTTGATAGGATTCATGTCCGTAATGATCAGGGTGTTCAATCCTGGGTATCCTGAAGGGGTTTTCTTAGCCATTTTATTGATGAACGTTTTTGCACCGACCATTGATCACTATGTAGTTCGCAGTAACATCAAAAGAAGAATGAAAAGACTAAAGAATGCGACCATATTGCCGAAAGTGAGTGATGGTAAGTCGCAGGAACTCAAAACAGAAACAGTTTAACCATGGCAATCAATACTGAGAAAAATTCCTACACCGTTATCTTCGCCATAATCATGGTGATCATTGTAGGTTCGCTGCTTGCCTTTTTAGCTTCTGGACTAAGCGATAGGATAAAGGAAAACGAGCGTTTTGAAAAACAGCAGAACATCTTGTATGCAATGGGTGTAAATGAGAACACTGCAGATAGTGGTGTGAACTTCATTCCCACCACCATTGTTGAAGACGAGTTTTCAAAGTATATCAAAGAGCAGTATGTGCTTGTGAACGAAGAGGTTGAGAAAGACGACCAAGCTTTTTTGATTGATTTAAAAAAGCAGTTGGGTATTTTAAAAAATGGAGGAGAGGCTAGATTGCCCATATTTGTTGGTGAGAAAGAAGGGAAGAAATCATACATACTTCCCATGTATGGCAAAGGACTATGGGATGCTATCTGGGGCTTTATGTCTGTAGATGAAAACTTAGTGGTACAAGGGGTGTATTTCGATCATAAGGGAGAGACCGCAGGTTTGGGAGCTAATATCAAAATGCGCTTTTTTATGGACGATTTTACTGGAGAGTCACTTTTAGATGGTAAAAGCTATTCTGGGATAAACGTTTCAAAAACAAATAACGATCCATTAAATGAGGATAAGCAAGACAATGAGGTTGACGCCTTGGCTGGAGCAACCATTACCGGAAATGGGGTTTCAGCAATGATCAAAGAAACCCTCAAAGTCTACCGACCTTATTTAGAAACCATTAGAACCAATTGATATGGCACTACTTTCAAAAAAAGATGCGAATCTGATTCTAGACCCATTAGCCGACAATAACCCAATCACCATACAGGTTCTGGGTATCTGTTCTGCCTTGGCGATTACCGCAGAGCTCCAAGCATCGGTAGTGATGTCGGTTTCAGTGATTTTTGTCATGGGTGTGGGCAACGTGGTCATATCACTATTACGCAATGTCATCCCCTCCAAAATACGGATCATTGCCCAACTTATCGTGGTGGCCACCTTGGTCATTGTGGTCGATCAGGTTTTAAAAGCCTTTGCATACGAATTGAGTAAAACCCTTTCAGTATTTGTCGGCCTCATCATAACCAATTGTATCATTATGGGTAGGTTCGAAGCCTTTGCGTTAGGAAATGGTGTTTGGCGTTCCTTTCTAGATGGTATAGGCAATGCGCTTGGGTATGGATTGATTTTGATCATGGTAGGGTTTTTTAGGGAACTCTTTGGTTCTGGTACACTGTTTGGTTTTCCGGTTTTTGGAGATCCCATTGTCAAAACGGGTCTCTATGCCATAGGCTACGAGAACAATGGATTCATGATCATTCCCCCAGCAGCGCTTATAGTTGTCGGAATTATCATTTGGGTACAGCGTTACCGAAATAGGGCATTGATTGAAGAGGCATAAAATTTAGAAGAGCTATGTTAGAACATCTAGAGTTATTTTTTAGGTCCATTTTTATTGACAATATGGTGTTTGCCGTGTTCTTGGGAATGTGTTCCTATTTGGCCGTGTCGAAAAAGGTAGCCACGGCTGTCGGATTGGGAGCAGCTGTAATTTTTGTATTGGCGGTTACTGTACCGCTAAATTGGTTATTGGACCAATATTTGCTTCGTGACGGTGCCCTAGTCTGGTTGGGTCCTGAATATGCAGATTACAATCTCAGCTTTCTTTCCTTCATCTTGTTTATTGCTACCATTGCCACAATGGTACAGTTGGTTGAAATTGTGGTTGAGAAGTTTTCTCCATCACTATATAATTCATTAGGTATTTTCTTGCCCCTTATTGCGGTCAACTGTGCTATTTTAGGGGGTTCCTTATTTATGCAAGCACGAGAGATACCAAGTTTGGGATTAGCATTTAACTATGGTGTCAGTTCTGGTATTGGCTGGTTCTTGGCCATTTTGGCCATTGCTGCCATCAGGGAAAAAATCCGTTATTCCAATGTTCCTGCGCCCCTTCGTGGTTTGGGAATTACCTTTATCATCACGGGTTTGATGGGTATTGGGTTCCAAAGTTTTGGTGGCATGTTGACAGGTGATAATGAGCCGCCTGAACCTGGAGAAAATACTGCAGCAGAGGCTGCCCATGAAAAAGAAATTATAGAAGAGATTGAGGACGAAAAAAAAGAAGTCTCTTATAACGAAGTCATAAACGAAGAAAAATGATATTAGCTGCCAGTACGGGAGGTACTATTTTAATCACTGTAGTTGCGTTTCTTACGCTTTTATTACTGTTGGTGGCCCTATTACTGTTCACCAAGGAAAAACTGTCACCTTCAGGTCCGGTTACCATTACCATAAATGGTGAAAAAGAAATCGAGGTTCCTTCAGGCAGTTCTTTGTTGTCTACCTTAGGAAACCAGAAAGTATTTTTACCCTCAGCTTGTGGCGGTGGGGGAACCTGTATCCAATGCGAGTGCCATGTGCTCTCAGGTGGGGGAGAGGCCCTGCCTACAGAAACTCCGCATTTCTCCAAAAAAGAACTCAATTCTGGTGCAAGGCTTGCCTGTCAGGTGAAGGTAAAACAAGACATGGAGATTACCATTCCTGAAGAAGTTTTTGGTATAAAAAAATGGGCCGCCAAAGTAGTTCGAAATTATAATGTGGCATCATTTATCAAAGAATTCGTAGTCGAGATTCCAGAGGAGATGAATTATAAGGCTGGCGGTTATATACAAATTGAGATTCCACCTTGCGAAGTAAAATATGGTGATATAGACATTACGGCACACCCAGAAGAACACGAAACCCCCGATAAGTTCAAGAACGAATGGGACAAGTTCAATTTATGGCCCTTGGTCATGAAAAACCCTGAAACTGTAGAACGGGCTTATTCCATGGCATCTTACCCTGCAGAAGGTAGGGAAATCATGCTCAATGTCCGTATTGCGACCCCACCCTGGGATCGATCTAAAAATGGATGGATGGATGTGAATCCTGGTGTTGCCTCTTCCTATATTTTTGGATTAAAGCCAGGAGACCCCGTTACTATTTCTGGACCGTTCGGAGAGTTCTTTATCAATGAATCAGAGGCTGAAATGCTTTATGTTGGTGGTGGAGCTGGTATGGCACCCATGCGTTCCCATCTGTACCATCTTTTTAGAACACTGAAGACCAACAGAAAAGTTACTTATTGGTATGGTGGTCGCTCAAAAAGGGAGTTGTTCTATATTGAACATTTTAAGGATTTGGAGCGTAATTTCCCCAATTTTAAATTTTATATGGCACTTTCTGAACCTTTGGAAGAAGACAATTGGAAAGTCAAAAAAGACATCGATGATGAAGCGGGGGATGGTTTTGTCGGATTCATCCATAATTGTGTAATTGACAACTATCTCGATCACCATGAAGCTCCTGAAGATATCGAACTCTATTTCTGTGGCCCCCCTTTGATGAACAAAGCGGTCCAGAAAATGGGTGAAGATTTTGGTATCCCAGATGAGAATATCCGATTTGATGATTTTGGGGGATAATCGTTATCGTATCAATTTTATACCAAAACGCATTCAAATGAGGTCAATACTAATAGAGCCGGCGTGTATGCGTCGGTTTTTTTTATGGAAGAAAGAAGGGTACTTACAGAACAAGAATTGCACAACTTGGCAATGAACATTGTGGGCAGGCGATTGCAGGCCGATGGTTTTGAGTTTATGGCCGTCAATAGTAAACCAAAGAAAAACCCACAATATGTTTGCCTAAAAGAAAAAACACTTCATTTTATAGTAGTTAGAAATGTAGGTTATCCAGACAATCCAATGGAATATGACGGGAAGCTGATGCAAAAAATGAAGCATCATGCAGATAAATTCGAGGCAAAAACATATTACGCTGGTGTGGGGCTGCGTAATGCAGCGAACCAAAAGCTCCCATTGTATTTAAACGAAGGTTATTTGGTAAATTACCAAGGGTTACTGGAAATAACATAGTATGAAAAAAGTATTGATTTTCTTTTTGTGGTCAATTGTGGTGGGATGCGCTTTCAACCCATGGGTAAAGAATCTAAATAGCGGCAACGCCTTGGGAACAACATATTCGATTACCTACATATCAGACCAGACCTTGGATTTTCAAACGGAAATTGATTCTGTATTTCAAGCGGTGAATCAATCGATGTCTACGTATATACCCAATTCCGATATTTCAAAAATCAATCAGGGCGATAGCACTATGGTCATTGACCATATGTTTGAAGACGTTTTTAAACTCTCAAAAGAAGTATTTGAAAAAACGGAGGGCTATTTTGACCCGACTGTCGGGGTATTGGTAAATGCATGGGGTTTCGGCCCCGGAAAACAAATGGATCTCGACAGTACCAAGATAGATAGTTTATTACGGTATGTAGGCTTTGAAAAAGTGGGGCTCAATCACGATGGTACCATTTCTAAAACTGAAAAGCGCATTTATTTTGATTTCAATGCCATTGCAAAAGGATATGCCATTGACTGTGTGGGCGAGCTTTTGAACTCAAAAGGGATAACCAATTATCTCGTTGAGGTAGGGGGAGAGGTGCTGGCTAAGGGATCCAATGTCATCTCTGAAAAAAAATGGACCGTTGGGATCGATGATCCACAGGTTGAGGTGGGAAGACAATTAAAATTGATTGTCACAATGAAAGATAAAGCACTTGCCTCTTCTGGCAATTATAGAAAATTTCGAATTGATTCCGTATCCGGTCAGCGTTATGTGCACACTATAGATCCCAAAACTGGATTTACGAAGAATGGCAACGTACTGGCAACAAGTGTAGTGGCCGATAATTGTGCTACTGCCGATGCCTATGCCACTGCATTTATGGCCATGGATTTGAAAGATTCCATCAAACTTTTGGTGACGCAAAAGCAACTGGAAGCCTATATAATTTATCTTGATAAGAATGGGGATACCAAGGAATTCATGACCAGTGGCTTCAAAACCTTGGTGCAGTGATAGTTATTTTTTTACAAGGGGAATGATTTCACCTTTGGCCAATCGGTACCTTTCGATCACCTCTTTTGGCAGTGCCGCGGTATAGTCTATCGCTTCAACCGTGAACCCAATGGCTCTGAGCTTCTCAAAATAATCCCAACCATAAATACGAACATGGTCGTATTGTCCGAAAATCTTTGCGCGCTCTTTTTTATCGGTTATCGTGTCATCTTCAAAAGTAGTTTGCCTGCTTAGGTCTTGGGGAATCTGAAAAACCCCCCATCCCCCCGGTTTTAGTATCCGATACAGTTCACGCATGGCTTTGCTATCATCAGGAATATGTTCCAAAACATGGTTACAGAGAATAACATCAAAAACTGCATCCCCAAAAGGAAGGTTGCAGATATCGGCTTTGACATCGGCCAATGGCGAATTTAGGTCAGTGGTCACATAGTCGAGGTTTTCAAGCTTTTTGAATCGATTATAAAACGCTTGTTCAGGTGCGAAATGCAATACTTTGTGGCCATTTGTAAAAAAACTGGTTTCGTTTTTCAAATAGAGCCAAAGCAATCGGTGCCGTTCAAGGGAGAGTGTAGAGGGTGAAAGTACATTTTCTCTAGGGTTTTCATAGCCATAGGGCAAAAAGGTACGGAATTGTTTTCCGTCAATGGGATCTTCAAATGAACTGCCTTTAAAATAGAATGCCATTATAGGCCTGACCCAATAGCTTACCTTGATTAAAAATGGCCTGGGAATTAGATTTAAAAAGTATTTGAAGATTCCTTTCATAGCACTGTTTCCAGATAGAGGAAACCTAAATCAAAGCTGTAGTTTTTTGCTCCTGAACGCTTCTTCCTCGTCACTTACAATTCCCAGTGCTTCGTAGATGTACTGAAAAGTGGACAATAGTTCGGGCTTTCCATCAACGATGGCCACATTATGCTCAAAGTGCGCACTGGGTTTGTTGTCAGCCGTAAGAATGGTCCAGCCATCTTTTAATTGCTTTATCCGACGGGTGCCCATATTAATCATGGGCTCTATGGCTACGACCATTCCCTCAACAAATTTTTTCCCCCTTCCGCGTTTTCCATAATTGGGCATTTCAGGGGCTTCGTGCAGTTTTTTTCCCAATCCATGGCCTACAAGTTCACGTACAACACCATAACCATGCAATTCACAATAGTTTTGAATGGCATAGCCAACATCGCCGACGCGTTTGCCAACCCTAAATTCACGAATACCTATATACAGTGAAGCTTTGGTCACTTCTAACAATTTTTTGGTAGTTTCAGCTATTTCACCTACTTGAAATGTATAGGCATGGTCTCCATAAAATCCATTTTTTAGGGCACCACAATCAACAGAGATGACATCGCCCTCTTTAAGGGGCTCGTTATTGGGTATGCCATGCACTACTTGGGCATTGGGGCTCCAATTTAAGGTGTTGGGAAAATCATACATACCTAAAAAGCCAGGTTCAGCACCCTGTTCCCTAATAAATTCCTCGGCCATTTTATCCAATGCCAAAGGATTGGCACCAGGTTTGATCTCTGAGGCCAGCATGCCCAAGGTCTTTGATACGACCAATGCACTCTCACGCATCAATTCGATTTCTTCCGCTGTCTTGATTTTGACCATGGGTGCAAAGATACACGGAATTCGATAAATTCAGTGTAGTCCTAAAAATCTACATTGCAGCTATAGTTTTTTAAGCCCTCGTAATGCGTTCTTATCCTTTGTTTCAAAAATGCTGATGGCATAACCACCCCCTGGGGCACAAAATTGCTTAAGTTTTGACTTTGCACCCACACGATACTTTTTGATGATGTACGCTTTAGGGTTGTTTTTGTAATGGGTCTCTGGGGTGTCGCCATAAATGGTCGCAATATACGTCTTATCCTTGTCCAAAAAATCAAAGTCAATGCTAGAAGTCCGTGGTTCTTCATCATTGGTTCTTCCAACAAACCAATGGTTCGTTCCTTTTTCTTTTCGGGCATAGGTGATAAAATCACCAGGTTCTGCCTCAAGCACCAATGATGAATCCCAGTCCAAACCAACATCTTTGATAAACTGAAAGGCATCAAGATGTTTTTCATAGGTTTCAGGTAAATCCGCGGCCATTTGCAATGGACTATACATGGTCACATACAATGCCAATTGCCTTGCTATGGTGGTGTTAACTTTAGATTGGTTTTGTGAATTGTATACACTGACATTTGGTTCAAAAACGCCCGGCGTATAATCCATGGGGCCACCAATCAAACGGGTGAACGGCAAAATAGTGGTATGATCAGGATTGTTTCCACCAAATGCTTCATATTCAGTACCCCTTGCAGATTCGTTGCCGATGAGGTTGGGATAGGTTCTGCTCAATCCAGTTGGTCGAACTGCTTCATGGGCGTTGACCATAATCTGGTATTCTGCCGCTTTTTTAATGGCATAGAGGTAGTGGTTGACCATCCATTGGCCATAGTGGGTTTCCCCTCTGGGAATGATATTTCCCACATAGCCACTTTTAACGGAGTTATAGTTGTTGTCTGCCATAAATTGATATGCTTTTTTCATATGGCGTTCATAGTTTCGTACAGAACCGGAAGTCTCATGGTGCATCATCAATTGCACACCTTTGGAAGCTGCATAATCTCGAAGTTCAGCCACATTGAAGTCAGGATATGGTGTTATGAAATCAAAGACGTAGTCTTTTGACCTTCCGATCCAATCTTCCCATCCTTCGTTCCATCCTTCGACCAAAACTTGGTCAAAACCATGTGCTGCGGCAAAATCAATATGTTTTTTGACATGTGCGGTATTGGCGGCGTGTCGCCCGTTGGGTTTGGTTTTTGAAAAATCGGTAATACCCAATTGTACCCCTGGTATATCAGTATATGCCCAAGAACTCTTGCCGGTGATCATTTCCCACCAGACCCCAATATATTTTACAGGTTTGATCCATGAGGTATCTTCATAGGCACAAGGTTCATTTAAATTTAGCGTCATGTTTGACAATAAAATATCTCCTGCATTTTTACTGGCGATTATGGTACGCCATGGGGTGGTTCTTGGTGCTTGCATATATCCTTTGTCGCCGACGGCATCGGGTGTCAAATGCGACTCAAAAACCCTATTTTTTGCGTCCAATTCGAGGTGCATACAGGCATATTCGACCAAGGCTGCCTCATGTATGTTGATATAGGTGCCGTTGGCCGTCTTCATCATAAGGGCCGTTTGTACACCGCTGTCTGAAAATGGGGTCTGCGAGACATTGGGTGTAATTGCGGCCTTTAGCAAACCTGAAATTTCTGATAGCTTTGAAGTGGTATAGTCATATTCTTGGGTATCGTAATCCCCAGGAATCCAAAAAGCGGTATGATCGCCAGTCATGGCAAATTGTGTTTTCTCTTCTGCAATAACAAAGTGGGTCAGATTGGGCTGTTCAGGAAATTCATATCGAAAACCAAGACCGTCATCAAACAATCGGAACCTGATGTGTAGAAAGCGTTGGGTGGATTTCTGGACCAGTTTGACCAGCATTTCATTGTAATGTTCCCTGATTATGCTGGTTTCACCCCAAACGGGTGACCAGGTACCATCATAAGAATCACGCTCGATTCCTTCAACTGAAAAACCATCAAGTAGTGAAGGCATGTTTTTCAGCTCAAACCCTAAACCACTTTTTAAGATAATCTGCTCATCGTTTAGTGATAGGCCATAGGTGGGTTTACCATCTTCCAGGGAGAAGGACAGTACAAAATTTGAACTGGGTGAGCGAAGTTCCTGCGCAATCATGGCAATAGGAACCATCAATAGAAAATAAAGAAAATACTTTTTCATTTGAGAGGTTTAAGTATTAAATAAGTGATGCTTGTGTCATGAGTTCTGGTTTATCTATGCCCATTAAGTACAAGATGGTCGGTGCAATGTCTCCCAACACCCCATCCTTAATTTTCTTTACGTCTTCATCGACTAGAATCAGGGGAACTGGATTTGTGGTATGGGCTGTATTCGGACTGCCATCAGCATTGACCATAGTGTCGCAATTTCCATGGTCGGCAATGACAATGGCACTATAATTGTTTTCTTGGGCGGCTGCGATGACATCTTTGGCGCAGGTATCAACGGTTTCACAAGCTTTTATTGCGGCTTCCATAATTCCGGTATGCCCCACCATGTCAGGGTTTGCAAAATTTAGGCAGACAAAATCAACCTCCCCCTTTTTTAATTCTGGCACAATGGCATCCCTTATTTCAAAGGCACTCATTTCTGGTTGAAGATCATATGTGGCTACTTTTGGTGAAGGACAAAGAATGCGTTTTTCCCCATCAAAAGGTTCTTCCCTTCCGCCGTTAAAAAAAAAGGTGACATGCGGGTATTTTTCGGTCTCGGCAATACGTATTTGTTTCTTGTCGGCTTTTGCAAGAACCTCTCCAAGGGTATCTTCAATGTTTGCTTTGTCATATACCACGTTAATACCTTTAAAAGTATCGTCATAATTGGTCATGGTCACATAATGGAGATTCAATTTTTTCATCCCAAATTCAGGAAAATCAAGCTGGCTCAATGCCTGCGTGATCTCACGACCTCGATCGGTTCTAAAGTTAAAGAAAATGATGACATCCCCATCTTTGATTGTTCCGCCCGGCTGCAATACGATGGGCTTGATGAATTCATCGGTGACATCGTTGTCATAACTGCTTTGCATGGCAGTAGAGATATTTTCAAAATGAGTGCCTTTTCCATGCACTAAGAGGTCATAGGCCAGTTTTACGCGTTCCCATCTTTTGTCCCTATCCATGGCATAGTAACGTCCAACTACTGTTGCCAATTGGGTGTTTTTGTCTGAAATGAAATGTGTTAAGTCTTCCAAAAAACCTTTTCCACTTTTGGGATCAACATCCCTACCGTCGGTAAAAGCATGAACAAAGGCTTGGGGTATCCCACTATCAGTTGAAGCTTTAACCAATGCTTTTAAGTGGTCCATGTGGCTATGCACCCCGCCATTACTGACCAATCCAAGAAAATGTACGTTTTTTTTGTGAGCCTTGGCATATGCAAAGGCGTCCTTTAGGACTTTTTCATCTTTAAGCGTCTTTTCTTGCACTGCTTTGTTGATTTTGGCCAGGTCTTGATATACAATTCTACCTGCACCAAGATTCATATGACCCACCTCGCTATTGCCCATTTGTCCATTGGGGAGCCCCACATTCATGCCATCGGTCAACAAATCAGCATTTGGGTATTTTTCATATAGGGCATCTATAAACGGGGTATTGGCTTTTTCTATTGCCGAAACTTCTGGATTTGGAGATTTTCCCCAGCCATCCAAAATCATTAGAAGTACTTTTTTGTTCATGATTAATGGTTCTTTTCAAAAATAAATGATTTAAATAGGGGTGCCAGTTTTTACGTCATGATTTTTGGGAATATCTCAGGACATTGTGAATTTGTTAAATATTCTGGGCCAAAATCGCATACTTGTTAAAATTTAG
>JBCDBD010000024.1:0-56455 GCA_039184335.1 Bacteroidota bacterium | reverse complement strand
CCGGCCCAAAGACGAGCGACTGAGGCCCAAAGACGAGCGACTCCGGCCCAAAGACGAGCGACTGAGGCCCAAAGACGAGCGACTCCGGCCCAAAGACGAGCGACTCCGGCCCAAAGACGAGCGACTGAGGCCCAAAGACGAGCGACTGAGGCCCAAAGACGAGCGACTGAGGCCCAAAGACGAGCGACTGAGGCCCAAAGACGAGCGACTCCGGCCCCGCCAGTAGGCCAAACACGAGCGACAGCAGCCCAAGGAGCGACAGCGACAGCGGCCCAAAGATCGACAGCGCCTCCGGCCCCGCCAGTAGGCCAAACACCACCAGCCCAAAGACGAGCGCCAGCAGCCCAAAGGCCGACAGTGACTCCGGCCCCGCCAGTAGGCCAAACACCAGTGGCAGCGCAGGTGCCACCAATGGCGAACCAAGTGCCACCTGTGGCAAGCAAAGAGCCACAAGAAGAAAATACAGAGAAACCAAAAAGTCTTTTGGCCAGCACAAAAAAGTTTGCAAAACGATTATTGGCAGCAACAGCTATTTTGATGTTTTTAGGGCCACTAGGCCTTGCCATTGCAGCCTTGTCCTTTGCGTATTATCAGGCGCAAAAAAGGAATCTTAAGGGTAAGGATACATTAAAGAAGACCATAGATTACTTGCGTAAAGAGCAGGCCCGATTACAACGCGAACTACAAGATTTAAGACAACAGCAAGGCCAGCAACAGAACACTGGGCAAGGTGTACAGCAGGCACCAGTTCGAACACCTGCCCAAGGACCGACAGCGACAGCAGGCCAGGGACCGACAGCGACAGCAGGCCAGGGACCGACAGCGACAGCGGCCCAAAGATCGACAACGACAGCAGGCCAGGGACCGACAGCGACAGCGGCCCAAAGATCGACAGTGCCTCCGGCCCCGCCAGTAGGCCAAACACCACCAGCACCAGCTCAAGCACCACCAGCCCAAAGACCAGCGCCTCCGGCCCCGCCAGTAGGCCAAACACGAGCGACAGCGGCCCAAAGATCGACAGTGCCTCCGGCCCCGCCAGTAGGCCAAACACCACCAGCACCAGCTCAAGCACCACCAGCCCAAAGACCAGTGCCTCCGGCCCCGCCAGTAGGCCAAACACGACCAATAGGCCCAGCGACTACCCTAGATGAGGATGCTGTCATCCCAAGCCCTCAAGAACAATGGGATAATGCAACCAATAATTCGGAAAGACCGGCTGCAATGGAAACAACTAATCAAGGACCCGATCCTGATGGGGCCGGCGAAGCTGTTCCGGTAGCAGATTCAACCGTGTCCAATGGGCTACCCGATCTTGACCAAGATGTGGATAACCTGATGCAATCAATGGTAGGACCATCAAGTACACCGGACACACCTGCGCATAGCGCATCGCACGTCCAAGATCAACAACGTACATTTCCGGTACCGACAGATCCAACCGGGTCCAATGGACCTGGGCTACCCGATCTTGACCAAGATGTGGATAACCTGATGCGATCAATGGTAAGACCATCAAGTACACCGGACACACCTGCGCATAGCGCATCGCACGTCCAAGATCAACAACGTACATTTCCTGTACCGACAGATCCAACCGTGTCCAATGGGCTATCTAATCTTGACGGAGATGTGGATAACCTAAAGAAGCTAATGACCCCGCAAGCGACCCTTGAAGCAGCCAAACAAGGTTATGTTGCAGGGCGAACAAAAATACAGCGTGCAACTCATAGAAGATCACAATCTGCTACGGTTGCTACTGCACCTATAAGGCCCTCGGTACGAACTCCCTAGTAGGTAGTATGGGAGGAATAACAGTCTAGGTACTGTAGCAGTATGCTCGGTTTTGTATGAACAGATGGTTTGAATTGCAATTCTAAAAGAAATGAAAAATGGCCCGAAATGAAAAATTAATGGGGCGTTTCAAAAACGCTCGCTCTGCTATACTTAGACTGCTTCAAGCACTTGTACCATTGAAGGGTATTGGCAATGTTTTGGCATTTACGAAGCGCACAGACCAAACAGCGAAAATAGGTATAAAAGATACGGTCATTGACAATACGGCAAAACGAAATCAAACCGTAGGAAAGCTCAAAACAGGACAGTATCAGGAACCTACCAATACAATCGTGCCAGAAATTGAGATACAGAATTTTACAGGTAAGAGCAAAAAAAAGACGGACGCAAATGCAGAGAAAAAAACAGCAGAAAAAATACAAGGTCCAAGCAAGTCTGTCAAAGCGCAGGAGCAAAAGCCGGCAACACTACCAAAACCACAGGTCACTGCCAGTACAGATTTTGCCGGTAACCTTGAAAAATTGACCATAGCCCAACCGACAAGGTTGGCAAAAGCAATTAAAGGGCCTGTCCCCAAAAGGCCCCCTATAGATACCACTGCCGTAAAACGTAAAGTAGCGGATCGAAAAACCCAGGACAGAAAAAATGGGGTACGAAAATTGTCGATGTGATCTAGAGGAGTGAAAAAGAATAAGTAATGTACACAACAAAAAAAAAACGGGCATATGATTATTACATGGTTTACTGACCCTTCTGGAGGGAATATTAGGGCAGCGCCCCATAAACTGTCTTCATATTACCACTATGATACCGAAACCATGGATTTGGTTCGTATTAGGTTAGAGCTTCAAAGAAAAAAGGCTACAAAAGATACACGAAGCACAGCAGTGTTTTTAAATGAAAAACGTATTGTTGGGTTTTATACAGGAGATGATCTACTGTATGTAAACAAACATCCTGATAGCTCTTTTCGTATTGTTGATGGGCAAATACAGGTGTCGGGTCAACCCTTAAAACAACTACCTGTTAAAAAAGACCTGGCGGTTGATATGGGCAGTATGGATAACAGCATCCATATTGGAAGTGAAGTCACCTTAAAGCCCAACCTACCTCCAGGCATTACCTTACAGCATTTGAACTTATTGGTCAATAAAGCATTGGACGAACGTAGAAATGTCATGCTAACCACACATAACGTATCACCCATTGAACTTGCGCGGCGTATCCGCGCAGTGGCTTTAGAACAACAGCAAATCGAACACCAAAGGGAAATGAGGCATATCATTAAAAAAATGAGTTCCCTTACGATTGGACCTCACACTTCAGAAAGTGAAGAAAATAGGGAAGAACTCAATAAAAAAAGGGGTAGAATTTCCCTCGGTGATGACGCTACAACACCACCTGTGTCACCAGTGCAAAGACAAATAGTGGGAAAAGTGCCAAAGCTAAAAGGACCTGGGTTGCGCTGATCCTGGCGTATACAATGGACGAGCATGTGTGTTGTTGACGACCAAGTAGCTTCTATTGACGTGGTTAAAACAAAGAAAAAAACGAAACAGATCTGTATATCATGAAGGTTACTTGGTTTACCGACCCCGCTGAAGGCAATTTTGGAGAGGCCCCACATAAACTGTCTTCGTATTACCAATACGATACCGAAACCAAGGAGCTGGTGCGTATCCGGTTAGAATTGAATAGAGGTGAATCGATGCGCAGCACCAGAAATCCGGCTGTTTTTTACGAACGTGACTGTGCGATAGGGTTTTCGCCCAAATCCTTATCAGATATGCAACAGTATCCTGATGATGCATTTCGCATAGAAAATGGGCAACTGCTGGTACATGGTTCCCCATTAGATCAAACACCGAGCGACCACTACTTTACCGTCACCATGCGCATGGACAAAAGCTATCCCCATTCCGGTTCTGTGGTAACCACCAGGCCCAATCTGCCCAAAGGTGTTGAAGAGCACCACCTACAGACATTGGCCGCTAAGGTGCTCAAAGTCAGAAAAGGGTTTGCTTTGACACCACATCATGTGACTGCCGAAGCTCTTGCAAGGGAGATCATAAAGATCGCAAACAAGATCAGCGAAACCGATAAAGAGATACATGCAGCCATAACGACCCCAACGCTTTCTTCTGGAGAGGGGCAGGCTGATGCTTTGGTAGCACTGGAAAGGGAAACAGTAGGGCTTTCCGCACCTAAGGTAGATCAAAGCACTACCGTAACAGCAACGCCTACTCTTCCATCCCATTCTGAACAAAAAGAACGGGACGTATCTCGACCAAAGGGCCTCAGGCCTTAGTGGTATAAGTGCCGATCTTGACTTGGCCATTTTTGGTTGCCCAACCTTCTCAAAGCATTTTTAAATGTTTGGGTCGATATACTTTTGGTATTTTATTTTAAGGAGTTTTTCAAATATCCACTGGTCTAGGCCCAAAATGGTGCCCTTTGTTGCAGCCATTGTTTCCAGCAAAAGATACTGGCAATACAACGAAAGGAAACCATACAGCTATTTTCTGGGTATGATTGTACCCATTGCTACCCGATATGCAGTAATTAACCCTAATTTTAGTGACAGTTACTTTTTTATGTACCAATTCAATTTTGTTGACATCATTTTATTTCTTGGGATCAGTCAAGGATTGTTTTTGGCCATTTCATTGCAGTTGATCGTTAACAGAAACAAGGCTGCCAACCGTATACTTTCATTGCTATTGCTCTGTGCCGCACTGATGTTGTTCGGTAGAATTACGGTTTACCGTATTCCAGAAGATTGGGTATGGCGAATGGGCGTATTGGTCGACACGACTATTTTTCTGTTTGGCCCTTTGACCTATACCTATGTAAGAAGATCGGTGTTTATGGAAAAACCTACTTTTAGATTGGGTTGGCCACATTATGCTGCTACGATACTGCACTTAGGCTATTACCTTTGGACCTTAAGCCTTCCATTGCAAGAATTCAATACACGTTACGCTATGGGGGCACTTAACATCATGTTTTTTTGGTCGAGGCTATCGGATTGCTATCCCTTATAGGTTATTGGGTGGGTACATATCATTTGGTCAAGAAGTGTTCAAAGCAACAAGAAAGTCAACTTTCATACCATCAGCATGTATTCCAATTTCTGGGGTTCTTTTTGGCAACGTTATTGTTTTTTTTGGTATTGTGGATCATAAGCTTTGTGGGCACACACTTTTTTGCAACGCCATTTGCCTATGTCAATTATGAAACTATGTGGATATCGACCCCCTTGTTCGTTTATGTGATAGGCTACTTTAGTCTGCGACAGCCTGAAATATTTCGGATTCCTTTTCAGAAAAGATCCAATGTGGAAAATAATCGCTTAAAGCCTAATGAAATACGGAAACTACAGAAGCGGCTTCATTTTTTTATGAGCCAGGAGAAAGTGTTTCTGCAACAAGATTTGACCTTGAAATCCTTGGCTGGGAAATTGAGCACATCATCCAATAACGTATCCTGGCTTTTGAACCAAGTATACCAAACATCATTCTACGATTATGTGAACCAACACCGTATACGGGAGTTTGTTTCTAAGATTGAGCGGCAAGAGCATGAGCGGCATACCCTGTTGGCATTGGCCATGGATGTAGGCTATACTTCAAAATCTACCTTCAACAAGGCATTTAAGAATATCATGGGGGTGACACCCAGCCATTATATCAAAAATCAGAAAGTAGCCTGAAAAGGTGCCCTTGTGCCCAACACGTCAATTTTTGTTCATCACACTACTAGTTTAGACAGGTAACTTTTAAAAATAACAACGATGAAAAAAAAGAATGTGTTCCAAAAAATGATCTTGGTGGTAGGTGGTCTTGGTCTGGTTTCCTTGACTTCATGTATTAAGGACTTTATTGGCGATGGCCCAAAATCGATTAAGGTGAAAACGGTTATCGGAGAAGAGTTTCCTGCAAATGATGGCCTATTTGTTTCCGATACAGGAACGGTGTTTGCTTCTAATTTTGGGGTTTTTGATCCTGAATTGAACAAGTACAATGGCACACGGGTCTTTGAGGTCAACAAAAAGGGTATCAAGGTAAAGGCAGCGGGGTTTGAAGCTCCGATGGGTGGGGTCTTAGACAGTAACGGAAACTTTTTCTTTAACAATGAAAACAACAACGATGCCATTTCAGGCATATTGGTGAAGGTTGCCCCAGATGGTTCGTCATCACAAGTGGCGGAGATTGCCGGTTGGCCTTCAGGCTTGGCCATTGACAATGATGATATCATCTACGTGGCCAATTTTTTTGCTCCCACATTGCATAAGGTCACACCAGATGGCTCTATTTCGGTATTGGCCACTGATGATCGACTTTTTGGCTGTGTTGGCATTGATATCGATGGTGAAGGCAATGTGATTACGGCCAATTTTTTTACTGCTGATATTTTGAAGGTCACACCAGAGGGGGAAGTTTCTTTGATAGCCAATATTCCAAATACCACACAAGGTTTTGCCATTGGCTATATAACAGTGTTTGAAGACCATATTTACGCAACCGGTATCAGTGAAAATGTCATATTTAAGATAGGTTTTGATGGTAGTACGGAGATTTTTGCAGGTACAGGTGAAAATGGCACAGCAGACGGGGAATTAAATGAGGCCATATTTTCACAACCGAACGGTATTGCGGCAGACGAACGACGACGAATTTTGTACATTTCCCAATTTGGAACCCCTGGCCTACGTTCAATAAAGTTCTAAGATTGCATCATGCAATTGACGCTGTTTAATTTTCAGATTGTTCTTTTGCATCTGGTAGACTATATTGTATATTTGCACGCGCAAAACACCAGAAAGGTCGCGTAGCTCAGCTGGATAGAGCATCTGCCTTCTAAGCAGACGGTCGAAGGTTCGAATCCTTCCGCGATCACCAAGGAATCGACAAAAAAGGTGAAAAACGAAAGCAAGCTTGGTACCAAGCTTGCTTTTTTGTTTAGTGCTGTTAGAAGTTCTTTTTGATTTTAACTATAGAGTGTTTTATATAGAACCGTTTCTATCCTTTCGTGCATACCAAAAGGCCATGTTACCACTGGTTTCAAATTAAGTGCTCGATGTCCATGTTCATTAGTGCTGGCTTAAAACTATGACATCCGTACGTATACAACAGTTAGTGCAATACGTTGAAAAGCTTACCTCAAAATGGTCACATGCCCTGAATGAGATCTTTGGTCTGGGTCGTTCAATTCAATGTGATAGTAATAAGTGCCTACGGGTAAAGGGTTTCCATTGTACGTCCCCTGCCAATCGTTCATATAGCCCCGGGTCTCAAAAACGACATTCCCCCATCTATTGTATACGGTAAGGTAATTGTTGGGAAAGGTCTCGATGTTCTGAATAAAGAACACGTCATTTGCACCATCGTCATTAGGAGTCATCGTATTGGAGAAAAAAGGCATACATCGATCATCCACATCGGTATTTTCATTGTCCATTCGGATCAAAAAGGTGCCGACCGAGAAACATTCTGGGGCATCCACATTTTCAGCTCTGACAAACACAACGTTGTCCACTCCCGCTTCCAAATTGATGTTGATGACATCATTTGAATCTGTCATGGCGTTCGTTTCGTTAAGATGGTAACTTAAATCGATACCTGATTGGTCCAGACCCTCAAAAGCCCTGGCGTTCAACTGTGATAGATCATATCCGATCGTGTTTTCCCTAAGATAGCACAGGTAGATGTCCTCAATGGTATTCACAGTCGGCGTGTTATTGACGCGCAACTGGAAAGGAAACAATTGAAAACATCCTTGACTGTCCTCGGTACGGGCATATATGGTCTGTGGATTTACTGTATTTGTGAAATCAAAATCAAGTGGGTTGCTATTGGTGGTAGCATCGGCTTCACTTAAATGGTAGCTGACCAAAGGGTAAAATGGTCCGTTTGGATTTATGTTGCTCAAAATATGGTCGGTCTGTGGGATAAAATTGAACATACCGATATCTGGAATGCCGGGGTCCGCACAAACCTCAAGATCTAAAGGGAGCTCGTAAAGGAACTCACTGACAATGATTACCTGCTTGGTTATACTGAATTGTCCATCCCCATCGTCAACGGTCAATGTCACATCATAGGAATTGTCATATTCGAAAATGTGGACAGGATTCTCCTCCTGGGAAATGGGACTACCATCTCCAAAATTCCATTCAAACGAGACAGGGTTACAACTATCCGTGAAATCTTGAAAAGTCACTTCATTACAGACCATGGTAAAATCAAACTCCGGTGTGGTCACATCAGGAGTCAAAAGTACTTCATACGATTGTTGCAATGTAGTGGTACCGTCGTTTACCGTCAATGTGACATTATGTGGCCCGACAGTGGCGTAGGTATGCATCGGTGCTTGCTCGTTGCTTGTTGGACTTCCATCCCCGAAATCCCATGAATAGCTCATGATGGGGTCACAGGTGTTGGAACGGTCAACAAACTGCACATCGTAGCAGTCTGGATAGAACTCAAAATCTGCGCTCAACCCGGCTATCACGTTTACCATCCGCTCTATCGAAAAACTCAGTCCACTACTGCTATCGGTCATGGTCATGGCTATGGTATAAACCCCCGAGTCGCTGTAGGTGTATTGAAATTCAGGTTGCGTGCTGTCTGTGGTGACCAGGGGACTTCCATCCCCAAAATCCCAACTGTAGGTGAAAGAAGGGTAGTTTTCCATGGACGCTCCACATATGCTACTGAAATTGGTGATGGTGACAATTCCACAATCCTGAACCGGGAAAAAACCGGGGACGATGGTGGAAGTGGTATAGGGAATGGAGACCATATCCGATAGCCCGTCACTTGCAGAGGTCACCGTAAGTGAAATATAATAGGTCTGAACCGTATCCGACAATGGAAATGAATGGGTAGGGTTCTGTTCCGTACTGGTGGTTCCGTCCCCAAAGTCCCACAGATAGGTCAAATCGCCCTTGCAATAACCTGAAAGATTGTTCAATTGAATGCTATTACAGGGATTGTTCGCGTCAGAAATGATTGGTGTAATCTCAAAATCCGCTCTAGGGAAGGGGGGCTCGCTGGAAGGGATTACCGTAATATTAACGGTTGTTGATTCTCCTACACAGCCATTTTCGTCCCTTGCCACAACCGTGTAAGTAGTGTCCGATGTAGGGGTGACGACCGCAACATTGCCTGTAACGTCGATATCAGGAAAATAAAAATCGCCCACATTGGTTCCGGTGGGTGAGATGATGGCGCTTCCGCCCTCACAGATTTCCTGGTCGGGAATCGGGTCAATGGTCGCACTGGCCACGGGTCCAAGGGTAACAGTTGCTGAGGTGTCACATCCCGTATTGGAGATAAGGTCCACTGTAAACACATCGCCGAACTGGGCTCCTGAGACATCAATGCTGCGTGTGGTCTCACCAGTGGACCATAAATAGGATTCGAAACCTAAGGGCGCAGTCAATGTTATATCGTTCGGGCCCATGGCGCAAAGTCCTTCCACCTGTATCTCCAAAGGTTCCAGATTGGCCTCGACATAGGCGTATCCCCCGTGTCCGCCCAGCATACAGTCAAGGGTCATGAACTCAATGGTAATCTGCTGGCCAATAAAGGGAGTAAGGTCGGCCCCTCCACTGGTCCAGGGCAATATCTGCAATCTTGAGTTGCTGCAATTGACAAATCCCTTGCTCAATGCATTTGGACCGGCAAAGGCCTCAAACTTTCCGCAGGTGACCACATCTCCATTACTATCCTTGATATTGACCACGAATTTTGGCTGGTCGTTTTGTCTATGCCCTGGATCGTCCATGACAACGGCATAGCTATATTGAAGGTAAGATTGGGAAGGTGTCACGGTAAATGTCCTACTGATCCTCGCTGCTTTGCGCCCTCCTTGTATGTCCCCGATCTTTGAGGAAAAGGCACCCATAGGGAATACCGTTGGCACGTTTACCATCGTTGGGGTACAGGCAAGTCCATTTTCATCCAACGGTGGCCGCGAAGGGTTCATGATCTGAATCTGTTCATTAAAGTCCTGGGCTGGGCGAGGGTTCCAGTTGACGTTTATAGGGTTAGGCCTGACACCGGTGTCCAAAGTCCAGAAGTCAAAATTGCCAAGTTCAAAGTCCATGTTCTCCGTTTGGGCAGATAAACCGAATAGACCTAGAAAAAAACAAAATATGATGAGGGTGTACTGTTTCATGCTGGTGTTCATAATGAGTATTTAGGACAGGCGCAACGTTGTTCTCCGAAATCGAAGCGATAGCCAATGGTAATCTCGTGGGTGCCGGTCTGTTGTCCACTGAAATCCGTGGTCGACCAATCATAGGAGTAAGTCGCCAGGAAGTTTTCCATAAAACGGAGGCCAAAATAGCCCAATATGGCATCTTGGTCGCGGTAGGCCAGTCCTCCCCAGATGTTTCCGTTGTATACCATCTTGGCACCAATATCCCACTGAACCGGAGCATTTGACACTGTTTTTAAGAGTACCGAAGGGACTAGTTCCCAATCGGTGCTCAAATCGATTCGGCTCCCTAACAAAAGATTGAAATTTCGCTCCAATCTCCCATCGGTAGTAAGCACCCCATTGTCCACATCGTATGGGATTGGGTTGTCAAAGAGTTGATTGGCGGCTACCCCGACAAAGAGATATTCGGAATAGGCATAAAGCCCCAGGCTCATATCAAAATTGAAATCGGAAAAACTGTTGACTAGAATATCGTTGGGGTTTTGTAACAGTATGGCATCCGAGGAGTCGTAGCGAAACTGTGTGGCCCCTATGAAGGAACCCATGGACAGGAACCAATCCGTGGAGACCTTTAGATGATAGGCATAACTTGCGTAAAAGGCACTTTGTTTAATGGGTCCTACGTCGTCCGTATAAAGAAATGCGCCAATACCTTGATGGGATTCACCTTCTTTTCGTTGCAGTTGCGCCTTAAGTAAATGTAGGGAACCGTTGAAACTAAAGGTAGCTGTTCTGGGCGCACCGTCAAACCCGGTCCATTGGTTTCTGTAGGCCGCCGTCAAATCGACGTATTCCTCAACACCTGTCATTGCTGGATTTACGACGAACGGATTTTGTAGGTACTGTGAAAGCTGTGGGTTTTGTTGTGCACTTAATTCATGGGAAACCAAGTAGTTGAAAAAAGTCAAGAAATATAGGACTACCGTTCCAAAATTTGAAAAGCGTCTTTTCCCTTGAATGAGATAAGCCATGGTTCTTGGTTAAGTTTTGATTGGAACATGAGGCAATTGGGGACTGCCTATAATCCAGAAAAGCCGTCGTTTTCCTCTTACTAGAGTACAACTGCGGTCTTTTCACGATAAATTAAACGATAAAAAGGAACATTTAGTCGGATTTGCCTGGGGTTTTCGATGTAATGCAAGTCTTACAGAAAAGGATTTATCATTAGAGTCCACATTTGAGCTATTTCTTGGTGTTTCACTGTTTTCTCGCTGGAAGCTGCACAAGTATTTGGTCTTTTGATAAATTTAGAGGATGAGAGGTTTTGATATGTAGTCAAAGATTTAGTCTCATTCAATAGTTTCGAAGAAGTAGCGAAATGGAAAAACGCTAAAGCGAGTTTAGCGTTTTTTTGATTGTTCATAGTACAGCGTTCAAGCTGATTTTGCCAACCAATTTTTCTTCGGTTGAATTTAATTGCCCATACCTATCTTTAGCATTTTTTGTTATGACCACTTTCGATATGGATGGGTCATTTTTTTGCTTTTAAAAAAGGCAATAGAATATTCAAGGTTTCCGTTGGTCGTTCAACTTCAAAAGTAGATCTAGCCCCATCTACGCGTGCAATCTTGATTTCTGGATTCACTTTCTCCAAGCGCTCGCGAATTTTTTGATTTATCTGTATTTCCTCAGCACCCCACACCATTAATGTGGGAATGGAAACTTTTTTCAATAAAGGCACAATGTCATAACGTAATTCCCCGCTTAAAAAGGCCAGTGCAGAATAAGACGCATTGGGTTGCTTCGCATTGTAGTGGCTCGCTTCGATAAGATCTGTAGGTACTGCTTTGGAATCCAAGAATCCTGCGCCTCTCCACCAATTCTCAACTGCTGGTTTTTGGTGAAAAATTTGGGCATAAATTGTCTTGCTCTGAGGAGAATCCGCAATTTTGGCGAAATTGGCAGTAGCCTCTGCTGGAAAAGCATCCATTCCAAAGTCAAGCCCGCCACTTGGAGCATGCATAACTAACCTTTGCACTTCTAATTTACGTTCCATCATAGCTTTAATGACGAAGCCGTTGGTAAGAGATTGTGCAACAACTTTTGTGGGCTTTCCTATCCAATCTCCCAGAGCTGAAATCTGCGCCACATAATCATCAAAAAGCAATGGCCTATCAGGATGAAATGATTCACCCCATCCAATGAAATCAGGTGCGATTACCCTATAATGATTGGCCAGTTCTGGGGCAATAGTGAACCAGATAAAAGAGGATGCGCCGGCCCCTATGCCATGTAACAACAATAATGGTTCACCCTCACCTTTTTCAAAAACAACCATCTCCCCAAGCGATGTCATCATTGTGGCTTTTTTGAACCCTTGTTTGGTAAGATTAATTGGTTCGACTGTAGAGGGGTTTACAGATTGTCCAATAAGCTTTGAATTAAAAGTCAAAATTAATAAGGCAAAGAGTTTGAAAAAGTTTCTTTGGTTAAAGACCTGTCCGATAAGTAAGTATTTCATGTTATTAAAGATTTATGACCTTCTAGAATGTTCTGATATTTTTAACCCGAAACAAAAAAGGTCGATTTCGTAATTAATTCGATAAAAATAGTACGAAAAAGTATTTTTAATAAATAATTTGATACGAAATAGTGTTATTTTTTTCTTAATTTTACATAGAGTTAGTTCCAAATCGTATGAAACAAAAGGAGTTTTTGAAGCAAATAATCGATTTGTCCTTTGCCTATATCGAAGCGCATGCTTCCAATCCTGATGTCGTTGGGTTCTCGGAATTTTTGAGTGAAAGTGTGGTGTCGGAAATGAATGGGAACGCCAATGCAAGTCAAAAATTGACTTCTGAAGCAGATGATTTGGGAATTCGTCTGGTCCTTTTGAACCGTTATGCTAAGGAGTACGTTAAAATGGCTTTAGAAGATTCACCTCTTAAAACAGCCGATGAGTTCTCATTTCTGATATCCCTATTCGCATTGGGAAGTCACACGAAGAGTGAACTAATAAACAAAATGTTATTGACAAAGACCTCAGGCACCGAAGTGATTAAGAGGCTATTGAACAAGGGGTTTATTATTGAATATGATGATGCAACCGATAAGCGAAGTAAGCGTATAGAGATCAATGAGCAGGGTAGGGAGGTTGTTTTGAAGTTGCTTCCCAGAATTTCTATTTCTTCAGATTTGATTAAGGGCAATCTCTCCTCCAGTGAACTTCAAAGGGTCATTTTTTTATTGAGCAAGTTGGAAAATCATCATAAAGACGTGTTCCAAAACTCTTCTAGGGAGGAATTAATGAAATATTGGGATTTAAAGTAAGGCATAAATGATTAAAGTCTTTAGGAATCTTCTCCAATGGCAAATATCATAATATACCTAATAAGGCACGACTGATTTGCAGGTGAAAACAAAGGGAACTTATGGAAGTGGGAAATACCAAATTATCTATTCCCAATTGGTCACAAGCCTTAGGATTTCTATACTAAGGTCTATTCGCTTTTTGCTATGCAACAAGACCAAAGGCCCCACACAAAGCAATACCGATAATTATGCTCCAGGAAACCCAGTCTTAAAATTCATTGTCCTTGTGCTTCAATAGCAAGAGATGGAGCCCCAAGTGTATGATCATAAAAATATTGAATCCGTTTATAAACCAATCCGTTTCTTGGTCTCGGTTCAGTTGCCAAAAAACAAAGTAAAACAATGAGTCCTGCTTTGTCATCCAGCATTGAAAATCCGGGGAGTATTCACCTCTCTCTGCAACGTATGGCATCCATTTCATGTATGGTCAAAAGTGAAAGTCCCAGATAAAAGAAAAGGTGTTCCATTGTTCCATTTTTGCCACTTCTATTTCGTCATTTTAACAACTTCAGACCTGACGACCTTTCCTACCTCGCTAAAAGACATCCCATTTACCTTCACGGTTTTGTGGGATTTTCTAATCTTCTCAAACGCTTCGGCTATAGCTGCATACGTACCTTTGGTAAAATATTCAACGGCCACAATGAAGTCCCAGTCGGTTGAGTCAGTATCACTTATGTTTTCCAGCAACATGTAATCTCTAATCAGTCCCTGTTCCTGTGCAACACGGTCCATCTCGAACCAGTTTTGAAGTATTATTTGTTTCAAATCATTTTTACGACCATCAATGCTTTTTATGTAGGTATAGGTCCAGGTAAAATCTCCTTTACGATTTTTATTTGGATTATCTGAACATCCAAAATTCATAAGTAAAAGGGTTGTAAAGAAGATAAAGCTTATGACGGTTCCTTTTTTCATGGGAAATATGGTCTTTTTCACTAAAACTTTTCTAAAGTATTCATAAATACTGTCGAAACCTATAAACTATTTCCGGTCAATTTCACTGAACCTTAGTACCTTGGTTCGGTTTCAGAATCGGTATTTGACACCTATGTTAAAGATAAAGGGATTGTATTTGAGATTGTCCAACCTGCTGTTATTCCCTTCGTTTTCCATATCAAACTGGCTAAAAGTCATATATTTTGCTTCCCAATTCAATGCCCATCTTGGTGAAAGATTGAAATCAAGACCGCCAATGCCTTGAAAACCGATATTCCCGGAATTCGAGAAAGAGCTGTTTTCTCCGTTGCCAAAATCTAGGTCAATTTCCTGTATAAGGGAAGCCCCCAATCCGACATAAGGCTTTAAACGGTTCTTTGTTTTGAAATTATATATTCCATTGAGATAAATAAAGTTAGATGCGTAATCACCTTTGTTGCTAAAATCGGTATTGCTTATGGTCACTTCATTGCTTTTATATTCCCATCCAATTTCGGCTGAAATATTCTTGCTTAGGCGATATCCCAATGCGATTCCAGCAGTATATCCAAATCCGTTTTCCACAGCAACATTTGAATTTTCATTATCCCTTATCAGTCTCAAATCCATATCCTGAATTCCAATGAAGCCAGCGTACGGTTTCACATAAAAGTTCTTGTTGGCTTCTTCATTCGTTGAATTTTGTGCAACTGAGAAGATACTGGTCAAAAGGCATAGCATAAGGGTTACGTTCCATTTTAAATTTTTCATCATTACTGTTTTACAATTAATGATCAAATTTATGTTGGGCGCCCCTGCGGACTTGGTAACCTATGTTACGATTTTTTACCTCTTAGCCGACTTAAAGCGGGTCTGGTAATTCGGATGTAGCTCGCTATTTGTTCCAAGGAAAGCCGATTGTGAAGATCAGGGTATTCTTTCATGAAATCATAATACCTTTTTTCGGCATTGTCAAAATGTTGCGACTCAAGTCTGTCATCCATTTTTAGTATTATGGTCTCTGCCATTAGGCGCCCAAACTTCTCAAAGCTTGGAAATGAGTTGTAACAGGCTTGAATATGGTTGTAATTAAAACAAAGTAACTCTGTGGGCTCAACAGACTTAAAGAAATATTTACTGCGTTCTTGGAGAATAAAAGCTTTGTAATGGGTAATAAAATTCCCTTCTTTAAGAAACCGTGTATTTATCTCATTTCCCTTGTCATCAATATAAAACCCTCGTACAAGGCCTTTGACAATAAACCCTATTTCATCGTGTCTTTTTTTGCAATCGATATATACTTCATTTTTCTTTAAGCTCCTTTCGAAGGATCCCTCAATGAAAAAAGTCAAGGCTTCATCATCAATATCTTGATGGATATACCTGATGATAGTACTGAAGAAATTCCTTTTGTCTTTTAGGGGCATGAACGGTATTGTTTTCATGTCCTTAAATTTACGGTTATTCTAATTTTGGCCTTAGCATTTTTAAGGGACACTTACAGAGGACATTTTTTTTGGGGTGGGAGTGCGGGAGCACGTAGCAACAAAAGTCAGCTTTGTCTGAATGTGCTCCAACGGTTTCGGCTATGACTTCGTTGTGACAGAGTCTGCAAAGTAGCGAGCGAGATGGCGCGCTGGCAAAGCAAGATGAGTCCGATTAGAAAATCAGCCATTGATTAATACTTTTATTTTGGTGTGGTACAAAACCACAATGAATTATAGCCATTGTTCTACGCAGTTTTTTATCTTATTATTATTCTGTGATAGGCCTTGTTTCAGCTCGTACGTTTTTCCAGTCAGAGCGTTAATTTCAAGTATTTCTGTCATTCCGTGCTCTTTTCGGTAAATATCTTTTTCATTTGTTAATTTATTGATAATTGTATAAATGTATTCTTTCCGTTTGCTATCAAATGATAGTCTAGGTTTTGTTAGTACCAGTTTCTACTTTTTTTCTTCACGCAAAATTTTCTCCATTTTACGACCTTTCGCCAATTCATCAATCAGCTTTTCCATTCGTCTACAATCACGGTACAAAGCAAACTTTTCAGATATTTCTTCAATACGATATCCGCATACTACGCCTTTGATCATGTACGCATTTTGATGCATTTTGGCTCCCTCAAAAAAATCTCCAAAAGTTCCATTGCCGGCAATAAAGGATTCTAATTTATTCTGATCATAACCTGTTAACCACAAAATAACCTTGTCGAGTTCTTCTTTGGTTCTACCATGCTTTTCTATTCTATTCAGGTAATGCGGATAAATAGATCCGAAATTCATTTTCGCGATTTTCTCATTTTTTTCTACTGTTACTTCTGGCATGACTTGGAATTTATTGAGTGCTTAACGGTCTTGGCTATGATTTGTTCTTGTCTCTGACGAGTTGCCAAAGGCGGTGAGAAGGAGGTGCCCAATGAAAATCTTTAGATTTTCAGTCGAGGCAAATCCAGCCTTGACGGTTTCTAAGTTTCAAGTTAACGAATTGTAGCGATAAATTAGGGTACTTGTTATAGTTAGTTTTTATTGAATTTTAAAGATAATGGGAAATGTTCCTTTTGAAGTCTTATAAACTCCATTTTCTTTTTTGGGAATCCATAAAGGTCCAGATTCTACCAATCGAATAGCTTCTTCGCCAAGTCCATAACCTGGATTGTTTCGCGCGAAGAAATTCTTCATTTTAAGATTTTCATCAACTGTAAAATGTACATATACCTTTCCTGTAATCCCATTCATTTGAGCTTTTTCAGGATAACGAAATTGTATTCGAATATGTTTTAGCAACCCTTCATTTCCACCAAGTATCATGGACTCATGATTATCCGAATCGTCAAGAAGTTCATTTGGTTGTTCTGTTGTTGCATCTTCATTGGTCGTGTAGTAAAGTAATTCATTAGAAGTATGGTCAAATTTATGTAATAGCATACCATGCTTATTGGCGTAATTCCAAACACCAACTTTTTGTCCTTTTTCATATTTTCCACTACTACTCGGGATTTCTGTGGCCCAATAATGGTATTCCCATTTGCCATTTTCCTCACCTTCTTTGAATGCTCCCTTTTCCATAATTCTTCCATCTGGCGCATATCGGGTCCAGATACTGTCCTTGAACCCGTTTTTAAATTTTCCCACTTTCAAAATCGCGCCACCCCAATAATAATATGTCCAAAGCCCCTCTTTTTTGTTATTTAAGTAATGACCTGAAATAGCTATCTTTTTCTTTCGGGAATATTTTTTATAAAGCCCGTGTTTTACATTTTCATCAGTTTTTAGAACGTGGTAGACTTCTTTTGTCTTACGATTCTTTTTTTCAACTACTTCTTGGGAAATAGTTCCTGAAAATGTCAATAACAGCAGTATTGTAAAAAGTTTTTTCATAAAATAAACTATAACGACCCGCTAAAGGTAGCTCGGGGATTTTTAAGGAAATATAGCGAAATCGATCAACAGTGTTACAAAAATTAGGACTGCTGATTGATCTTGCATGGTTTGTCAAGTAGGGCGCGTAGCGGCCGTGACTTGTCGATTTAGCGGTATTGGGAATAAAAATTTCGGCACCAGATCACTTTTAGCCAGCCTAAGTTTACATCACTTAAATTATCGACTTAATCAGAAAGAATAAAAAGAGTGGAACAAGATTACTATAGCCATAGGAAGATTGGATTCCGTCAGCATTGAAAACCCCCACTCTTTTTACTACTGAAATATGATCAGTTCTATAGGCCTAGGGAATTTTGCGTCCTCTTTTTTATTCATCCAACTACAGCCACACTGTCAAAAGACCATTTGTACCATGGTATGTAACCATAGTATCAAAAATGGTAACCTGAGTGGTAAACCCAAGGTTACCACTTAAGTAACTTCGCCGAAAACAACTAGTATGGAAACTAAACTTGAAAGTATAAAAGGACTATTCGGACGCAAAGAAATTTTCTATGTAATGAAGGTATTTGTCTTGGCCTTAGTATTGGTTGGATGTAGTGATGATGAAGAAGAGGAATTAGGATTTGAATTTCCACTGGAAGGCAGCAACCTTTCGATTGCTGACATTGCGGGCAATTGGACTGCAACCTTTGCACAGTTCAGTACCGTGGGTGTACCCGATAGTTCCATTGAGATTATAGCAGCGGGGGGAAGCGCTACGTTGAACATTCAAGATAGCGGAAGATTTACATCTACGATTAGCCTTTCAGGTGAAGGGTCTCAACAGTTTTCTGGTCAAATGGGATTTTCTGGTTCTTTTTTGGCCCTATTGGATGATACTGACGAACCGGGAGACGAAGCATTTCTCGACATCGACTTGACCCCTGAAGATGAGCTTTTTCTTGGCGGCACCCTTGAATTTGATTTTGATGAAGATGGCAATTTCGAACCAACGATTACTAACTTGCGCCTGATACGATAATGGCTAAGATCGATTACAGTTCAAATTTCCTGATCAGATTGACACCTTGATTTGCAAATTGGGCAATTCCGATTGAAGACATCGAAATTGGAAAAGTAGGTATTAGATAGACTCTTCTAAAGCCACAAAACAACAATCCCCGCTATGGGCGGGGATTGACATGGTATTCATTGAAAATCAAATCATTGGTTATTGCTGTACAATTCTGGTGTCTTCACTGATTGGTGTTTCTGCTTCGCTATATGGACTACTTGCAGGGAAGAAAGCCAATAGATATTCGGCCAGTGCATCTTGTTCACCACCGGTATAACTGAACGTACTATTGATTCCGGGATCATTGGCGAGATTGGCATCAGGGTAATCGATCTCTTCACCAAAACCAAGCCCATCATAGAAATTGGTTCTGTTTGGTACACTTAAATCCGCATCGGTAAGTGGATAGGCACTCCCCCCATTGGCCAAGAAATTCAAGGTCACCAAATGAAACGTTCTAGAGGCATCTCCTTGAATAGCACCACCAGTTACTACAATATCACCACCTACCATCAGTTCGGTTACCCTGTTTCCATTACCGGGTGCGGTTCTTGGGGTACCAGTGGTACTGAAGGTAAAGGTCAACCCTGAAACCTGGGGAAATTGACCTGATGTTGCCCCAGGTTCAGTGGCAGATACCGCATGTTCCAAGATGTCTTTCAGTTCTTCGGCAGTGACTGTCAATCGAACCAAGCCATTATCAAATCGAAGCATAGCTTTTAGATTTCCTTCTGAAATGTCGTCAGGTGCCGTAAATATCAAATCGTTGGGGTCGGTAGATCCTGCAGGTATGATGGCTGAACCGATTTCGGTTCTGATGCCCCCTCCATTTTTTAATGAAATCTGTACAGGTTCATCAGAGAGCAAGTTGGCATACCATAGATTGGCGTCAGCGGTCAAGTTGCCCAGATTGGTCTCTTGTGTACGTACTTGACTTCTTCGTCCATCTAAATACACATCAGAGTGGCCCAAAACATTGCTGAACTGTTCATCAATAACACCGATCAATGCATTTTGAACGGCAACTACGTCGGCCATGGGAGATCCACCAACCATGGCGGCATTGGCTTCAGTGGCTGCATAAGATCCATTTAAGGTGTTATCGAGCGAGTTGGTATCCAAGACCCCATATTCATCAAAGCCAACGACCAAACGGCCTAAATATTTAAAATCACCATCTACATTGACCACCAATGTCGGGTGACCTGAGGCGTCCATTTCAATAAACGGATATTCCTCGTCAAAGGCATTGTCACCATCAAAAAGAATATCATTGCCATCACCCATGCGTGTATTGGATCCCCCGGCAACGATGATGTCAACACCGTCTAAAAGGGTAGCGAGTTCTTTTTCTACTGCAAGCTGTTGCATATGGGCCAGAAGTATAATCTTATCTATCCCCACAGCTTCCAATGCATCTACAGCAGGTTGAATTTCGGCTGCCAGTGCAGCATTGCCCCCTTGGCCTGAGACTGTAAGGGCTCCTGTTGAAGTAATGCTTGATAATATAGGGGTAGTGGCACCGACCAAACCAATACGTTCACCGTTGACGGTAGTTACCACATATTTTGCCACTTGGGTGCCCATGGCACTTGCCTCGTCACCATCTGTTCCAATGGAAAAGTCATCATTTGCTGAAAAATCTACATTAACCGACAAATATGGAAATGCCGATCCGGTAAATTCAGCACCACCACCAGTTTCTGCTTGAATGGCCTCGGCAAGTTCTTTAGGTCCTGCATCCAGTTCATGGTTGCCCAAGGCACATGCCACAACGCCAAGAGCATTGGCAATGGCAATATCGGCATGGCCAGGTTCATTGCTGCCTGTTACAGATTGCACAGCAGATTGTTCCGCAGCATAAAATCTTGGGCCTGGAATGATAAGATCACCTGAACTTACTACCAAAGATTGACTGCCATAATCGCAATCATTGACAAAGCCATCAACTAGTGCAGAGAATTCATCGACAACATCCAAAGCGGTTTTTTCATTGCCATCTACGTCGGCATAGTGCAATAATTGTAAAACAAAAGCTGCATTCCCAAGAGCTTCTCGGGCATTGGGATTCATTTCTACAGCAATGTCATCGTCAACACAATCCATAAAATCATTAGAATCACTGCTACAATAGAAAATCAATACCAAAATGGGGAGGACGTAATTAATTTTTTCGTTGTTATTTTAGATTAAATTTAGATGTTTTAAAACTATCAACAAACGGAACCGACTATATTTGGTAATAGTTAAGTTACCGTTATCAAAATATGCAAATTGCTTGGCAAGTGTTGTTTCGTTTGTTACCATCTGTTTCTATACTTTGTCAGGGCAATATTTCATCTTAGCTTTACACCATAAAATGAAATAGGATATGACGCTCTTCTTAGATATGGACGAAGTGATTGCTGACGCATATATGGCACATATCATTTGGTACAATGAAGCTTTTGGTGCCTCACTCACCAAAGCGGAATGCATGGGTAAGGAAGTATGGCAATGTGTACCCGAGGCACACCAAGCCAGTATTCGTAAGCACTGTTGGCTTGAAGGTTTTTTTAGGCAGCTACAGCCCATTGCTGGCAGTCTGGAAGTCATTAAGAAACTCGACCAAAAATACAACCTGTATATCGCATCGGCCGCGATGCAATTCCCAAACTCATTGAAAGAAAAGTCAGATTGGCTCGATGAACATCTGCCGTTCATTCCTTGGCAACGAAGAATTCTCTGTGGCGATAAGTTCATTTTGAAAGGCGATATTTTGATTGATGACCGAAAGCGGAATTTAGAAACTTTTGAAGGGCGTTCCATCATGTTTACGTCACCTCATAATATTGATACCAACGGATTTGAACGGGCCAATGATTGGCAAGAGGTCGCTACACTTTTATTATGAAGATTTTGTCTTTGCCATATAATGCCCTCATCCTCTTTTTTGGTGTTTTGATATTACTCGAATCATGTGCAGCCCAGAGCAAATTGGTTTCGGGCACCATTGAGACATCTGTTTCCCAAGAGTTACAGTACTATCTTTATTTTCCGCCGGCCTATGAAATAGCACCGTATAAAAAATCAGGCCTTCTTCTGTTTCTACATGGCGGTGGTGAATCTGGGGCATCATTGGGAGAAATCAAGAAAAACGGACCACCAAAACTTTTGGCCGAAGGCAAAGATTTTCCTTTCATGGTCTTGGCACCACAAAATCCCCATAAAAAAAGATGGTGGAACGTTCATGCTGTCATACAATTGTTAGATACTATTATTGCACGCCATAATGTGGATAAAACCAGGATTTATCTCACTGGTTTAAGTCGTGGGGGCAGTGCTGCTTGGGATTTGGCTGTGCAATACCCAGATAAGTTCGCAGCTTTGGCCGTAGTGTGCGGTATGGCACCTGTACCCTATGCCCATTGGTTGAACAAGAATGTTCCAATATGGGTATTTCATGGAGATGAAGATGCGGTGATCTCAGTTGAAGAATCTGATAAGATGGTGGAAAAATTGAAGGAAATGAACTATAATGTAAGGTATACCAGATATCAAGGCGTAGGGCACAATTCATGGGAACGTGCTTATACCACGGAGGCACTGTATGAATGGTTGGCTGAACAACAACGCTACTATTGAATATGGGAAGGTTGGTTTGTGCATTGGGGTTGGTGGTATTGTTGGGGTGCCAACAAAAACGCAATAGGGCATTGAATGAGGGCAATATACAACAGCAGCCTTTAGCTGAAACACATGTCGATACCAATAGGGTCAGTGTTCCGCAAAAAACGCTAAAGTCATTTCTGGGAATTGCTGATACTACTTTTGTCCGTTTGGCTAATTTTAGTGATGATTTTGCCTATGACATGCGCTATGCGACAGAAAACAACTTTTTAAAGGCCAAAGTGTATGATTGTCCCGAATGCTATGTCCGTGCAAAAACAGCCAAAGCCCTGATCAAGTCCAACACAGCGTTTCTTGAGAAGGGGTACCGGATTAAGTTTTACGATTGCTATCGGCCTAATTCAGTACAATATAAGATGTGGAAACTCTTTCCCAATCCGCAGTATGTAGCCAATCCTGTCAAGGGATCAATCCATAACAAAGGAGGGGCGGTAGACATCACCCTGGTAGATATGGATGGCAACGAACTGGACATGGGTACCGATTTTGATTTCTTTGGTGAAAAGGCGCATCACGATTTTGTCGATTTGTCGCAAAAAGTGTTGAATAACAGAAAACTGTTAAAGAACACCATGGAAGCACACGGTTTTTGGTCGATACGCACCGAATGGTGGCATTACAACCTTTCGGGAGGTTCAAATGATAAAGTGGCCGATTTTACATGGAATTGCAAATAAATACTGCTTCTACCGGCCTGCAAATGTGTGACCGTTTCATACGTTTGGCTTTGTGCAAATACAGGTAAAGAGATTAGTGGGGTATGAATGATCAGCTTACTTTGGCGGCTATTGCCCGGCATATTTTGATATGCGAAACTCTTGGACCTGCCAACAAATCTCAACAAAAAAACAACTATTATAAGCATATACGCAACAAAAAGTAAGAAAAAACTTTCAATTTATTTTGTTTTGTTTCGAATTTAAAACGAACACAATGCAATCCAACCTATGCCATACGCTTCTATTTTGTTGTTTTTTTCTGTTTTTGTCTTCCCATGCGCAAACTACGATCACGCAACTTGTGGACTTTAATGATACAGGAGATTTAACCAATCTGTTCAATCCAGATTCCACTCCCGTTTTCTCCAACCTGGCAGACTCAGGTATCAATAATACTGGGGCAATCAATGTCCCTATAGGTAGCAACGACCTTTGGGCTACCAAGCAATCATTTGCTGTCACCAATAGCGATGCTACCTATGAATTCAGCGCCTTTTTCTTAATCAAGGCAAATGCGGGGTATGGTGGTTTGGGCTTTACCACTGAAAGTCCAACTGACCCCGACGGTTTTGGTTCCCCAAACCTTGGCATTGGTATGGGTTTTCATGGGGGAGGGGGATTTTTTGTGAACAATGGTGCCCGGAGTAACGTCAGTTGGCCACCAGATCTTGTACTCGGTAACTGGTACAAAATGATTTTGCGTATTGAAAGAACCGCTGGGAGCAATGATTTTGACATCACATTTTGGATATACAACGCAGATTCATCAGGAACCGTTGGATCATTAAAAACGCAACAACAGCTAACCGTGGCCAATACTACGATGGCCAGTGCAGATAAGATTCATGTGTATTTTTCAGCCGCCGGAAGCCGAATGGAAAAAATTGACAATTTTGAGTATACCCTGCAAGGAGGCACTTCGGTAATTGAAGAGGGAGAGCCTATTGTGGCAACTACCGAACCATCGAATATTACCGCAAATGGCGCTGAGTTTTCAGGGGAAGTTATTGATGATGGCGGTGCCACTGTTACTGCTCGAGGGTTTAGCTATGCTACCACCACGAATCCTACAACTGCTGACAACGTTGTTAACGTTGGTGATGGCATAGGTGCATTCAATACCTTGGTCAACACTTTATCTGAGAATACCACATATTATGTCAGGGCCTTTGCGACCAACAGCACTGGAACTAGTTACGGGGCGGAGTATGAATTTACAACACCCATCAATCCCGTTGCGTATACGGTGAATGAATCTGGGCTTACCATTGCGGAGAATTCCGGTATGGCTACATTCACTGTAGTACTGGATAATCAACCAACGAGTGATGTCGTATTTGATATCACTAGTGATGACACGAGTGAGGCCACGGTATCCGTAACCCAATTGACCTTTACAGATACCGATTGGAACATTCCCCAAACGGTTACGGTTACTGGTGTAGATGACGCTATAGACCGTGATGATACGGCAACAATTACGATTTCGGTCAATGATGCAGGTTCTGATAATGCCTTTGATGCCCTTGCTGATCAACAGATTACGGTTACCCTGGTCGATAATGATACAGATTCAGATGGCGATGGTATTCTTGACCCATCGGACAATTGCCCAAGCATAGCCAATGCCGATCAATTGAATACCGATGGCGACTCAGAGGGTAATGTCTGTGATACCGATGATGACAATGATGGCACTCCCGATACGGACGATGATTTTCCATTGGATGAAAATGAGGATACCGACACCGATGGTGATGGTACCGGTGACAATGCGGATACCGATGATGACAATGACGGTACGCCAGATACGGAAGACGCCTTCCCGCTGGACGAAAATGAGGATACCGATACCGACGGTGATGGTATTGGCGATAATGCCGATCCCGATCATTATTTTATGACCACTTGGAAAACAGATAACCCAGGGGAAACCAACAGTACATCTGTTCGTATACCTACAAATGGCAGCTATACCTACAACTATGATGTAGACTGGGACGGCGATGGTGTTTTTGATGAGTTTGACCTCTCAGGAGATGCCGTTCATGATTACGGGACATCAGGAACCTACACAGTATTCATACGCGGTAGCTTCCCGTCCATCTATTTTTTTGATGATACGGTAGATGATGATTTTGAGCGCGATAATTATAAATTACTGACCGTTGAACAATGGGGTGGCATGCAATGGCAAACTATGGAGTATGCATTTACAGGCTGTAAAAATTTAAATATCAATGCCACCGATATCCCCAATCTTTCCAATGTGGAAAGTATGTCGCATATGTTCTATCACTGTGATGTTCTTAATAGTCCCATCGGTAACTGGAATGTTTCCAACATTGTCAACATGGAGGATATGTTCAATGAGGCATATGCTTTTAACCAAGATATTTCGGGTTGGGATGTATCGAAAGTTACCAATATGAACGAAATGTTTGAGGAAGCGTTTGCCTTTGACCAACCCATTGGGGCTTGGAATGTTGATGCCGTTGAAGATATGTATTCCATGTTTAAGGAGGCCACTTCATTTAACCAACCTCTAGGGAACTGGAATGTATCGAACGTCACCAACATGGCCGAGATGTTTGAGGATGCCACGGCTTTTGATCAACCCATTGGTAATTGGAACGTATCCAATGTCACTGAAATCTGGGATATGTTCGAAGGTGCGGCGGCTTTTGATCAACCTATAGGAGACTGGAATGTTTCCAATGTTACCAGTTTGGACGATATGTTCAAGGGAGCATCAAATTTTAACCAAGATATCGGCAATTGGGATGTTTCCAATGTTACCATTATGACGGAAACTTTTGAGGATGCCGTCGCATTTAACCAAGACATTGGCAATTGGGATGTTTCCCGTGTCGAGGAAATGTGGGATATGTTCGAGGGGGCCATTGCGTTTAACCAAGACATTGGCAATTGGGACACCTCATCAGTTTTGAATATGTCTGATATGTTTCTTGAGGCTGCAAATTTCAACCAAGACATCAGCAATTGGGATACCTCTTCCGTACAGAATATGGAACAGATGTTCGAGGGGGCCTCTGCTTTTGACCAAAATTTGGCGAATTGGGATGTTACCGCCGTGACGGAAATGGCGACGATGTTTGATGGATCTGGGCTTTCTACTGCTAGTTATGATGCTATTTTGATCGGTTGGTCGGCCCAAGCACTGCAGAGTGATGTCGAGTTTTCGGCATCTAATACAGCCTTTTGTGCTGCAAATGTCCAAAGACAGGATCTTATAGACAATTTTGGTTGGTCGATTTCCGATGCCGGTGAATTTTGTGATGCTGACGGAGATGGTCTGGAAGACGATAACGATAATTGTACCAATACAGCCAATGCTAATCAACTGGACACAGATGATGATGGGTTGGGAGACACTTGTGATGACGATGATGATAATGATGGTACACCAGATACGGAAGATGATTTTCCGCTGGATGAAAGCGAGGATACCGATACCGATGGTGACGGTACTGGAGACAATGCCGATACCGATGACGACAATGATGGTACCTCCGATGTGGAAGATGATTTTCCACTGGACGAAAATGAGGATACCGATACCGATGGTGACGGTGCTGGGGACAATGCCGATACCGATGATGACAATGATGGTACCTCCGATGTGGAAGATGATTTTCCACTTGACGAAAATGAGGATACCGATACCGATGGTGACGGTACTGGGGACAATGCCGATACCGATGATGACAACGACGGTACCCCCGATACTGATGACGATTTTCCACTAGACCCATCGGAAGATACTGATACGGACAATGATGGCATAGGAGACAATGCCGATATTGATGCAGATAATGATGGTGTGCCCGATGATGAAGATGCGTTTCCATACGACCCTTCAGAAGATGCAGATGCAGATGGTGATGGCATAGGGGACAATAGCGATACCGATGATGATAATGATGGAGTTGAAGATGTCGATACCGATGGTGACGGTCTAGGAAACAATGTTGATGCCGATGATGACAATGATGGTGTGCCCGATGATGAAGATGCGTTCCCGGATGATGCGACAGAAACTATTGACACTGATGGTGATGGTATTGGTGACAATGCTGATATGGATGATGACAACGATGGCTATTCTGATGAAATAGAAGACATTGAGGGCACGAACTCCAAAGACCCAAATAGTATTCCGGCAGACAATGATGGCGATGGTCAACCTGATAGTACTGATACTGACGATGATAATGACGGCATTCCCGATACAGAAGATAGTTTTCCAATGAACGCTGAACCTAAAATTGTCCCTGCACAGGCCTTTACGCCAAATGGTGACGGTATGAACGAAGCTTGGATGATTCCTGGTATCACAAATTACCCGAATAATACGGTATCTGTTTATAATAGATGGGGGCACGAGGTATATGCCACCAGAAGCTATCGCAATGATTGGGAAGGCTTTTATAAAGACAACCGTGAAAAACTTCCTGCAGGATCCTATCTCTATGTGATTAATTTGGGTGATGGCTCTGCACCCTTACAGGGATGGATATTCATCAACTATTAAAAAACATCAAATACAACAAAATGAAGACCAATAGCACGCACATCATATTTTTAGTATTTTTATTTGCCAATTGCCTCTATGCACAGCAAGATCCAAACTACACTTTTTACAGGTACAACATGAACATTTACAATCCCGCATTTGCAGGGAGCACCGAAGGGGCTGAACTGGTAATGGGATTACGCAGTCAATGGGCCGGAGTAGAAGGTGCTCCAGAAAGCCAAAGTGCCATTTTTGGCACCCCATTGGGTAAAAAGGTGGGTATCGGGCTATCTATACTGAATGACCAAACGTTCATCGAAGACCAAACTTGGATTGCGGTTGATGTTTCGTACCATATTAAGTTGAACGAGGGTAATTTGCTGTACTTTGGCCTAAAGGGAAGTGCCAATTCTTATGATGCCAATACCCAGGGACTTTTGACCTATGGTATCGGGCAAGATGGCACTTTAATGGATTATGAAAGCCGGTTCACACCCAATATAGGGGCGGGAGTCTATCTAAAGAACAGTACCTATTTCATTTCCCTGTCCGCACCCAGGTTGTTGACACCAGATCGATTACAAGAACGTGATGGTAATGCCTATTTGGGAACAGATAAGATGCATGCCTATCTGTCGGGGGGGTATGATTTTCTACTTTCAAAGACATTGGAGCTCCAGACCATCGGAATGCTTCGTTATGTAGACGCTTCACCCTTATCGTATGAGCTTACCTCGATATTGGATTTTGACCGAAGGTTTAACCTAGGGGCCAGTTATCGTTTTGATGAAAGTATCAGTGGTCTGTTTCTGTTCACGATCAGCAATGGATTTGATTTGGGGTACGCTTATGAAACCGCATTGGAGAACGAAGTGGATGGAATAGACAACGGCACCCATGAACTTTTTATGCGACTACAACTATAAATCTGAATCACTCTTGTTTTCGAAATGGGATGCGCTGTTTTTAAGAACTTCATCAATGGATTTTTTCACAAACAATGATGACCCGCTTTTTTTCATTTGTGGTTGTAAAGAAAAGGTAGGTTTCTCCCCCCTCTCTGATTTTAAGCTTTTTTCTGATAGTGGCGACGGTTTCTGAAAAGTTTCTTGTGGTGATGTTGGCAGTATCAATGCCTAACTTTTGAAATAACCTTTTTTGGTAGGCCACTATATGCTTGATCTTAAATCGCCTGCCAGGAAAATTTATCAGGGCTGTTGCCGTATAAAGATGTGAATGCACATGCAATTTGGTTACTCCGAAATGCTTTCCGATGGTCTTAAAGGCACCCGCTTTTAAAATGGCCGCATTGGGCTCATAGAGATACTCTTTTGGCAACCCTACGGCTAGAGGGGTGTTTTTTTCATCGTTCAACTGAAAATCGAAAACCTCATTTCCGGTGTCCTTTAGATTGATTGTTTTGATTTTAATATCTCCTGAGTACCCCTTTTTCAATACCCAGAGCAGCTCCTTAACTTCATTCTTTAAGGCTACTACATGAATCTCCTTTACAGATTGCAATGTTAGAATACCTTGTTTGATATCCAACAGTGGTGAAGTTTTGAGCAGTAGCTGTGCTGTTTTGCCAAAAATGGAATTTAGGTGTTCTGTGATGTCTGGATAGCAGTCTGATAGCCGAAATACTCTTCCCTTGACATCATTTCTTCTAGAAGGGTCGGCATAGGCCCAATCAAATTGATTGTTGCATTCCGTCAAAAAACGGATGCCGTCACGTGCTACCGATTTGATGTTTGCACATGATAGTGCTTTGGCATTATGCGCAGCTATTTCCGAAAGTTGGGCATCGATCTCACAGTGGACGACTCGGTCCATTCTTTTAGAAAAAAAGTAGCTGTCCACTCCAAATCCTCCCGTGATATCGATCAAGTCTTTTCCACAAACCAGTGTTGCTTTATACCTACCGGTCTGTTCTGAAGAAGTCTGTTCAAAATTGATTTTACCAGGGTAGTAGATATTTGGGGTATTGAACCATGTAGGCAATTTTTCCCTGGCCTTTTTTTTACCTACCAGCTGCGTAACAAGTTCTTTTTGCGAAATACCTTCAAAGAATTGGCCCTTCAACAGGACAGACATAATGTCAGTATTCCAATTTTTTTCTATAAAATACTGTACACCAGATTTTAAAATGAGCCTATTCAAAGCAAAGCTATAGGTTTTTGGTAAATTTTTTCACAAAAGAATTATCAGCTAGAAACTCTTTAAGAATGACTTTGATGGCAGTATAGCCCGGTACGGCAACGATCATGCCCACAATACCAAAAAGTAATCCTGCTATAATGATGACCAAAAAGATTTCAAGAGGATGTGACTTTACACTGTTTGAAAAAATAAAGGGCTGTGAAAAAAAGTTGTCGATCAATTGACCAACGACCAGTCCGATCAAAACATAAGTGGCCTTGGGTAGAATGACCGTACTGAAATCAGCACCCAGAAAACTGGTCATGGTCAGGGTAACCATGATGGCCCCACCTATGATTGGTCCCACATAGGGAATGATATTGAACAACGCACAGAGAAAGGCAATCACAATGGCATTTTCTACACCAACGATCAGCAAAGCAATGGTGTAGATGACAAACAAAATGAACAGTTGCAATAGAATGCCAGCAAAGTACCTCGATAGTAGATTGTTGATCTTGTCAATAGATTTGACCAGATTGGTTTCCTTGGTTTCAGGCACAAAGATCAAGATACCGTTTTGAAAGAGCTTACTGTCCTTTAAAAAGAAAAAGGAAATGAAAAGTACAGAGAATAGACCAATGCTGAAATTACCGAGAATGTTCAAAAACGAATTTAGAAAATCAGGAATAAAGCCCAAATCAAACCCTTCAAGCATACTTTGTTCGATATTCGAATCTTCGATCAGATTGGTTACCCGATCAGTTGTGGCCCCAAAATATTCCAGAATCTGCAGATAAAGTGTATTCACATCTGCCTTTAAGGCTTCTATATCCAACAGGGAAAGATTTTTGCTCTGTTTGGAAATCAATGGGATAAACAGCGCGAGGATACCGACAAATAGGGCCAGCATGAATACCATCGTGCCAATGACCGCCAAAGTATTGGGAAATTTTAGTTTTCTCCGAAGAAAGAGGACTATAGGCCTGCCCAACAGTGCAATGACGGCGGCAATGGCCAAGTAGGCAATGACCGACTGTACCTTGTAAAGAAAAAGCGAGCTCAGTACAATGGCAGTAAGTATGGCAACTGCCCTTAAAATGCCGTTGGCAATGGTCTTGGTATTCATAGGTTAGGTTTTAAAAGCATACTCAACAATATTGGCGCCCATCTGTAGGGCTTTTAAGCGTACCGTTTCAGGGTCATTGTGCACCGAGGGATCTTCCCAGCCATCACCCAGATCACTCTCAAAAGTGAACAACAACAACAACCGGCCCCGATGAAAGATACCTAAGGCCTGTGGTCGTTTTCCATTATGCTCATGAATTTTGGGAAGCCCTTTGGAAAACTGGAATGATTGATTAAAAATAGGATGGTCACTGCCCAATTCTTCCAATTGTTTATCAGGAAATACTTTTTTAAGCTCTCGTTTTAGATAGGGTTCCATACCGTAATTGTCATCTATATGCAAAAACCCGCCCGACAATAGATAGGTGCGAAGGTTTTCAGCTTCCTTTTGTGAAAAGAATACATTGCCGTGTCCGGTCATGTGCAAAAAAGGAAATTGAAAGATGCGGGCACTGCCGACCTCCACTGTTTCGGGCTTAGCGTCAATGGCCGTACCGATATTTGCATTGCAAAATCGGATGAGGTTTGGCAATGCGGTAGGATTGGAATACCAATCACCTCCACCACCATACTTCAATATCCCAACTTGTTGTGACTGTGAACCCAAGGTCACAAAAAAAGTTAAAATCAACCACCAACGGGTAAGTTGTGCCATGTTTTGACGATTATAACAAAAATCAAATTTACAGTATTCATGATTAAAAAAACCATAATTCCAGTGCTAGTATTGGTCGTGTTGGCCACCATGGCTTTTTATACCGTCGATGAAGAAAATGACAAGCGTTCAGAAACGGTTCTGGATACTGCTGAAGAGTTTCCATCAGTTATTGTGCTTGAATTGTTTACCTCACAGGGCTGTTCGAGCTGTCCACCAGCAGATATTCTGCTTGATAAGGTCAAGAAACAATTTAAAAAAGAGGTTTTCGCCCTTTCATACCATGTAGACTATTGGAACTATATCGGCTGGGAAGACCCCTTTAGTAAGGCCGTGTATACCCAGAAACAACGTAAATACAATAGCAAGTTCAACTACCACAGTAATTATACCCCACAATTGGTCATTAATGGAAAGGAGCATTTTGTAGGTTCCAGTACCTCGACGATGTATGGAAAAATTGAAAGTTACAAAAAGAAAAAGTCAAGTAATCAGGTAAGCATAAGCACTGTTCAGTCCAAAGATGGTGTGATTGCTTTTAGCTATATTATTTCTGGAGACGTATCAAACAGATTGCTACGGGCGGTTCTGGTCTTAGATGAGCAGACCACTAAGGTCAAAAGAGGGGAAAATCGAAACCGCACGCTGAAAAACAGCAATATCGTGGTAGCCGAAAAGTATTTTGATCTAAACGCAAGCACGGGTTCTGGGCAAATTGCCATACCCAGTCTGGCAGTGGGCAGCGATTCAATGACATTGATGTTGATCAGTGAAAATGATGTCACTGATGTTACTGGTGCCGCAAAAGTAAAAATAGGGTAGTGCCTAACTATTGATTATGGCAACTGTTGTGCAGGCCACAATCGCCGCAGTCTCGGTTCGTAGTCGATTTCTGCCCAATGACACGGGTATATATGCGTGTTGATGGGCCTGGTTGATCTCATGATGTGAAAAATCGCCTTCAGGGCCAATTAAGATGGTAATTGGCTTATCTGCTGCCACACTTCGCCTGAATTCCATTTTTTCTCCATTTTCACAATGTGCAATGAATTTTAGGCCTTGATGTTTGTGGGCAATGAAATCTTGAAATGACATAAGTGGGTGCAATTTGGGCAAGTAAGCCTGTAATGACTGTTTCATGGCCGATTGCAATACCCGTTCAAAGCGTTCAGGTTTAATGATCTTACGTTCAGAACGCTCACATTGGATAGGAGTAATTTCATTGACACCTATTTCAGTGGCTTTTTCCAAAAACCATTCGAACCGATCATTCATCTTCGTTGGAGCGACGGCGAGATGTAAGGAGTGCAATCGTGGTATAACGGTATCTTCAGACACAATTTGGGCTTTGCTCTTTCGCGGATCCGCAATTAAAAGTTCGGCTTTAAATATGGTTCCCCTACCATTGGTGATCTGTAAATGATCACCTTCTTGCTTTCGAAGTACCTTTACGATGTGTCTACTTTCTTCCGAATTAAAGAAGAACTGTTTGAAACTGTTATCGAGTAGTGGGTTGTAGAAGAGTTGCATGAATGTTATAGTTTGCTTTTTGCATGTTCCAATCCCAGTTGAACCCAATGGTGCAGTTGTGCTTCGGTGGCGAACCCTGCTTTGGATACATATACAAATTCTTTCATCGGTCGTTTCGTAAAGTCCATGGGCCGCACATGTTTCTCTTCGAGTACCCCACTCATTTTTTCTGCTACAACCCGAACGGCCAGTTCATTTTTGACAATGCCCAGGGTCATTTTAACGCGGTATAAAAATGAAAGGCCACCGAACATTTTCTTCTCGGTGAATTCTTCAGGAATACCTAACAAGGCTGTCCGAACACGATGGGCCAGTTCTTGGTCATAAGCCATAATATCCTAGATTAAATACCTGGCACTGGCGGCCACAGACGGTTTGGCAAAATCTTGTTCAAGGTATTTCAAATATCCAACAATACCAATCATGGCAGCATTATCGGTGCAATATTCAAATTTTGGAATATAGGTTTTCCAACCCCATTTTCTTTCAGCTTCCTGTATTCTTGAACGAATGCCTGAGTTGGCCGCTACGCCACCACCAATGGCAATTTTCTGTATACCGGTTTGTTTGACCGCAAGTATTAGCTTGTCCATTAAAATTTCTAAAATGGTATATTGTATGGAAGCACAGATGTCATTCCGGTTTTCTTCTATAAAATGGGCATGGGATCGGGTATTACGCTTTAAAAAATATAAAATACTGGTTTTTAGACCACTAAAGCTAAAATTTAACCCATTGACCTTCGGCTTTGGAAATTTGAATTTTTTAGGGTTTCCTAATTGGGCATAGGTGTCTACCAAGGGCCCCCCAGGATAGGGGAGTCCCAGTAATTTGGCACTTTTGTCAAAAGCTTCACCCACAGCATCATCTAAGGTTTGGCCCAGTACTTCCATTTCAAAATGGTCTTTGACCAATACAATCTGGGTATGTCCCCCGCTTATGGTCAATGCGATAAAGGGAAATTTAGGTATCGGCTGGCCCTCATTGATAAAATGGGCCAAAATATGGGCCTGCATATGGTTGACTTCGATAAGGGGAATAGCCAAACCTAGGGCCAAAGACTTTGCAAATGAAGTGCCGACCAGCAGCGAGCCCAATAAACCAGGGCCTCTGGTAAAAGCGATACCTGATAGTTGTTTTTTATCGATATTTGCCTTAGCCAAAGCCTGGTGTACCACCGGAACGATGTTTTGTTGATGTGCCCTTGAGGCCAATTCAGGGACCACCCCGCCATAGTCTTGGTGTATTTTTTGCGTGGCCACTACATTGCTCAGTACTTGGTCATTGCACAAAACAGCAGCAGCAGTATCATCACATGATGATTCTATGGCTAGAATATAAATTTTTTGACTTTTCACTCGTTTTGGAATAGAAGTTGGTCGCACAAAGATAAAACCTAAAGAAGTATCAAAAAACTTAGAAAAATAGTAGTCAGGGCCCTGTTGTTCATCTTACTGGTTGCGATAATGGGTTCAATTATACTTTCCCTGCCCATTGTGCAGACCCGTTTGGCCAAATATGCCACGGAAAGCATCAATGAAGAATTTGGAACAAACATCCGTATCGACAGATTGGGCCTTTCACTATTTACCCTAAATGCAGGCCTTAAGGGAATTTATGTGGAAGACTATCGAAACGATACCCTGATATACATGCACAAACTGTCGACATCGATTTTGAACCTCCAAAATATGGTCAATGGAAAGATGGAATTTGGTGATATCGATGTTGATGGACTTTTGCTCAATCTCAAGACATATGAAGGGGAAACAGATACCAATTTAGATGTTTTTGTAGATAAGTTGGATGATGGGCAACCTCGTGCGCCTGGTACACCGCCCTTCTTTTTATCATCTACAGAAATAGAAATTTCAGACAGTGGATTCCAATTGATTGATGAAAATCAGGAAAATCAGGAAATACTGAATTTTAGAGATCTTGAAATCATAGCAAAAGACTTTCAAATTTTAGGGCCTGATGTTTCTTTGAACGTTGAAGGATTGTCTTTTTTAAGTAAAAGAGGTCTATACATGAAGCAACTTGCGACCGATTTCAAGTATACCAAACAACAAATGCGTTTTGATGCATTGCATTTGCAGACCAATGAATCAAAGATCAAGGGCAACCTGATCTTCAACTATGACCGTGAAGATTTTCAATACTTTACAGACAGTGTACGTGTGAAGGCCAATTTTGAGGAATCAGATTTGGCATTCAATGAGATCAATGCGTTTTATGATGCGTTCGGTAAAGACAAACGGGCCAAATTTTCTGCCAGTGTGGCTGGTACGCTAAATGATTTCAAGGTCAGCAACCTGTTTTTACGATCTGATAATACTGGGGTACGTGGCGATTATGTTTTCAGAAATGTCTTTTCTGCAGAAGCGCCTTTTGTCCTTATCGGTGATATGGAGAATGTGACCACCAACTATTATCAATTGCGATCGCTGTTGCCAGAGATCCTTGGAAAGAGCATTCCATCCTCTTTCCAGAAGTTGGGTCAATTTACCATACGTGGTGATGCAGAAATCACGGAAAGCTCCTTAAATGTACAGGTGAACCTTCAAACGGCCATAGGCAGTAGCTACTCCGATTTGCAGATGACCAATATTGATAATATTGATGATGCGTCCTATTTGGGATTCATCTCGCTCATTGATTTTGACCTTGGCAATTTTTTGGATAATCCCCGAATAGGAAAAACTTCGATGGACGTGAATGTTGAAGGTAGGGGATTTATAGCAGAATACCTCAATACAGAGGCCATTGGTCAAATTTACAGTATTGAATTTAACGGATACCAATATAAAGATTTGAAGGTATCGGGTATTTTTAAGGAAGAGCTCTTCGATGGTAGCCTCATTAGTAGAGATGAGAATTTTAAGTTTGATTTTAACGGTTTGGCTGATTTTAGTAAAGAAAAAAGCGATTTTAATTTTATAGCTTCGGTAGATTATGCAGACCTAAAAAAACTTAATTTCATCAATGATAGCATTTCGATTTTCAAAGGTGACGTAACCATTGACATCACTGGTAATGATCTCGATAATATCACTGGCGATATCAGGTTCTCAAATACGGTGTACCAAAATATAAATGACACCTATCTATTCGAAGATTTTGCGGTTACCTCAACCTTTGAATCTGACTCACTTCGAAATGTTCAGGTAATCTCCCCAGATATTATCACGGGGTATATAAAAGGAAACTTTAAGGTGGGCGAGTTGGGAAGGTTGGTCCAAAACTCAATAGGCAGTATTTATACCAATTATAAACCCTATGAAATATCTGAGGGTCAGCGCGTATCTTTTAATTTCAAGATCTACAACAAAATAGTGGATGTGTTCTTTCCTGAGGTCAAGTTTGGTCCAGATACCTTTATACGGGGCAATATCATTGCTGATGAAGGCGATTTTAAATTGACTTTCAAATCGCCTTTGATCGAAGCCTATGACAATAAATTTGACCACATAGAATTGAAAATAGACAATAAGAATCCATTGTTCAATACCTTTTTATCAGTGCAAGATATGGCAACGGTATATTATGATGTCAAGGATTTTAATTTAATCAACACTACAATAAAGGATACCTTGTTTTTTAGAACGGAATTCAAAGGTGGTAGTGCGTTCAACGATAGTTACAAACTGAATTTTTACCACACGTTCGATGAAGATAACAAATCTGTGGTAGGCCTCAAGCGATCTAGTGTAAGTTTTAAGGGCAATACCTGGTTGCTCAATAAAGAGGGCAACCGAAAAAACAAGGTCATCATCAATCGGACCCTAGACAGTATCACGATACAAGATGTGGTCATGAACAATGCGAATAGTGAAGAAGTTCGCTTGCGGGGTAGGCTTGCCGATTCTACCTACAAAGACCTAGACCTCCAGTTTAAATTGGTTTCCCTTGAAAAAATCACACCCGATATCGATAGCCTGAAACTCGGGGGTGCGGTCGATGGGTTTTTGAACATTCTTCAAAAAGAGGGCAAATACCTGCCTACATCGAACATGAAGATCAGTGATTTTAGTGTCAATAATGTGCGATTAGGTGATTTGGAGGTGGGTATCTTTGGAAATAACAGCCTTACAGAATTTGGTATCAGTACTTGGATCTCAGACAACGGAACCGAGCGGTTAAATGTGAGTGGCAAAGTCATCAACCGCAACAAAAAGACAGAACTTGATCTTAATGCCAGTTTCAATTATTTTGATGTAAGCCCTTTTAGTCCGTTAGGAGAAGATGTTATCTCAAATATCAGGGGGTATATCAATGGCAACGCCAGAATTTTGGGTAATGTTGCAAATCCTGACATTGAAGGCCTTTTGACCTTGAACGAAATGGGTATGGGCATATCTTACTTGAATGTTGATTATGATTTTGACCCATTCTCACAGGTAAGGCTGTTCGGGCAAACATTTTACTTTCAAGACATTGGATTGACCGATGTGAAAATGGGTACAAAGGCAACCCTAGATGGTACAATCGGTCATACCGCTTTCGATGATTGGACCCTTGATTTGGATTTGGACACAGGTAATGGCCGATTTTTGGTGCTGGATACAGATTATGACGAAGAAGCACTGTATTATGGCACGGGCTATATCAACGGTTCTGGTCGTGTTTTCGGATCTACCGATGCCCTGCACATTACTATGGATGCTTCTACGGCAGAGGGAACCTCATTGAAAATACCGTTAAGTGATGTTACCAGTGTTGGTGATTATTCATTTATCAATTTTATTGAGAAGGATGGCAAAAAGACATTTGAAGAACAGCGCATACTTGATGACTATCAAGGGTTGGAAATGACTTTTGACCTTGCAGTGACCCCAGATGCCGAAGTAGAGATAGTGGTCGATCGAAATACAGGAAGCTCATTGAAAGGTACGGGAGAGGGTATCTTGTTGATGGATATCAATACCAATGGTAAATTCAATATGTATGGGGAATTTGTGGCCGTTACTGGAGCATATAACTTTCGATACGGAGGGGTGATCGATAAAAAATTTAAGGTCCGTCCCGGTGGTAGGATCATTTGGGATGGCGATCCCTTGGCCGCAAGTTTGAATATGGAAGCAGTTTATGCACTCAATGCCAATCCTGCACCCCTTCTTGATAATGCGGGTTATACTGGGCGTATACCAACGGAAGTCGTGGTTCGATTGGAAGGCGAACTGGAAAGCCCAGGGATAGATTTTAACATTGAATTTCCAGGTACAAGTTCTGTGATACAATCTGAATTGGAATATCGTTTACAAGACCCAACGGTAGAAGAGCGAAATGCCTTTTTTCTCTTGGCCCAAGGTACTTTTGTAAATGACCAAACAGGTCTAAGCCAACAAGCCGTCACCGGTAATCTCATACAAACCGCTTCGGGCTTGATCAATCAGGTTTTGGCCGGCAATAACGATAAATTCAATTTTGGGCTTTCTTACGAACAAGGGCTCATTGACCCCAATGCCGATATACAGACCGAGAATAGGATAGGCGTGACGGTATCTACACAGATTTCTGACCGTATTTTGGTCAATGGTCGGGTGGGTGTACCTGTTGGTGGGGTTTCAGAAACTGTCGTCGCCGGTGATGTCGAGGTGCAGGTACTCTTAAATGAAGAGGGTACGTTGAGTGCCAAGATATTTAATCGTGAAAACCAGATCCAGCAATTTTTGGCAGAAAGGCAGGGCTACACCCAAGGCTTGGGATTGTCATACCAAGTGGACTTCAATAGCTTTCGCGAACTGTTGCAGAAGGTATTTCAGAAAAAGAAAGCTACCGATAGCACCCCAATACCAGGTACAGCTTCTGAAATTATGGGAAAGGATAGCTTGATTCGCTTTCAAGAAAAGGTTTCGAAATATAACAAAAGACCAGATTGAGTGTTGAAAAACACAGTAAAACCACTACGAAAACGTTTGATTTTTTTTCTTAATAATTTCGCTTTCAACCACATCGGTTAATTGAAATAAGTTTGCTAGTTTTGACTTCCTAAAATTTTGCATGGCTACAGAAATTAAAAGAATTGCAGTTTTCACCTCAGGAGGCGATTCGCCAGGAATGAATGCGGCAATCAGGTCGGTCGTACGTACCTGTGCCTATTTAAAGATAGAGTGTATGGCCATCTACAGAGGTTACCAAGGTATGATCGAAGGTGATTTCAAGGCTATGGATGCACGCAGTGTCAATAATATCATAAACAAAGGGGGGACGGTACTGAAATCTGCACGTTGTGAGGAGTTTAGAACCAAAGAAGGTAGGCAAAAAGCTTACGGGCAACTTAAAAAAAACGATATCGATGCATTTGTTGTCATTGGTGGCAATGGAAGCTTCGCAGGCGCACTTTTGCTCAACGAGGAGTTTAATTTTCCGGTTATGGGCATCCCCGGTACCATCGACAATGATATCTTGGGTACTTCGTATACCATCGGTTTTGATACGGCAATCAATACCGTGGTAGAAGTAATCGATAAGATACGTGACACGGCAAGCTCACATAACAGGCTCTTTTTTATTGAGGTCATGGGTCGCGATGTAGGGCATATTGCACTTAATGCAGGCGTAGGTGCCGGCGCAGAGGAAATTTTGATTCCTGAACAGAACTTGGGCCTTGAACGATTGCTCGATTCGTTGAAGCGAAGCAAAAAATCAGGCAAGTCATCGAGTATAGTCATTGTTGCTGAGGGTGATAAAACAGGAAAGAATGTGTTTCAACTCAAAGAATATGTGGAGGAGCACCTACCGATCTATGATGTACGTGTTTCTGTGCTGGGTCATATGCAGCGAGGTGGCAACCCTACATGTTTTGATAGGGTATTGGCCAGTAGAATGGGAGTAAAGGCTGTTGAGGCACTTTTGGAAGGAAAGACGAACTACATGGTAGGCATTCGTGACAATGCATTGATACTGACACCGATAAGTGAAGCAATAAAAGCACATACAGCTATAGATGAAGAACTTATCAGGGTTTCTGACATTATGACAACATAAAATAATACGAACTAAAAACAAGAAAAATGTCAAATTTAAAAATAGGAATTAACGGCTTTGGTAGAATCGGAAGATTAGTGTTCAGGGCTACAGTAAACAGGGATAATGTAGACGTGGTTGCCATTAACGATTTACTTGATGTGGAACATCTGGCTTATTTATTGGAGTATGATTCCGTTCACGGAAAGTTCGATGGTACCGTAGCGGTCAAAGATGGCCATTTGGTGGTCAATGGTAAGACAATCAGGATCACAGCCGAAAGAGACCCAAAAAATCTCAAATGGGATGAGGTCGGAGCAGAATTGGTTGCAGAATGTACCGGAATTTTCACCACTTTGGAAACCGCACAGTACCATATTGACGGAGGTGCAAAGAAAGTGGTCATTTCAGCCCCTTCAAAAGATGCCCCAATGTTTGTAATGGGGGTTAACCATAAAGACGCCAAGGCTTCTGATGCCATTGTATCGAATGCATCTTGTACCACAAATTGCCTAGCGCCCTTGGCCAAGGTACTTAATGATGAATTTGGCATAGAAGAAGGTTTGATGACTACTGTTCATGCAACCACAGCGACCCAATTGACCGTTGATGGCCCGTCCAAAAAAGATTACAGGGGAGGTAGAAGTGCCTTATTAAACATTATACCTGCTTCTACTGGTGCTGCCAAAGCGGTCACCAAAGTAATCCCAGAACTTCAGGGGAAGTTGACTGGAATGGCTTTCAGGGTACCAACGGCTGATGTATCTGTAGTTGACTTGACCGTCAGGTTAGAAAAGGAAACTACCTATGAAGAAATTAAAGGTGCATTTAAAAAAGCCTCAGAAGGCGATTTGAAAGGAATTTTAGGCTACACCGATGAACCTGTAGTTTCCCAAGATTTTGTAAGCGACGTCCGAACCAGCATTTTTGATGCCGGTGCTGGAATTGAGCTTAATCCAAAGTTCTTTAAATTGGTTTCATGGTATGACAATGAAATGGGCTATTCAAACAAGTTGGTAGATTTGGCAGAATATATTTCTGCGCTGTAACCTACTTGACCACTTTGTTTTTAAGGAAAGATAATCAGAATACGCAATAAAATGCTTATTTTGAGTCTTTCTTTATAATTACTTTTTATGGTATTGATTGTTGATAGTGGAGCTACGAAGTCTGATTGGATTGCGCTGGACGATAATGCCGAACAGTTGTTCATCACCCAAACGCTGGGACTTAGTCCAGAAGTATTGACCAGGGAAGTCATTGAAGACCGATTGGCGAATAACTTTGAGCTCTCAAAGAACAGGGAGAAAGTCACCCAGTTGTTTTTTTATGGTGCTGGCTGTGGTACGGATCGAATGAAGCAATTTTTAAAAGGTATCTTCAAAGATTTTTTTCCAAATGCCAAGGCAGAGGTTCGTGAAGACACCTATGCAGCAATTTATTCCACTACCAAGATTGGACACCAAGGTATTGTATGCATTTTGGGTACGGGATCTAACTGTAGCTATTATGATGGGCACCAACTATTTCAAAAGGTGACCTCTTTGGGCTATATCTTGATGGATGATGGTAGTGGCAATTTCTTTGGGAGAAAGCTTTTGAGAGATTACTATTTTCACAAAATGCCCCAAGATTTGGGTATCAAGTTTGCCAAGGAATATGATTTGGATGCAGATATTATAAAAGACCATCTCTACAAGCAGCCCAATCCGAATACCTATTTGGCGACATTTGCCAGATTTATTATCGAAAACAAAGACCATCCGTATTGTAAAGGGGTGATCAGTAAGGGTTTTCAGCAGTTTGTGAACAACTACATCATGCAGTTTGAATTGGCGACAAAGGTACCCGTAAGTTTTGTAGGAAGCATTGCACACTTTCTACGGGATGAGTTGACCACGGTTGTTGAACGGAACGATCTGATTTTAGGGGTTATCCGTCAAAGGCCCATTGAGGGCCTGGTCGAATTCCACAAAAATACTATTTGACCGCAATCATTGAAATTTCGACATTGACAAACTTGGGCAGATTGCCCACTTCAACGGTTTCACGGGCTGGCGCAGTGGCAGCATCGAAATAAGTGCCATAAATGCCATTCACCTCTGAAAATTGGTGCATGTCTTTTAGAAAGATTGAAGATTTGACCACATGGGCAAAGGTCATTCCAGCCTCGTCCAATATGGCTTTAAGGTTTTCCATGGCCTGTTTGGTTTCTGCCTTGATACCATCGGTTACCAAGTCTCCTGTTGCCGGATCTATTGGAATCTGCCCTGAGATGTAAAGTACGCCATTGCTAAGTACAGCTTGGTTGTACGGTCCTATTGGAGCAGGTGCTTTTGGGGTATTGATAATTTTTTTCATGCTTCGCTATATGGTGTTTTAGAATTGTTTCGCTATCGTGTTCCCAATCGACGTTGGCTGCGTTGTTCCCATTTAAGGTCACTTAAGATAGAACTACTGATGCCAATAAAAAAGTCCCAGCGCTCATTGTTGCCAAAGGGCACCCAATTAAATCGCAGGTCAAAGCTTTTCAAATTACGTTGAAACCGAAATTGGGTCAAAGTAAATCCTTGGTTTTTAAAGTCATACCCTGATGAAAAGCCTAATCCCCAGCGCGGGGAAAGCTGTATGTTGCCTGAAAACATCAGCGAATTGTTGGTAAATTCATTTTGGCGATTACTGTTCGAATAGGTCGTTGCGTAGGCCAATCTCAGGTCCCAGGGTATTTTGGTGCCGTAAATCGGATTCTCGATATCACCATCATTTTTACGTTCTTCTTCAAAACGAAAACTGTTTCCCGTGTCGAAGCCACTGCCAAAGAGGTCGTCTGTACGCCCACCACTAGCTGCTCGATAGGCATCACCTGCAGCATCTGCACCTTCTTTATCTTTTTTACCTCCCTTTTTGAAAGTTTCACTATCTATAGAATATCCGACATTCAAACCTGCCCTGGTTAAACGGAATAAACTCCCTCCATTATCAATATTGAAGGTATTGATACGCGTACCATTGTTGTCAATGGCATAGGGGTCTAAGGTTCCAGAAAAATTGATGGACATCTTGTTGTCTAAAATAGTCGTCCCGCCATTAAAACTAACGGGAGCAAGCTTCAAGGAATCTGCCTCAAAATTATAGGAAGTAGAAAAGTTCAGATTACTCAGCAATGATATTTTTTTGGGTTCTAGGGCAGTAGTGTCCTTATCCCTGACCTTTGCCTCTAAAGTGTTCTGCAATGAAAAACTTAATGTGTTCGAGCGGTTTAAGCTGGGTGCACCAAACAACGTGCCCTCGAATCTGCTGTAAAGTACTTCTTCACCATCAGAATCGGTATACGAGTCGTAAAATTGCTCAAAAGATGGTGTAAAGCCCCAGCCAATCGATGGTCGCATGACATGGCGTATGGCCTGTATCTTTTTGTCTTCACCAAAATTAAATGTGCCGTATAGCGTAGTACCGATACTAGCGGTTAGATTGTAGGTGTTGTAGCGGTCAAAACCACTAATGGTATCTAAAACCACTTCTCGATTACTTTCGGGATCATCAGGATCTAATCCACGTTCAAATGTTTCGAGTGTCCATACATCTTGGTAGTTGGTACCCAAGGTAATACTGAAATACTTGGCCACTTTGAAGTTGGTGCTCACAGGTACTGAGTGTTGGGCACCGATTCGGGCATCATCGAACATTGCAGAAGTAAAAAATTCAGAATCGTTGGTCTGAATTCGGTTTTCAGCACGCAGATTGTATTGCAGGTTGATGTTCTGTATGATACCTTTTTTAATACCATCCCTCTTTGCAAACGGAAAGATACGCTCTACACTTGCCTGCAATGTGGGCAGTGTCAGATTGATAACCTCTGTGTTTGTATTTTGGTTATGTGTTGCCGTAAGGCTCATATTTACCGAAGGGTAGGCCGGAAAGGTCTTTGAATACGAAATGGAGGATGAAAGATTGTTATTTTGTGTATTGGCCAGGTTTATCTGGTTTGCCGAGTTTCTAAAGTAAGAGCTGCTCCCTAGGTTTACCGAGGCAGAGAATCTAGAGTTAGGGTTGGCCTTGGCATCTTGTGAATGGGATATTTGTAGGTTATAAATGGTACTTCGGCTAAAATCATCAAATCCTTTTTGGCTGGTAATCAAATTCTCAAACCTAAAATTGATGTTACCGCTGAATTTGTACCGTCGTTTATAAATGGATTGCGTTCGAAACCCATAACTACCATTGGTATAATAATCGCCAAGGATACTAAAGTCGACATAATCACTTATCGGAAAATAATACCCCCCGTTCTGTATAAAATAACCCCGTTGTGGGTCATTTCCAAAAGTAGGGAAAATAAGCCCTGCGGTTCTACCTGTAGTCAAGGGAAAATAAGCGAAGGGTAGGGCAATGGGAGTGGGGATGTCCACAAGGTACATATTGCTGAACCCCGCAATGATCTTTTTGCCAGGTACAAATTTTGCCTTTCTGATGCGTATGTAATAATCCGGGTCTATGGTATCTTTAGAAGTGGTGATTTTTCCGTCCTTTAAAAAATAGACCGAGTCATTTTCTTTTTTTGTCACTTGGGCCAGTACTTTCATGGCATCACTGCCAAAAGACCCAAGACCTGCTTGCTGTTCTGTTCTTGAGTTCCAGATCAGGGCTTTTTTGGTATCAAAATTGAAACGGATGGAATCAGGGTTAACCTCATTGGTGCCTTGTTTGAAAAAAGGCAATTGTGAAAAAGTGCTATCTGCATTTTTGATTCGGCCAGCATAGACTTCGTTTTTTACATAATCCATAACAATGATCCCTGCTTTCAACTCGGTGTCTTGGTAATAGATCTCTGCCTCGTTGTATAGGTAGATCTTGTTGTCTTTTTGACTGAGTTTGACATAATCTTTTGCCTTGTACTTGATCTTGTCAAGCAAAAGCGGGGATTTTGAGGCGGCTGAATCATTCGCTACAGAATCAATGGCAATGGAGTCGTTTAATATGTTGGGAGGCAATAGCGGTGCCGTTATTGAATCTTTGGTTGCCTTTATCGGCAAGGGTACGATCAGGTCTTCTTGGGCCGTTAGTGCTGAAGTGCCAATGATCGTGAGAAATAGGAAAAGAAAAAAATGTTTGTTTGCTTGCAACGCGATAAATCCTATTTTTGTAATGGCTTGGCTTGGTTTTTGGAGTCCAAACATACACATATTTTTCATTCTGTTAATTGGACGTTACGATATTTTTAACCAAGGCAGAATACCGAAAACAGTAAGTTTTTATGATAAAAAGTCGGCTAGGTATTGTCATTTTTTCGGGAGTTGTCCTTCTTTTTACATCCTTTACCAAAAATAATACCGAACTGCTGCCAAAAGACGAATTTGTCGTTGTTTTGGATGCGGGGCATGGCGGGCATGACCCGGGAAACCTTGGGAATGGATACTTAGAAAAGAACATCGCCTTGCGCATTGTCTTAAAAGTTGGGGCGATTCTTGAAGCCAAACCTGGCGTAAAGGTAGTGTACACCCGCAAAGATGATACATTTGTCAATTTATATGAAAGGGGTGAGATTGCCAATAAAGCAAATGCCGATCTTTTTATCTCGGTCCATTGTGATTCCCATAATTCAGATGCCCATGGGGCAGGTACCTTTGTGATGGGCCTACACGCCAACAAACAAAATTTTGAGGTAGCAAAAAAAGAGAACTCTGTCATCTATCTAGAAGATAATTATGAGGAGAAATATGCCAAATATGATATCAACTCTGCTGAATCGGTTATTGGCCTTACCATCATGCAAGAAGAGTTTTTGGACCAGAGCATTCAGTTTGCAAAAATGTTACAGGACAATTTTACGATAAAACTGAATCGTAAAGACAGAAAGGTAAAACAAGCAGGTTTTATTGTGTTGCACCAAACGTTCATGCCAAGTGTGCTCATTGAAACCGGTTTTTTGACGAATAAAAATGAAGGATCTTATCTGAATTCAAAAAGGGGGCAAGAAGAAATGGGGGTGGCCATTGCCAATGCTGTTTTAAGCTATAAGAATTCAATTGATTCCAATACGGTGGTAACTGAAGTCCAAGATATTGGACAACTGCCTCCTGATGAATCAGAAGAGCAGATTTCTGGGAGTGACCAACCCATTGACCCCAGCATTGCAGAAAACGACCAGATTACCCAACAGAGTGATGACATCATGGTTGAAGAACAGCAACAGCAAGTGAAAGAGGCAATTATAAAAGAACCTGAACCAAACGGTGCAAATAACATTTTCTTCAAGGTACAACTGATGGCAAGTTCAAAGACCATACCTTTGGATGGGAATTATTTTAATGGACTGAACACTCTTTCGAAAGAACCCTATAACAACCTGTACAGGTACATGTACGGCAATACCAACTCTTATTTTAAGGCTAAGCTTCTGAAATCCAACGCAGATGCCAAAGGTTACACCACCTCGTATATTGTTGCCTACAAAGATGGTGTTAGAATACCGTTGGATGTTGCCTTAAAATACGCTTCACAACAATAGTTGGCTTGTCAAAAATATTTCTAATTTTGTTTGGAATGGAAAAACAGACCTTTTGAAGTTGTCCAGGGAAGTAAAGACCGGAATTATCGTTTTAGTTGGAATCGCATTGTTCATTCTTGGGTATAGTTATCTCAAATCAAATTCCATTTTCGACAATTCAAAGACCTTTTATGCAGTTTATGACCATGTTGGAGGTCTTCGACAGGGCACCCAAGTATCGATCAATGGGTTGGTTGTTGGTAATGTGAGCAGTATCCGGTTCAAGGATGCCTCTGGAAAATTGGTCGTTACATTTACGGTAAGCGAAGATTTCGAATTTTCTAAAAACAGTAAGGCAGAGCTCTATGATACTGGGATAATAGGAGGAAAGGGGATACAGATACAACCGGTGTTCGATGGTGCGGATATCGCAAGATCCGGAGATACCCTGCAGAGCAATACCAAACCTGGACTTACCGAATTGGTACAACAAAAATTGACCCCCTTACAAATGAAGGTAGAAGGTGCTGTGTCACATGCAGACACCTTACTGATGAACGTAAACACGATTTTAGACGATCGGACCAAGGCGGAACTAAAGCAAAGTATTGCTGGACTGAATGTATTGATTCAAAGTTTTCAAGGAAGTGCAGGTCAATTGAATGCGCTATTGAAAGACAATCAGGAAGAAATCGATAGTACAATCAAGAATTTCAATCAGATGACGACCAATTTTTCAAAGCTTTCCCATGATTTGTCAGAATCGGGTTTAGACGAAACTTTAAAAAAATTGCAGGCTTCCCTAGCTAATTTTAATGCAGTGTTGGAAAAAGTGGAAAGGGGAGAAGGCGCATTGGGCAAGTTGGCAAATGATGATGAATTGTATGAAAATCTATCCAGTGCCTCACGTCAGCTAGATCTTTTGCTCCAAGACTTTCGATTAAATCCAAAACGTTATGTTAACGTTTCCGTTTTTGGCAAAAAACAAAAGGATTATGAATTGCCAGAAAATGATCCAGCAGCAAAAAAAGAGAATTAATTTATGGAATATTTGCCCAATGTCCTCTTTAGTATTGCGCTTGTGTTCGGAGTTGGCTTTTTTTCCCGAAATGTCAAAAAGTTATCCAGGAACATTAAATTAGGCAAGAAGGTTGATGTTAGTGATAATAGACCTGAGCGGTTCAAAAATATGGCTCGAATAGCTTTGGGTCAAACCAAAATGGTTGTTCGGCCCATTGCGGGATTGTTGCATATAATTGTTTATTTGGGGTTTGTTATCATCAATATCGAGGTGTTGGAAATTATCGTTGATGGTATTTTTGGCACACATCGCATTTTTGCTTTTCTGGGCCCTGCATATGATTTTTTGATTGCGTCATTTGAAATCTTGGCATTGTTGGTAATCATTGCCGTCGTCGTCTTTTGGTTTCGGCGAAATGCCATCAAATTGCAACGTTTCTTAAAACCTGAGATGAAGGGATGGCCTAAAAGCGATGCCAATTGGATTTTGTATATCGAGTTGATTCTGATGACCCTTTTTTTGACCATGAATGCCTCAGACTATCAACTGCAACAGCTTGGTGCGGAACATTACGAAAGGGCGGGTGCTTTTCCCGTAAGCCAGTTTTTGACACCCTTGTTCAATGACATGTCTGTACAGTACCTTGTCTTGATTGAAAGAGGAACTTGGTGGTTACATATCTTGGGAATTTTATTCTTTTTGAATTACCTCTACTATTCAAAACATCTTCATATTCTCTTAGCTTTTCCGAACACCTACTATGGCAAAGTAAAACCACCCGGACAGTTCAATAATGTTGAGTCGGTCACTACCGAGGTAAAACTGATGTTGGATCCCTCCGCTGACCCTTTTGCAGCTTCAACCGAAGATACTGAAGAGCCAGAAAAGTTTGGCGCCTCTGATGTGATGGATTTGAATTGGGTACAGCTTCTTGGTGCCTATACCTGTACTGAATGTGGCCGCTGCACCTCAGAATGCCCTGCCAATCAAACGGGAAAAAGGCTTTCACCTAGAAAGATTATGATGGATACAAGGGATAGATTGGAAGAGGTTGGAAAAAATATGGATAAAAATGGTGGCGAGTTTGTTACTGATGGAAAACAATTACTGGATGATTACGTTTCCCGCGAGGAATTATGGGCCTGTACAACATGCAATGCCTGTGTAGAAGCCTGTCCCGTCAGTATCGACCCCCTTTCCATTATTATGGAAATGCGCCGCTTTTTAGTGATGGAACAATCAGCTGCACCGACAGAATTGAACAATATGATGTCGAACATCGAAAATAACGGCGCACCATGGCCGTACAATCAAATGGATCGCTTAAACTGGGTAAACGAATAGTTTCGAATATGGCAGGAGAACTTAAGGTCAAGACCATGGAAGATTTTATGGCTGATGGTAAGCAGCCAGAAATTTTATTTTGGGTCGGTTCTGCAGGCAGTTACGATGATAGGGCGAAAAAGATTTCCAGGGCTTTTGTGAAAATATTGAATAATGCCAATGTTGATTTTGCAGTTTTGGGACCAGAGGAAAGTTGTACGGGTGATGTGGCAAAAAGAGCAGGGAATGAGTTTTTGTTTCAGATGCAGGCCATGATGAACATAGAAGTGTTGAATGGGTATGAAATAAAGCGTATAGTAACCTGTGATCCGCACTCTTTCAATACCCTAAAAAATGAATATCCAAGTTTGGGTGGCTGTTATGACGTTGTTCACCATACGCAGTATATAAAGGAATTAATGGATGCCGGACGCTTGTCTGTCGTAGGCCAGGTGTATAAAGAAAAACGAATCACGTTCCACGACCCCTGTTATTTAGGAAGGGCGAACTCGGTTTATGACGCTCCTAGGGACGTTCTTAAGAAAACCAATGCGAATATCATTGAGATGAAGCGTCACAAGAAAACAGCCTTATGCTGTGGTGCGGGAGGAGCACAAATGTTCAAGGAACCTGAAAAAGGCGATATAGACATCAATATGTTACGTACAAAAGACGCTCTGGAAACCGATCCACATATTATTGCTACGGGTTGTCCTTACTGCAACACAATGATGACAGACGGCATTAAGGGGCATGAAAAAGAGGAGAGCGTCACGGTATTGGATGTAGCCGAGCTTATTGCAAATTCTATTTAAAAAAAATGCTAGTTGATTTCAATTCCCTCCCTGACACCTCAAGAATTTGGATATATCAGTGCAACCGTAGTTTTTCAGATATAGAACTGGAAGAGCTTCAGGCAGGCTTAGCGCACTTTGTCCAACAATGGACCGCCCACGGTAGCGAATTAAAAGCAGGTTTCGAGATACCTTACCGCCGCTTCATCGTTATTGGGTTGGACCAGTCACATGCGGGTGCATCAGGTTGTTCGATTGATGCCTCGGTACGCTTTATACAGAAGGTGGGACAAAAGTTTGATGTTGACCTATTGGACAAAATGAATGTTTCTTATAAGCAAGGGGAGTTCATCGCTTATAAGCCTTTGCGTGAATTCAAAAAGATGGCCAAGGAAAAGGCGGTATCAAAAAAAACCGTCGTTTTCAATAACCTAGTCGCTACAAAAGGAGAGTATCTTGAACACTGGGAAGTCTCTGCTGCTGAAAGCTGGCATGCTCGGTTTCTATGATCTTTTAATTGGCAATACTGCGGTAATTCGCTGTTTTTCTGGGTAATGTTCGATGAAATGCAATATTTTTGTTCGCTGTAAGTTGAAGCCCTAGACAATTTAGTATGCGAAAAAATCTTTACCTTCTTTTTTTCTTCCTAACTTTTTTACAAACTATGGCACAGACCAATCCGCTGGTAACACCTGATAGTTTGCAACAGCAAGCTTGGGTCGATAAGCAGTACAATGCCATGTCACTTGAAGAAAAAATAGGGCAATTGTTCATGTTGGCCATCGCATCAAACCAAAATGAACCAGCGACCACAAAAATCAAGGAAGCCATTCGGGAGCATCATATTGGTGGGGTTATTTTTTCTAGGGGTGGCCCAATCCGACAAGCTAAATTGACCAATGCATACCAAGCAGCTTCAAAAGTTCCCTTGTTGATAGGAATGGATGCAGAATGGGGATTGGCCATGCGTTTAGATTCTACATATGCGTTTCCATGGAACATGACATTAGGGGCAATCACAGATAGTACCATTGTAGAAAAAATAGGCTATCAAATGGGAAAACATGCCGAACGTCTTGGCGTACATATCAACTTTGCGCCTGTTCTCGACGTAAATGTCAATCCGAAGAACCCTATCATTGGAAATCGTTCGTTCGGGGAAGACCCAAGAAATGTGGCCCAAAAGGGAGTAGCATTGGTTACGGGACTGGAACGGGCGGGCATACTGTCTTGCGGAAAACACTTTCCAGGGCACGGTGATACCGCAACCGACTCGCACAAGGCTTTGCCCTTTTTGGATTTTACCAAAGAAAGACTTGATAGTGTAGAGTTATACCCTTATATATCGGCCATCAATAATGGGCTAAGCAGTGTGATGGTGGCCCATTTAGATGTTCCGGCTTTAGAGCGTATGGAGGGGCATCCGTCTTCTTTATCCAAATCCATTATTACCAACCTTTTACGCGAGCGGATGAAGTTCAATGGTCTAGTGTTTACCGATGCCTTGAATATGAAGGCATTGACTTTGGCCTCAGAACCGGGTGATATTGAGTTATCAGCATTTTTGGCCGGCAATGATATGCTTTTAATGCCACAAGATGTGTCACGTGCCAAAGAAAAGTTGCTCGAAGCCTACCGTTATGGAGTTATATCTGAAAAGCGACTGTCAACTTCTGTCAAGAACATTTTAATGGCCAAATACAAGGCTGGTCTCCATGATTATGAACCTATTGTCTTAGAGGGGCTGTACGAAGATTTAAATGGTCTTGATAATGAGATCATTTATGAAGAGGCCATTGAAAATGCCATTACGGTCGTGAAGAATGATTTTTCACTTCTTCCCATTAAAAAACTTGAAAACAAAAAAATAGCGTATGTGAAATTTGGTGATGCCAAAAGCGCCTCTTTTCTTGACACGCTTAAAAAATACGCAGACATCACCCAAATCAAGGCCTCTGATATTTCTGGCTATCGAAACAAATTGGCAAAATACAATTTGGTCATCGTCGGTTTTCATAAACCTAATGAAAGCCCTTGGAAAGATTATAAGTTCTCAGAAAATGAACTGTTCTGGCTTCAAGAAATTGCCCGGTTACGAACCAGTAATACGATTTTGGCCTTGTTTTCAAAACCCTATGCATTGCTCGACGTTGCCAATTTTAATGCTTTGGATGGGGTAATCGTAGCGTATCAAAATAGTGCGGTCGCACAAGAGAAAACAGCCCAGCTTATTTTTGGGGCTTTACCGGCAAAGGGCAAATTGCCAGTTACCGCGCATCCCATTTTTCCTGCAAACACGGGTACGCGATTCAAGGCAATTTCCCGATTGGGGTATAGCATACCCGAAAGGGTCGGTTTGCATACAAAAGGGCTGGCCACGGTAGATAGTTTGGTAAAAGTTGGTATTGATTCACTCATGTTTCCAGGGGCACAGGTGCTTATTGCAAAACATGGTAAGGTGGTCTACGATAAAAGCTTTGGCAGCCCCACTTATGAAAACAAAACAAAAATTAATGGGGAATACCTTTATGACCTTGCCTCCCTAACCAAGATTTTATCGACACTTCCAATAATCATGAAGATGGAAGAAGAAGGTAAAATTAGGCTGAATGATACGTTTCAAGAGTTGATTCCAGCCTATGCAGCATCTGAATTAAAAGATGTCACGGTACTGAAATCACTGTCACACTATGGTCGTTTGCCAGCATGGATAGCATTTTATCTGAAAACGTTGGACGAAGAAAGAAAGCCTTCTTCTAAATTTTATAGGCATAGGTCCACCAATGGTTTTACAACAAGGGTTTTTGAGAACCTGTATCTTGCTGATACCTATCAAGATTCCATTTACAACAGAATAGGTAGGCAAGAACTAAAATCCAACCGGTATCGCTATAGTGATGTTGCCTATTACGTTTTCAAAAAATATATCGAAGAAACCTATGGCAAAACATTGGATGTCTTGGCCAATGACTTTTTATACCGGTCCTTAGGAGCTACAAAGACCACATTCAACCCCATCGAAAAGTTTGACAAAAGCACGATAGTACCGTCTGAAGTTGACACTTATTTCAGGTATCAAACAGTGCAAGGCTATGTACACGATATGGGTGCGGCCATGCAAGGGGGGGTCGGAGGTCATGCCGGCCTGTTCAGTAATGCCAACGATGTGGCAAAAATAATGCAAATGTATCTTCAAAATGGGTATTATGGCGGCGAGCGGTATTTGGATGGAAGAACGATCAAAAAATTCAACACCTGTTATTTTTGCCATAAAGATGTACGAAGGGGAGTTGGTTTTGATAAACCACAGTTAGAAGAGAAAGGCCCTACCTGTGGTTGCGTTTCACGCAAAAGCTTTGGTCATAGTGGTTTTACGGGAACGTATACCTGGGCAGATCCTGAAGAAGAGTTGGTATATGTTTTTTTGTCTAACAGAACTTATCCTTCATCCAAGAATAATCTTCTGGTAAAATCGGGTTTAAGAACCCGAATTCAACAGGCTATTTATGATTCCATTATAAATTAATAAGCAATAATTACTATAGCTTTGTTAGTATGAAAATAGCCATAGTATGTTATCCTACGTTTGGAGGAAGTGGGGTGGTTGCCACTGAGTTGGGTTTAGCATTAGCAGAGAGAGGGCACGAAGTGCATTTTGTTACCTACAAGCAACCTGTTCGATTGGAACTGCTGAACAGCAACATCCATTTTCACGAAGTACATGTTCCAGAATATCCCTTGTTCCATTACCAACCTTATGAGCTGGCATTATCGAGTAAACTGGTCGATACCATTAGGTTTTATGGTATTGAATTATTGCATGTACATTATGCCATTCCACATGCTTATGCAGGTTATATGGCAAAAAAAATGCTCAATGAAGAGGGGATTTTTGTACCGATGATCACGACCCTTCATGGTACTGATATCACGTTGGTGGGCAAGCATCCTTTTTACAAGCCTGCAGTTACGTTTAGTATCAATAAGTCAGATGTGGTCACTTCAGTTTCAGAAGATTTGAGAAAGAGTACCTTGAAACTCTTTGATATTCAGAAAGAGATTCAGGTCATTCCCAATTTTATCGATAGCAAAAAGTATAGTGTTGACTATACCGATTGCCAACGTTCACTGATGGCAAGGGATGAGGAACGCATCATCACCCATATCAGTAATTTTAGAAAGGTCAAGCGTATTGCTGATGTAATCAAGGTATTTCATAGGGTACAAAAAGAAATTCCCGCAAAATTGATCATGGTTGGTGAAGGTCCAGAAAAAGAGGGAGCCGAGCAGTTATGTGATGATTTGGGAATCAAGGAAAAAGTATTGTTCTTGGGAAACAGCAATGAAATCGATAGGATCTTATGTTTTTCAGATTTGTTTTTATTGCCCTCAGAATCTGAAAGCTTTGGTCTGGCCGCTCTAGAAGCAATGATCAACAAAGTAGCTGTGGTATCCAGCAATGCCGGAGGTATACCGGAAGTGAACAAACATGGAATTACCGGATTTTTAAGCGAGGTGGGCAATGTGGATGAAATGGCCAAAAATGCCCTGCATATATTGGAAGACGAAAACACATTGAATGAATTTAAGCAAAATGCATTTCAAGTGGCATCGCAGTTTGACATTTTAAACATTTTGCCCTTGTATGAAGATGTGTATGCCGAAGCCTATAAATCGAGATTTAAGAACACGTATTAGTCCATGAAAGCGGTGGTCTTTCTATCGTTTTTGCTTTTAGGTTCATGTAAAGCCCAAGAACAAGATGCTTTTGAAGAGCCCCAGTTTACAAAAGAGTTCAGGATGGATGTAGTGGGGTTCTTGAATATGGGGCTTGGTCATCAAAGATTACAAAACCTTGGAAAAATTCTATGGTACAGTAAACAAAACCCGAAAACTGGGACCCTTTATTTCCGAAATTGATTTTGCGAAAGAGATGGTACTTGTTGTCTGTGCCGGGGAGCAAAAAGCACCCAAAAAGGGGAATTCTCAAAAAGAAATCAGAACCTGAAAATGAGTTGAACATAGAAATACCCCTAAAAAAGCTACTGTCGATCCAAAGGCGAATAATGGTAATACATACCCATTCTTTCTGTATAAGATGCCCACTACAAAAAATGGGTAAACTTCGTGAAAAAATCGACGTAAACCCTAGAATTGTACTATTTTAGCCGCTTATCGAAAATTAATCCTTTTCGAAGTGCAAAATTCGTCAACCGTCTAATTTGCAATATTTTTGCTTAATAAACCCCAAGTAAAAGATTATGAAAGGTCTACGATTACCTACGGCATTGGTCACGTGCATGATGTATGCATTACCATTACTTTCACAAGAAGAGATTCAATTTACCAAAAAGGATAGTGTTGTTGTCAGTTCATGGATTTTTGGATTAGGAATAAATGTAGTGGATGATGCTGGTAGCGAGTTTGACAATTTTTTTGACGCCGGAGACAATTGGAACGTCGTTCCTTTCCCTTCCCGAATTAGTGTGGGGCGATATTTCCCAAATGGATTAGGTCTGGAGGCAATTGGAACCTACAACCAATACCAGGAAGGTAAGATAATAGATGGGGAAGAAAATGTACAGGACATTGATTACTACGGTATCGATTTTAGGGTTAGTTATGATCTCAACAAGATTTTGGGAGAAACCGCTTGGTTTGATCCCTACGTTGGAGTAGGGGCGGGCTATACGGATGCCAATAATCAGGGTAGAGGTACCTACAATGCTTCCGTTGGTTTTCGGACCTGGTTTTCTGATAATTGGGGGTTAGACTTTAATTCTTCGGGGAAATGGACCATGAATTCTGATAACTCAACAAATCATATCCAACATGCGGCGGGCGTAGTTTACAGGATAGTTAATGAGAAAGGACTTTCAAAGAAAGGAGAAGAAAAATTAGCACTGCTTGAAGAAATGGAACGTGAGCAACAACGTGTAGACGATTCCATAGCTGCTGCAAATAAAGCTGAGGAAGAAGCAAGATTATTGGCCGAACAACTCGAAAGGGAAAAGGAGGCCGCCAGAATTGCGGCTGAGGAAAAAGCAAAACAAGAAGCTGAGAAAATACGTCGCCAAAAAATTGAAGAAGCGGTTGCCGCATTGGGCTATGTGTATTTCGATTTGAATTCTTCCTACTTGAACAATAAGGATAAAGAACTATTGGATAAACTAACGAAGATATTGGAAGAATATCCAACTTTGGTTCTTGGAGTAGCATCCCATACTGACTCGCGAGGTAGTGGTAAATACAATCAGTGGCTTTCGGAGCGCCGGGTAAAGCGAACCGTTGATTATTTGGTTTCAAAGGGTATAGCAATAACAAGAATTCGAAGTGCTGCTTTTGGTGAGAACAAACTGACCAATGAATGTGATGATAGAGTGTATTGCTCAGAAGAGAAACATCGGGCAAATAGGCGTTCGGAATTTGAAGTTATTTGGACGAATAATTAGAAAAACCGATAACGAAGCAAAGGCCGGAATTCTCAATTCCGGCCTTTTTTAGATGCGTATTACTTTTTCGTTTTACCACGAACATGTAAAATTGAATAGGGTATTATGGCATTCGATTTAAGGTAAACCTAAATAAAGATTCAAAGGAGAGTAAGATGGGCATACGCTATCCGAATTTAAAATTTAATCGTTTAAGATTAAATTAACGTGAGTTCGATGTAACTACAAAGCTAAATAGAGCTGTTTGGTATCGGTGAATTTCTTTTTAAGGGAAGGTTTTCTTTCGGTGAAATTGTAGGCTATCAAAGCAGAGAACAGGTTGGTCAAGAAGTTCTTTGGGCT
>JBCDBD010000023.1:0-57551 GCA_039184335.1 Bacteroidota bacterium | reverse complement strand
TTCCAGATAGAACATTCAAGGCACAGGAGCCCAAAGAACTTCTTGACCAACCTGTTCTCTGCTTTGATAGCCTACAATTTCACCGAAAGAAAACCTTCCCTTAAAAAGAAATTCACCGATACCAAACAGCTCTATTTAGCTATGTAGTTACATCGAACTCACGTTAATTTAAGTATGACTGGTTTTATAAAGTTATACACCCCTTCTAGATTCCCAATATGATTATCGTTCAGGTGTTATTCAAACCAAAATGTGTCAATATTTATTGCCCCGAAAAGTTATTCTTCTATTGGTGAGCACAGATGTCGGAGCAACCTTGTTTACCTGTACGTCTACGGAAGGATTATCTGTGGTAATATTGGTATCCGTTTGATCCTGGGTGTTCGTTGCCGTATTGGTATATATGACTGATGACAAATATACATTGTTCATTCTAGCCCGGGTTAATAGGGTCATGGTTTCGAGTTCACCCTGATTCATGGCACCAATGAACCAGTTCGGATAAGCAAAAGACCCCTTTGATACTGTGGCAGAAATAAAATCCAGCCCATTGGGCAATATATCGCTGATCTGTAGATCGGTCACAGGGTCATACCCTAAGCTTTCTACTGTAATGTCAAAGGTGATGATATCTCCTTCATTGACCACCAAATCAGTTGTTGATTTATTCAGTAGAATATCAGGATTGCAATAATATACCGATATGGAGTTGGAATCGTAGGTACAAGGCCCTTTTGTGACCCTAAGAAAATAGTCTCCAGCGATTGTAGCCGTATAGGTAGAAGCGGTTGCGCCCGAAATCAAAGCACCATCACCAAACCACTGATAGGCATCAAAAGTCTCGCTATTGGATACCTCCAAAACAGCACCTGGCAAACAATTGTTTCCTGTAATTTGAAGATTAACACTAGGGACTGTATCGAATCCAGAAAAATACCCGGCAATTCCCCTGTTGTCATTGACACCAAAAAAGCCTACAGCTATCGGGCCTGATGATTGAACGCTGACGTTACCCGATAAATTGGGGATATAAAATGTCTTCCAATCTGAATTGCCACTTACCGTTTGTGGTAATGGCATGCCAACGCTCCCAGAACCATCCGTTACCGAAATGTTTACGTTGGGAGTAGAGGTCGAAGCTATAATGGTGATACCGCCGGTCAAGACGGTACCTGCCACATCGGTTATGTCGGGAATGTTGTCCATCACATCGGGCAGTAGACAGTTTAAAGGAGCCACAAAGTTAAGGCCAATGGTCTGCACCCCCGAGCCTCCAGCCAAATTTTGATATGCATAGGCATCTTTCGAGGTACGAACATACATATTGTCACCAGGGCTGCTTCCTGAATAATTGGAACTGGGCACTATAAAATAATCTCCATTATTGATGGTTGTAATGGGTGTGGTGGCACCGTTCACAAAAATTTCAGTGTTGTTCTGGGTACCAATAATTATTGGAAATTCCGTTGTTGTTTGTCCGTTACCTCGAATGAAGACATATTCCTTGCCCAACCTATCTTCAGGAACAGGTTGGTCTATACCTGCATCCCTACTATTGGGAGAAGTGGATACCACACCGTAATTGAGGCCACCGCTACTGATTACAATATTTTTGTCAGATTGGACAGACGCTCCCAGCCAACCTTCGATATTGGCAGTAGTTTGATTGGTGAAAGCTTCCAATACATAACTTTCATTGGCATTTAAGGTTATTTGAATGTTATCGGAAGTAATACCACCTACATTGTTGCCCAATCTGAATTCGCAGTTGGTATCGTAACCAAAAATATCAACTACAGTATTATCTTCTGTGGCCATTATTCCCAAGACGGTCGATATATCATTGGTTGTGGCATAGTTAGGGGCACCTCCCCACTTAAATTGGGTACCCATTGCTATACGGCCTTTTGACGTCAGTGAGGCAGACTGGGCATTGGAACTTCCCCTGTAATTCACATAAAAGACTTCTCCACCGGTCGATTCAAAACGAAGTCCGGCATTGTTCAAGACAATACCCGTGTTGCTATCAGATACCATGGTAATATCGTTGTTGCCATTGGATAGATTGTAAATGACTGGACTCAAGTTTGATATAGTGAAAGTAGCTATTGGGGCGGTATTGGTACCTCTATATGCGTTAACCGTAAAGGCTGTGGTTTCAGGCGTAGATAGGTATATTGCTTGTTCCCTTACCGCGCTGTTATTTCTACCTTGCTTTAGAGGGGGTAAGTAATGAAGGTCACTGAGTTGCCCAAAAAAGGATAAACTTTTAAGAAAAAAAAGTAATACGAATGAATTTCTGATTACCATTAACTAAAAACATATTGTTTTTTAAATATTTGTGAAGAAATCCAATATTCTCGCCATGACCAACCTTTAGTTGTAAAAATAGCTGGTAGTGTTGTGAAAAAGAATCTAATAGGTATCCGCCAAAACAAGCTTTTTTTGAATATTGGGTTATCTTCTAAACTTAGCGGTATAATGTAAAATGGCCAATAAATTCCCGTCGATCTGCAATACCGTTCAATTTAATGATATACCAATAGTCTCCCGTTGGCAGCTCATTTTCTTGATAAAAACCGTCCCATCCATCTTGGTTATCCTGAAATTTAAAGACAGATCTTCCATATCGATCAAAGATATTGATGAAAATATTTGGATATTGTTCAATATTTTCTGGTCTCCAAAGATCGTTTAAACCATCTCCATCGGGGGTAAAGAAATTAGGAATTTCAATGTCTATGAATTCCATATATATTTCTTCGGTAATGCTACAACCGTTTTCATCGGTTACGGTCACACTGTAGGTAGCCGTTTCAGTGATGTAATATGTAGATTCTGATGTGGCAGTTTCTCCATTAAAACTATAAGTATAGTTGCCAGAACCTCCTATGGCCAGTGCACTTATTTGATTGATGTCACCTTCGCTTAACTGTAATACCAATGGGTCAAAAATGGTGACCTCAAATTCGAAGGTGTTTGCACAGCCATTACTGTGCAATACAGTGATGTAATGGGTACCTCCCATAAGATTTTCAAAAACAGGTTCTAACTGCATATTGGCAGGGTCGTCGGTGTCTAAACCATATAGTACTTCATCGAGAACACTGGTGTCTTCAAAAATGACCTGTACAGCGTTTGAAGTGGCCCCAAGTGGATCACACTCATAGAGCACTTGTGCGTCTCCTGCTAGGTTGACACCGCTTTCAACTTCGAATATCTCTGATATTTCACAATCGTTGGCATCCCGTATGAAAAGAACATGCATGCCACTGGGCAGGTCAGCATATTCAAACTGGTCCTGTACAAAGTCTGTAGCACTGTTGCTGTTTAGACTCGTAAAATAAGGAGCAGTTCCTCCACTGATCTGTAACGAAACGGCACCATCACTGCTTTCAAAACATATTTCATTTGAAACAGAAGTAGATACTGTCAATATTTCTGGTTCGGTCAGGGTCACATCAACCACATCAAAACACCCATTGCTATCTTGCGCTATAACGGTATAGTCGCCTGGAGCCAATTCGTCAAAGGTACTGGTCTCATCGAACTGGTTGAGGTTGGGCGAAATGGCAAACTGATAACCTCCACTGCCGCCTTGTACCCCAAGTGAAATACTACCATCGTTTGCTCCATTACAGCTGATATTGGAGATGACTGGATCAATCACCAAAGGTGTCGGCTCTTCAACAAGTATCTCAAGTGAGGCAGTTTCACAATCTTCGCTCTGTATCCTTACGAAATAGGTGCCAACCGGTAAATCGGTAAAAATACCCGAGCTCTGATTTGGTCTCACTTCCACTGTTAGTGCTTGGTCGGTAAATAGGGCGTACTGATAATTGCCAAGTCCTCCGTCAGCAACAGCTACAATCGATGCGGTACTTTCTCCACTACAGTTCACGCTTGCTGCTGAGGTATCTACGGCAATACTCAGATTTTCAATGGGGTCAATTTCAATTGTATTCGAAACGATTGAAATACAGTTGAAGCTATCGCGTACAAAGTAGCTGTAGTTGCCTACTGATACATTTTGAAATACATGGGTGTTGGGGCCATTGATTCCGTTCATGGCTGTGAACGATGCACCGTCAACACTCCAAACATAAGGTGCGGTACCTCCTGAAGCGGTCAACTGTAGCTCGGCACCAACTTGACAGCTCTGAGTCTGGGTTGTTATCAGTTGGGCTTCTACATCTGTAGGATCGATGATCTCAACTATTGTTGTTTCAAAGAAACAGTCCATATCGTCAAGTGCCGTAATGCTATAAAAACCTGCACCCAAGTTCATGAAACTGGTATTTAGTTGGGTCGTTGAGGTCTGTAGTAAGGTGCTTCCTAAAGCATCATTATAGGTATTTAGAATATACCTGTAGTTGGTGCTTACATTTCTTGGGTTCAAACTAATGGTCACGGACGCATCGGTATCTCCCTGGCAGACCAGATCGGTATTCGAAATACTGCCCGAAATTGGGTCGGGCAATAAGAGTTCAAAAACATTTGTGAATGTTTCTGTACAACCAAGGGCGTCTGTAACGCTTATGGTATACTGCCCAGCAGATAGCGATTGGAACAGATGGCTGTTTACTGAAGATGCACTGGTTACCGTGCCACTCGCAACATGGGTTAAATCAATGGTATAGGGCGCTTGGCCACCAGCAGGAATGACAGTGGCGCTTCCTTGGTCATTCGAACAACCTACGTCGGTCAATAGTGTAGGGTTCAACGTTATGGGTGCTATTGGTGTGGCTATGCTGAACGACCTGACCTGACTACATTCAGGAAATGCGTCTTGCACGATTTCAACCAAATAATTTCCTGGTGCGATAACTATGGTCGGTGTTGGGCCGCTGCTCGTTGAATTTCCCATTAAGATGGCCGCACCATCATCAGAACGGTCGGCTGGGGTACCGTTGGTATTAAAGACGCTCCAATTGAAGCCACCTGTATATGTGGCATCAATTAGGGTAAGGCGTATGCTCCCATTATCGCCAAAGCAGACTGCATCGGTAAGTTTTTCAACGTTGACATCAAAAGTGTTGGGTTCTTCAACAGTATGGTTTATGGTGAGCTCACAGCCCGTAGCAATATTTCTGACTCCGAATGTATAGCTACCAGCTGTTAGGTCCAAGAATTGGTTGGATGCTTGATAAGTGGTTGAAGGTAGTATTCTAAACTCGTAATTGGCAGGGTTTGATCCGTAATTGGTCAAACTTCCAGTGACATTGATATTGATGTCTTCACCATGGTTTGTACAACTGATTTGGTCATCAATATGAACCGTGGCACTCAATAATTCGTCAAAAGCAGGAATGTTGACCGTCATTTCACCCGGGCAGCCCCTATCATCAAATATCCTAACAATGACATCACCCCCAGTAAAGTCGGTGTAGGTATAGTTTGGATCACTTCCCGTTTGAAGAAGGTTGCTCGTTGCATTGTCTATAAATTCATATCTAATGAAATTACCGCTTCCCCCAGTGATGCTGGTCACGTCAATGGTTATGGCCGCATTATTGGTCACATTGCCCGTTGAACAGCCAAAAGGCGTTACCAATGGTAGGTTGAACGTTATGGCATTGGGTTCATCAATTACAATGGTATTAATTGTGAAAGGGCACCCATTTTGGCCAGTCCCTGTGATGTCGTAACTTCCAGAAGGTAGGTTTTCATAAGTCGAGGTTGCGGCATTGAAAGTGCCCAAATTTGGGGTTATTGCATATGAAAGCGGATTGATACCGTTATTGACTTCTGTAATGGCAATGGAACCATCTGAATCTCCAAAACAACTGACATCATTTGGTAAAACGCTGAAATTGGGTGATGTGGCAGCAGGAATATCAATGGTAAAGCTTCTGTTGCATTCTGGACTACTGGTACTGGTATCATAGATGTTCACCGTATAGGTATCAGCGGTGGAAACGGGAACCGTCAACGGGTTTGATGGCAACCCTTGTCTTGTGACCATGGTTGTTGAAGTACCCAATATTTCATAGTCGTAGTTTCCTGACCCGGAAGTGACTGCTATCAAAATTTCTGCTTCATTGCCTGCACCACAGCCTAAAACCTCTTGCAGAACTGCACTTGCCTGTAATGAAGGTTGTACATCAATACCTTGTGATGCTGTACAACCATTACCATCTTTTACGAAAATGGTATAGCTGCCCGGGGCAACATTGGTAAATACACCGCTGTTGTCCAAATATGTTGAACCTCCATCCAACGAGTACAATATCGTTGGAGAAGAACTACTTGCACTAATAGTCACTGTTGCCGAGGTACCACAATTATCAACAGCTATGTTAGAAATCGTTGGATTGGATGAGAGGTTGAGTAGTACACTACCTAAAGCTGTTGTACAGCCATACTGATCACTAATGTCAACATGATAACTGCCAGCAGGTGAATTTGCCGGAATCTCAACCGGATTGTCGGTGGTGCCACTGATTGCAGTAAATGGGGCAGGGCCTGTTACCGTATAATTGTATGTGCCCCCCCCGCCCAAGATATTATTGATCAGAATCAAGCCTGGGCCTTCACAGGTAATATCTTGTAAAACGCTAAGATTAGCGGTGATTGGGTCGAGTTCTTCCAATATGAGGTTTTCTGTACCGCTGGTACACTGTGTGCTTCCCCCTGCATCTACTTGTTCTACCACAATGTAATATTCATTTGGTGCCAGTCCGGTAATCAAAATGGTACTGGAGTAAGCAACGTTGCCCCCACTTGAGGTGATCACATTATCATTGGTGTCATACAATGTCCAGCTCATCTGTGGTTCGGTAATTCCATCGGTATCGGTAATGGTATAGGTAATCTGGCCATCATTTGCAGCACTACATGAAGGCTCATAGGTAGCCGCTATTTCCATAGGATTGGTCACAATATCGTTGACATTCACATTACTCTGTCGAATACAGCCTACATCATCCCTAACATAGAATGCATAGGTTTTGCCGGGAATTAATCCTGTGAAGGTATGGGTGGTCCCCAATGGATATTGTACGGTCCATCCATGGGCAGGCGTAATAGGGTCAAAATTGGCGGGGTCATCAGAATAGGTATATTCATAAGGTGCAGTACCGTTTTGACCTCTGACCGTAACCTGCAATTCGTTACAATTGACAATAATGGGTAAAATAGTGATGTCTAGGTCATCCAAGGGATATGGAATGATAAATGGAGGCAGGTCTGTTTGGCAGACGGTATTGCCCAAGCCATCAACGGTTCGCATTGAAGGATATACCGTGGATCCAGAAACATAACCTGTCAATTGATCCGAGGTGCCGGGAATGCTATTGTCCGCAATCCATGTGGCACCGCCATCTGCACTGAATTCTATGGTGCCCAAAGTGGTTGGGTAATTGCTAAAGGCAAATCCAAAATCAGCCAAGCTTCCTGTACAGTTCATTGGGGTAATACCCGTGATGTCTGCGGTCAATTCATCCGGTTCGGCCACTACAATCCCATTTATGGAATTTGAACAACCACTAGCATCAGTTATGATGACGTTGTACTGCCCTGGGTTCAAATTAAAATAGGTTCTTGTCGTGCTTACAATTCCGTTTTGGATTTCGCTTGAAATACCATTGTCCACATCAACCAACTCATAGGTAAAAGGGCCAACACCCGAACTGATATTGACAGCGATACTGCCTGTTTCACCATGACATATGGCATCAGTCGGTATAGCCGTGAACGCTAGGGCCGGAGTATTGGTAATAGAAATGGTTTCTAGATACTGGCAGTACGGTGCACTACCACTATTGTCCCTTACATACACATCATAATCTGCTGCTGAAGCACTATTGACTGTGAATGTATTTGAACCCCCAAAATCAGAATCGGCAACCACGGTTCCATTGACCAAAAAAGCATATACGTAATTGCTATCTCCCCCAGAAGGAGTCACGGTAATACTTCCATCTGCACAACTGGTGACATCGATTTTTACGATTTGTGCCAATAAGATAGGGTCAATGGTAACAGTTTCCATACTTGACATACAGCCAAAGGCATCAGATACTTCAATGGTATATGAGCCATTGGAGAGTCCATTGAAGGTGTAGCTGGTGGCAGTTGATGGTGTAGGGGTCAGCCATGCTCCCCCATTAATTCTAAACGTGTAATCTCCATTTCCAGAGGTTACACTTGCCGTAATTGTAGCATTATTTTGTCCATCGTAACAAGATGTGGCCGTTGTATCGAATGTGACCGTTTGTGGAGCAACAATGGTCACTGGAGTAGGAGATAACACCTCACATCCATTTGCGTCCCTTACACGGACCACATAATCCCCATCAGTGATATTTGGAAATAAAGGACTTGATTGAAAAGCCACTTCAATGGTTCCTAAAGTGTCCTCTATCTGATATTCATAGCCAGGCGAACCTCCGGTCGCTGAAGCTTCTAAAGTGGCCCCTGTGTTAAAGCAGGTATAGTCTGCTGTCAAGCTTAGCGACGCAACGATAGCACTTGGTTCGGTAATAGTGGCCGCAAAGTCAGTAGTACAAGAGGTATCGTCTATTTTTCTGACCAAAACGGTATATGTGCCATCAGCAAGTGTTGTAGTAGTCGTAACGGGAGAACTGAATTCGGTATTCCAGATGGTGCCACCATCCAAAGAGTATTCAAAACCAGCTACAGCATCGAAGTTGGTGACCTCAAAACGAATCGATCCATCTGAGGTTCCATTACAACTAGGATTGGTGACACCCAACAATTGGGCTTCAAACGCTTGGTTCGGTTCGACAACAACTGTGATGTCCTCTGTTTTTTCACAGATTTCTGGTGATTGGACCGCTTGGATATCATCGAGAATCAAATCGTTGCCAAAATCACTGTTCAAGTTGGTGCGCAGTACAATATCAACTGATGTGTTTGCTCCTGGATTAAAGTTAAAGGAGAAATTGTGCCAATCATCTGCATTGTTATTTTTAGGTACATCACCTGTTGTAGCGCTAGCAAGTACAGTACCTGAGGTATCGACCAATTCGACCAAAACATCGGGATTGTTGCCGTTGCCCGAAGTAATCAATAGGTTGTAGGCCCAAAATGAAATGGTGATATCTTGGTTGGGTAGTACTTCGATGTTCCTTCGTGCCCATAAAATACCATTGGTTCCAGCTAAGGTACTTACATCAATGGCTAAGAACCGCCCATCGGCCAGTCCTGTATGGTCATTTGGGCTGCGCCATCCTGGAATGGGATTGGTCACAAAATTGGTCACGGTATATTCCCCATTCACCAAAATACCTGCTGGCCCCAGGTTACATGCAGTTGTAGAACCATCTTGGGGCTCGTAACAATAACCTGGTCCGATTTCGCCAATCTGGGTAGTAGGCCCAGCTCCAAAATTTTCAAAGAAAAGTGTACTTTGATTGGGTGCAATACTACTGGAATATCCAGCGGTGACTGTATATGTACCATCACCAATGCCTGCAAAGCTATTGTTGTCTGCCGGTGTATTTGGTGTTCCGTTTAACGCATAGGTATAGCTAAAATCGGTAGTATTGGATGGTGTAATGGTAATCGTGCCTGAACCGTCACATGCATAGACGACATCTTGGCCAAAGCTGGGATCCGCAATGACAGTCGGTACCGTGAGGTCCATATCATAGGTACAGCCTAGTGCATCCCTGACAATCAGTTGGTAGTTGCCAGGCAATAGGTTGCTGGAATACCCGGTGCCAAAATTGCTTCCACCATCAAAACTGTATTCATAGGGGGATTGACCGCCATTTGCATTCAATATTTTCACCAAGGCACCACTAGGGCTACAGGAGGCATCTTCTACAATTGCTGCAGAAGCCGTTAACCTGAAGGGTTGGTCAATCTCATAATCCAAGGTTTCAATACAGCCCACTCCGCCATTTCCACTGGAATCCATAACGGTAATGGTGTAGAACCCGGCAGGGAGGTTGACAAAGGTATCACTGGTCTGATAGTTGGTGCCCCCATCAAGACTGTATTGATAAGGGGATGTGCCACCGGTAACGGCAACGCTCAATGATGCCGTTGAAGAATCTGCACAAACGATGCCCGAATGTGACGCCGATACTGAAAGGCCACCCAATTCTTCGACATATACGCTGTTTGAAATTGCAAAACAACCATTACCATCAAATACGATGAACTCATAGTCACCATCTTCATTGGGAAAATAGGTGGTTGGTGTACCTCGATAGCCAAATAAGAAACTAGGTGTGGTCTGTAGGGCTGATGCCGGTACATCAGATGGGCTTGCATATAGGTCGACTCCATCTTTACTCCATATGGCCATTTCGTAATCTGGGTTTGGACTTCCGCCATTAGGGGTAAGGGCAACGATGCCCGCAGTACAGGTAATGTTTTCAGTGGTCAATGCACCCAGGGTGAGTTCCGGTATTTCATCTACAGTGAGCTGTTGTGTGTCGGTACAGCCATCATCAGTGGTCGTGATGACAATATAATCTCCTGGGTTTACATTGGTAAAGGTGTATGTGTTGTCATTTGATGCGACATGGTTGTCCACGAAAGTACCCTGGCCACCATTACTGCCATCATCTAACCGAAGTTCGTAATTATAATTGGGTAATACATTCAGTGCTTGAATTTCAATACTTCCCAATTGATTGCAGTCAGCAGGTGTGGTGTTTAGCGTGACTTGATAGTCCCGTTCCAATATTCCAATGTCTTCTGTTTCGAAAATACAGCTGTTTGCTATGGGGTCACCGGACATGGGATCTAATTGGGTGATCTGAACCCTGTAGGTGCCACTGGTGGTAATATCAAAATTTGGACCGTTATCATCAGCAAAGGGTACAATGATGTTGTCATTGCTGGCATCGACCAATTGAAAACCGTAACCACTGCCCAAATTGGTAATTCTGATGTTCCCTGGAGTGTTACAGAGTATATCAGATGAATTGTATAAAATATCAAGATTGTTTTTGAACACATTGAAGTAGAAACGGCTGAAACAACCATTTTGATAATTGATGACCACACGGTATCTGCCACTATCGGTGAGCGTGTAATTGTCTTGTGTGGCCAAATCGTTCCAAGTGCATGTTGCATTTTTATTGGCACAGTCATCACCCACATCGGCACAACTTGTCTCATCCAATTGTTGCCAAACAATACTGTCAGCATCGGTAATGCCCAATTGTATGGTAGCTTCATCATTATCACCACATAAAAATAGTTTTGGTAAAAGATCTCCGTCGATTGAGCAGGTCACAATTTCACCTTGCAGGTCATTATCAAGATTGCCATCAGCATTTACTTGGTTAAAATAAGTTATGATGGGGTTGGTCTGTGTTGTGCCAAAGCGTTCTACTGTAATTAATTCGGTCAAATCGGGGCAACTGCTATTGGCCGATTTTTCTACGATATAGTTTCCTATGTCGGTTACCAATAAGGTACTTGGGTCACCATCAGGATCCCCATCGTTCATTATGGTATCTGCCCCATCAATTTGTCCATTTCCATTAGTGTCAATGGCCCAGGTATAGGTATTGAAACCTGCTCCAGCGGTGAGTAGTACATCGTCCCCACACAGTTGAACGGTCCTAGCTTGGCTGCAATTGGCCAAATCATCCAATATGGTATTGTTGGCGACTTGTGGTACACTGTTACAGGGAAAGTTTGAGGCCCCATCCTCATCAGTAAACACGGTCGTATTCAAGACACCTTGAAATGTTGAATAGGCCCTATTCTCCAATTGCGAAGAACAGGCATCCACAAAATCGGAGCAGTTGCCAGAAATGGTCACCGTAATACGAATACTGTATTCAGGGTCACCGACTTCTACCAAGTTATCGGGAACTTGAAATGTAATGGTTCTAGTATTGATGTCATAGCTATGTGTTGTGCCAGGAGCATTCGATACATCAACATTATCAAGGGTCACATTATTTGGCAATATGTCGCGGATAGTATAGTTTACCGCATTGTCATCACCTGTATTCTGAAAACGAAGTACATATTGAAAGGTCTGTCCAAGATTGACCCCTTGACCGTTGATATCGGCACCTCCAAGGTCTTCTGAAGTATTTCCCAAAAGAATTTCAGGTGCGAATACAGCCGTATAGGAAGCTCCGTTTACCGTACCGTCCAATAGATCAACAACAGGTATCCCTGTGCCGTATTCACCACCGTCACCACCGTCAGCATTATCGTCTTTATAATACTCATTGGCATCACTACAACCGTCTTCATCGCTATCCAAATCCAGTGAATTGGGTAAACCATCATTGTCTGGATCACAAATCGATTTTTGAATGGCCTGTATCTCTGCTATGCTTAGGGCATCACCATTAGTATTGGTACCTGATTTCTGAATCCGTATGTATCTGGCCGATGTACCGATAAAAACCCTGTTTTCCGTGAGGCCTGTGGTATTTCCGAATTGAAAGGCATAGGTGGCATTGGCCAATGCATCTTGTAGATTCGTATTGGCGGGGAAAGGATTGTTCGATACAATGACATAAGCGTTTGACAATCGATCACTACAACAGTCAGTGCGATTCCAAACTACAATTTCATCTAAGTATTGACTACTGCCCAAATCGACCGTGATCCATTCATTTGGGGTCGTGGTATCGGTTTCCGCTACGGAGCCATTGCCAAAGTTGCCGTTGGTGTCACCATCAACAGCATTGGTGCCATCACCCCCCATAATTGTAGAGCTCATGGTCACTGAAGCACCAGTTGCTAAGTTATTCTCTATCGGAGTGCATTCTTCCGTATCGTAAATGCCATCATTGTCATCATCCAAATCGACAATGTCAATCACCCCATCATTGTCAAAATCGTTATGCACTGTAATCAATGCCGTGGGATTGTCCTGTGTGAAATTGACATCTGTCTGGTCTTGTGTGTTTATAGCAGTATTCGCCAAATGTAACAAGGGCAAGGTATCAATTGGGTCTGCTTGTACCTCAAGTTCTAAGAATGCGGTTTCACCACCGTTCAAAGTACCAATGTTCCAAGTATTGCCACTCCAAGTACCAGAAATGGTAAAAGCGGAGAGCAATGTGAGTCCAGTTGGGATATTGTCTGTAATTTGAAGATTGGTAAGTGGCCCGGCCCCGAGATTTTGTACCCTGATCGTAAAAGTTGCTGTTTCACCCTCAGTAATTTCAGGATTGTCAACAGTTTTGTTCACCACGACATCTGGATCACAATAGTAGGCAGCTACGGGTTGCGAATCGTAGGTACAAGGACCTTTGGTGCCTCGTACAAAATAATCACCTGCAATGGATGGGGCATAGCTTGGGCCATTTTCACCCGGAATCAATGCTCCATCGCCGAACCATTGATAGGCATCAAAGTTTCCCGTAGCCTCCAATATGGTTGACCCAACAAAACATCCGGTGCCTCCAACAATTTCCAAAGTTACTTCGGGTACCGTATCAAACCCTGAAAAATAACCGGCGACACCTCTTGCCCCGTTATACCCAAAAAAACCGACAGCCATTGGTCCAGTCGATTGTACGCTCACATTCCCATTAAGGTTTGGAATAAAAAACGTTTTCCAATCTGTTGATCCAGCGACGGGGTTTGAAGCTGGTAAGGTTACCGGTCCATTGCCGTCTACGACCTGAATATTGGCATCTGGAGTGTTAACTGCGGCAATAATGGTCATACCGCCTGTAACATTGGTGCCTGCCATATTTCTAATGTCAGGGATATTATCCATAACATCTGGTAACAAACAATTTACGGGAGCTACAAAATTAAGCCCCTGTGTAAATACCTGACTTGCCCCTGCCATACATTGATAAGCGTACACATCTTTGGTGGTCTGCACCAACATATTTGCACCTACAGTGCCTGAGGAGTAATAGCTGCTGGGCACTTCAAAATATTCTCCATTATTTATAGTGGCTAAAGGAGTAGTTAAACCATTGACAAAAATCTGTGTGTTGTCAGCAGTTGCAATGATCAACGGAAACTCCGTTGACCCATTGGTATTACCATTACCACGTACAAAGACATATTCTTTACCCAACCTGTTTTCTGGTACAGGTTGGTCTATACCGGCATCCCGATTATTAGCATTGGCTTGCCGCCCAAAGTTGATTGAACCATTGCTGATGACAATATCCTTATCTGAGTGAATGGAAGCCCCGATCCATCCATCTTCATGTGCTTGGGTAGGATTGTTTCCGATGTAGGTCTCAAATACAAAAGATTCATTGGCATTCAGGGTTACGGTATAGGTGTCATCAGTAATTCCTGCAATATCATTTCCTACCCTAAACTGACAACCAGGGTCATAACCGAAAAGCTGTACGGTTGTATTGTCTTCAGTGGCCATGATTCCTAAAGTGTTCGATTTTGAGGGGTGTGAACCTAAATTGGGAACACCGCCCCATTTAAATCGTGTACCCATGGCTTGTCTACCTTTTGCCGTCAATGAGGCAGCCTGTGAATTTGAGTTACCCCGGTAGTTGGCGTAGAATCGATTTCCGCTGGGAGATTCAAAGCGTAGACCACTATTAGTAAGAACAACACCCGTATTTGCATTGTTGACCAGAATGATATTGTTGTCTCCATCACTTAAAGTCCAAACCGCAGGGCTAACATTGGAGATGTTAAAAGTAGCTACAGGGGTTGGGTTGGTACCTTGATAAGCATTAACGGTAAAGGTTGTAGGTTCAGGGGTAGAGAGATAGATGGCCTGATCCCTGATACCCGCATTGTTTTGTCCTTGTTTTAGAGGGGGTAAATAATGGAGGTCACTCAATTGCCCATGTATACTATTAAGGGCAAATAGCAATAAAAAAAGAAAAAGCTTTTGGAGCAAAGCTTTGCCAGTAAGGTTAAAATTATAGGCCATTCTAGATTGGGTAGCTATGTTTGTTTTAACAAAAAAAGCAGCTTTATCAGTGATTTCCAGATAATTGTTGTGAACAATATGGTATGGAAGTGCAAAACCTGTGGAAGTTGTTGTTTCGTTTATTGATCAAAAGTGCCCCCTCACATTTTAGAAAGAATTGTATGACAAAATCATATTAAAAAGGTTCAATGTATTGATACGATACAGGGCTTAGACATCGTAGATGAATTTTAGAAGCACTATTTATGACTTTTGGTTGAAAAACCCCCTGTGTGATCCTACTTATCTATTGTTGGGAAGATTTGTAATTTAGCCTCCAATGAATGGAACTTTCTCTAAAAAGAGAGGGGTGTCAAGGTCAATGGAGATAAAGCAACAGCGTACCGATATCATAAAGGCCGAAGCCAGTCGCCTCGGTTTTTTGTCCTGTGGGATTTCAAAGGCCGTTTTTTTGGAAGAAGAGGCCCCACGATTGGAAAAATGGCTAAAAAAGGAGATGCATGGAGAAATGCGATATATGGAGAACCATTTTGATAAGCGATTGGATCCTACAAAACTGGTTGAAGGCTCAAAATCGGTTATCTCATTATTATTGAACTATTATCCATCCCAAAATCAAGACGAGGAATCATACAAGCTTTCAAAGTATGCATATGGGACCGATTATCACTTTGTGATAAAAGACAAGCTCAAAAACCTGCTTCATACTATTGAAGAAGAGATTGGTGAAGTTCACGGGCGGGCATTTGTAGACTCAGCACCGGTGTTGGACAAAGCCTGGGCTGCGAAAAGTGGCTTAGGATGGATTGGCAAGCACAGCAACCTGTTGACGCAGCAGGTGGGCTCCTTTTACTTTATCGCTGAACTCATAGTGGATATAGAACTCGAATACGATACGCCGGTCACCGACCATTGTGGCACTTGTACAGCATGTATCGATGCCTGCCCCACGCAGGCCATCGTCGAACCCTATGTGGTCGATGGCAGTAAGTGTATTTCTTATTTTACCATTGAGCTAAAAAATGAGATTCCCACCGGATATAAAGATAAGTTTGATGATTGGATGTTTGGCTGTGATGTGTGTCAAGACGTATGCCCTTGGAACCGGTTTTCAAAACCCCATTCCGAACCATTGTTTCATCCCCACCCAGAATTGCTATCGATGACAAAAAAAGATTGGGATGAAATTACAGAAGAGGTATTTCAAAAAGTTTTCAAAAAATCTGCTGTCAAGCGGACAAAGTTTTCAGGGTTGACCCGAAATATCAAGTTTTTGCGGTTCCGGTGATTTACGCAAACGATTTCGAAACTGCTTTTGAGGTTTTAGATGTTAAGATATTTTTAAGGAAAAGCTAAATATCTTATATTCGAAATCAACCAGAATTACAAATATTGCAATTCTGACCATGCTATTTTACCATCCTGTCAAAAAAGGATGGCTGACCAATTAAACTAACTAAATCAAGAAAATTATGGGTGGATTGCAGACCCTTGACATTGTAGTCATTCTCGTATACCTCGTTGGAATCATTATCTATGGAATTTCAAAATCTAAAAGAAGCAGTTCAGAAGATTATTTTTTAGGGGGTAGAACCATGACCTGGCCCATTGTGGGCATTGCACTTTTTTCGGCCAATATTTCGAGTTCCACACTGGTAGGGTTGGCGTCTGATGGTTTTCAGACCAATGTCAATGTATACAACTATGAATGGTATGCAGTGGTGATCCTTATCTTTTTCTCCATCTTTTTCTTGCCCTTTTACTTGAAGTCAGGGGTGTATACCATGCCTGAGTTTATGCAGCGGCGCTATGACAAACGATCACGGTATTACTTTTCATTGATTACCATAGTGGGCAATGTACTTGTGGATACTGCCGCTGGCCTTTACGTGGGCAGCATTGTACTCAAGTTACTTTTTCCAAGTGTGGATTCTACCTATATTATTATCGGTCTTGCGATAGCGGCGGCGGCCTACACCATTCCCGGCGGATTGAACTCTGTGATTCAGACTGAAGTCATTCAGGCCGTATTGTTGATCATTGGCTCTTGTTTATTGACGTATTTTGCTTTTGATGAGTTGGGTGGTGGATGGAGCGGAATGATGTCAAAATTGGATGTTGCATTGGCATCAGGCGACGTGAACTTTGGGGATCGGGCTGCAGAAGGCAAATATATTCCTTCCAATTCAGGAGAGGTCTTTAGTTTGGTCAGGCCAGATAATGATGAGTTTATGCCTTGGTGGGGTTTACTGACGGGTGTTCCACTATTGGGGTTTTATTTTTGGGCCAATAATCAATTTATGGTGCAGCGTGTTTTGGGTGCCAAAGATTTGAACCATGGCAGATGGGGAGCTTTGTTTGCAGGCCTATTGAAGCTTCCGGTAATTTTCATTATGGTGATTCCAGGGGTATTGGCGTTGCTTTTGTTCAGTGCACTCGATATTTCCAACCTAAATTATCCATTGGCCAATGGCGGTATATGTGAGAACTTGGTTGATTGCCCAAACTTAACATATCCGGTATTGTTGTTTCAACTGTTGCCAACAGGCATATTGGGTCTGGTCGTTGCAGGTCTGTTGGCCGCAATGATGTCTTCAGTATCGGCAACCTTTAACTCTGCATCAACTTTGATCACCATGGATTTTGTAAAACAACTACGACCTGAGATGACCAGCAAACAGTTGGTTAGAGCAGGTCAGATCGCTACATTGATCTTAGTGGTACTGGCTTCACTTTGGGTACCCTTTATTGAAAAGGTCAGTGATTCACTTTGGGGTTATTTGCAGTTGGTCATCGCTTTTACATGCCCACCCGTAGTATCAGCCTTTATTTTGGGATTGTTCTGGAAAAGAGCCAATGCCACCGGAGCTTTTGTAAGTCTGTTGGTAGGGGGGGTGTTCGCGATTTTCATGATACTCTCTGCATCATATGATATTTCACCTTATGTCAATGATTTTCATTTTCTGGCAAAAGCGAATTTGTTGTTTGTCATAAGTGTGGTTGTCCATGTTTTCGTAAGTCTGGCCACTGGTCGCCCTGACGCTGCCAAAGTAGCTGAATATACTTATAAAAAAGAAATGTTTGCTGAAGAAACAGAAGAGCTTAAAGCCCTTCCTTGGTATAAAAACTACAGGTATCTTGCATTGGTACTTTTGTTCGTGACAACCCTGGTTGTTGGATATTTTTGGTAATTTTATTTGAGTTACAAAGGGCGGTGGCCACTGGTTACCGCCCTTTTTTTATGGCAATTGAAAATTGCCGTAAAAAAGCAATATCTCAAGAATACACCTAACTTTACATTGTAAAATCCCTTAGGTATGAGCAACGATAAACAACGGAAGGAAGCACTGGTATACCATGCGAAACCAAGTCCTGGTAAAATCAAGATAGTTCCGACTAAACCTTATGCAACACAGCGTGATCTGGCACTTGCGTATTCCCCTGGGGTAGCAGAACCTTGCCTTGAGATCGAAAAAAATAAGGATGAGGCCTATCGGTATACCGCCAAGGGCAATGTGGTGGCGGTGATTTCCAATGGAACTGCGGTGTTGGGTCTTGGGAATATAGGGCCAGAGGCTTCGAAGCCCGTAATGGAAGGTAAGTGCCTTTTGTTTAAGATCTTTGCCGATATTGATGGAATTGACATTGAACTGGATGCCTCGGATGTAGATAAGTTTGTAGAAACTGTTAAAGCTATTGCGCCCACTTTTGGAGGTATAAATCTAGAAGATATCAAAGCTCCTGAAGCCTTTGAAATTGAGAGAAGGTTGAAAGCGGAGCTCGATATTCCGGTGATGCATGATGACCAACATGGCACCGCAATCATTTCAGCAGCAGCTTTGTTGAATGCTTTGGAGCTGGCAAAAAAAGATATGGGCAATGTCAAGATCGTGGTCAGTGGAGCTGGTGCCGCAGCAGTATCCTGCACACGATTGTACAAATCGTTTGGGGCAAAAGACGAAAATATTGTCATGCTTGACAGTAAGGGCGTCATTCGAAAGGATCGAACTAATTTAACAGCACAGAAATCTGAGTTTGCTACAGCCCGAAAAATAAATACACTGGAAGAGGCCATGAATAATGCCGATGTGTTCATAGGCTTGTCAAAGGCAGATATCGTTACCCCGGCGATGTTGCTTTCGATGAACAAGAACCCCATAGTCTTTGCCATGGCAAACCCAGATCCTGAAATAGGGTATGACCTTGCTTGCCAAACAAGGGATGATATCATTATGGCTACCGGTAGGTCGGATCATCCCAATCAGGTAAACAACGTATTGGGTTTTCCCTTCATCTTTAGGGGCGCCTTGGATGTAAGATCCTCAAAAATCAATGAGGAAATGAAAATGGCGGCAGTTCAGGCTTTGGCCGATTTGACCAAAGAGCCTGTACCAGAACAAGTGAACATTACCTATGATACCACAAGATTGACCTTTAGTAAAGAATACATTATCCCAAAGCCTTTTGACCCTAGGCTGATTACCAAAATCCCTCCTGCAGTTGCCCAGGCTGCCATGGCCAGTGGTGTGGCCAAAGCACCCATAACGAATTGGGAGAAGTACGAAGAAGCACTTTACTTACGATCGGGCAATGACAATAAAGTAGTGCGAATGCTACACAATAGGGCAAAGGTGAATCCCAAACGAATTGTGTTTGCAGAAGCTGAATTGCTTGATGTGTTGAAAGCGGCCCAAATAGTTCATGAAGAAGGTATAGCAAGGCCCATATTGCTTGGCAATAAAGACACCATCAGAAAACTGAAGACAGAATTGGAGTTCGATGCCGATGTTCCCATCATTGATCCAAGGTCCGAAGCTTCAAGTGGGATTAGGACCACATATGCGATGAAGCTTTGGGAGGCTAGAAAGCGAAAAGGAGAGACCCAATATAGTGCCCGGATCAACATGGGAAAACGTAACTATTTTGGTGCAATGATGTTGCTCGAAGGTGATGCCGACGGTATGATATCTGGTTATTCAAGGGCTTACCCCAAAGTGTTGAAACCAGTTTTTGAGGTCATTGGTAGGGCATCAGGTGTGGGCAAGGCATCTACTGTTAATATCATGATCACTGACCGTGGGCCTATGTTCTTGGCAGATACATCGATCAATATCGATCCCAATGCCGAAGAATTGGCAGAAATCGCCCAAATGACGGCCAACGTAGCATCGACCTTTGGTTTTGATCCTGTTGTGGCCCTGCTTTCCTATGCCAACTATGGTTCATCAAACCATGCCAACGCACATAAAGTACGTGAGGCGGTAAAAATATTGCATGAAAAAAATCCTGATTTGGTGGTTGACGGTGAAATTCAAACAGACTTTGCGTTGAGCCAAGAATTGTGCCAGAGCAACTTTCCATTTTCCAAACTCGCTGGAAAAAAAGTAAACACCTTGATTTTTCCAAATTTGGAGTCTGCGAATATCACCTACAAACTCTTGAAAGGTCTGAACAAAGCCAATTCCATTGGTCCCATTATGGTCGGGCTTCGAAAATCAGTGCATATTCTACAGTTGGGTGCCAATGTCGAAGAAATGGTGAACATGGCTGCCGTGGCCGTAATAGATGCCCAAGAAAGGGAAAAACGTAAGAAGGCCAAAATGGCAAGATAAGAGGTGTATTTGCGATAACTTGACTAAAAATTATGATAACCCATCTTAATGGAAGATTAATTGAAAAGAACCCTACTTACGTAGTTATTGACTGTAATGGGGTTGGCTATTTTCTGAACATTTCACTACACACGTACTCACTGCTCGGTGAAGGGGAATCAACCCATCTTTACACACATCTACAGATTAAGGAAGACGCCCATACCTTATTCGGTTTTGTAGAGAAATCAGAACGTGAAATTTTCAGGCTGCTGATCTCGGTTTCAGGTGTAGGTTCGAGTATCGCCAGAACCATGCTGTCTTCGTTAAATCCGTCACAGATCAAAGAGGCCATAGCCAATGGTGATGTGCCCACAATACAAGCGGTGAAAGGTATTGGGGCCAAAACGGCCCAAAGGGTGATTTTAGACCTGAAAGACAAGATTTTAAAAGTTGATGACCTTGACCAAGTTTTCCTACAATCAAACAATACAACCAAGGAAGAAGCGTTATCTGCTTTAGAGGTTCTTGGTTTTGCCAGAAGGCAGTCAGAGAAGGTGGTAGATGGCATAGTCAGCCAAGATTCCTCCCTAAGTGTCGAAGAGATAATCAAGCGGGCACTGAAAAATTTGTAACTAGTTTGAAAAGAGGGGCGAAACGATTTCTTAAATCAGCGTTATTTAAGCATATTTTTCTTTGTATAGTTCTATTCTGGATTCAAAATCCAGTACAGGGCCAAGAAACAAATGAACAGGCAATTGATTCCGTAAAGACCGGTTTTTCACTGGGTCAGATTTTATTGGAGAATCCAGATACCATCATCGCAAAATATACCTATGATGCTGAGTTGGATCGATACATCTATACCGAGAGCGTAGGCGATTTCAACATCAATTATCCCATCATACTCACTCCTGAACAGTACTATGAATTGGTTCACAAAGAAAGTATGAAATCGTATTTTAAGAAAAAGATAGATGCATACACTGGTAAAAAGGAAGGTAGTGAGGAAGAAAGGAAAAATCTTCTCCCCAATTTTTATGTAAACAGTAATTTCTTTGAATCCATTTTTGGGGGCAATACCATAGAGGTAATTCCACAGGGTTCCGTGGCCATGGATTTGGGGGTATTATGGCAAAAGAACGATAACCCGGCATTGTCGCCTCGAAACAGAACCAACCTGTCTTTTGATTTTGACCAACGTATTAGTTTGAGTTTATTGGGTAAAGTAGGTGAACGGTTGCAGGTAACCGCCAATTATGATACCGAGGCTACTTTTGATTTTCAAAACCTGGTAAAGTTGGAATATACCCCGACAGAAGATGATATTTTGCAAAAGATTGAAGTCGGTAATGTCAACATGCCATTGAACAGTTCACTCATTACGGGTGCCCAAAGCCTGTTTGGAGTGAAAACACAGTTACAGTTTGGCAAAACAACAGTTACAGCAGTATTCTCTGAGCAACGATCCCAAAATAACACTGTGGTGGCACAGGGTGGTGGCACCTTGAATGAGTTTCAGTTAACTGCATTGGAATATGATGAGGACAAACACTTTTTCTTGGCCCAGTACTTTAGGGATAATTATGACGATGCACTTACCAACTACCCCTTTATACAAAGTCAGGTACAAATTACACGTTTAGAGGTTTGGGTCACCAACCGAAACCAGCAAACGCTAAATGTACGCAATGTGGTCGCCATTCAAGATTTGGGTGAGGCAGTTTCAGAACAGACACGAATAGCTGGGAATGCCCCGGGGGGATTTTTCAATGCTTCTGCTGCCAATGGATTACCGCAAAACAATGCCAACGATTATGATCCAGGGTTGATTGACAGTGGCGGTGTGCTCACAGAATCGATACGTGATATCGCCACGGTGGATGCCGGATTTAATTTCACGAACGGTTATGTGTCAAACCAAGGGTTTGATTATGCCATATTAGAAAATGCCCGAAAACTTGAAGTGGGGCGTGACTACCAGTTCGACCAGCAATTGGGCTATATTTCATTGAGCCAGCGATTGAGCAATGATGAAGTGTTAGGTGTGGCATTCCAATATACCTTCAATGGTGAAGTATTTCAGGTCGGTGAATTTGCCAACGGGTCTATCGATGCCACGACAGTTTCCAGTGGTGTGAATCCCGTAGTTGAAAACAATACATTGATACTGAAATTACTGAAGAGTAATATCACTAATGTTGAAGATCCCATTTGGGATTTGATGATGAAGAATATTTACGCAACCGGAGCCTTTCAGTTAAGTCAAGACGATTTTAAATTGAATATTCTGTATTCCGATCCCACCCCGCGTAACTATATCTCCCCGGTAGAACCTTTTCCAGAATCGGCATCGAGTTTTGGCAAACCTTTGGAAGAACGTATCCTTTTGGATGTGTTTAACCTCGACCGCCTGAACATTTATAATGATGTACAACCCGGTGGTGATGGCTTTTTTGATTACGTGCAGGGTATTACGGTCGACACCCAATCAGGAAGGATTATTTTTACCAAGGTAGAACCTTTTGGCGAGTATTTGTTTGAGCTGTTGCGAAACGATGCCAGTGAAGAATATGATCGGGAAAATGATGAGACCTACAATGCAAACCAACAGCGCTATGTGTTTCGCAATATGTACGCGAAAACAAAGGCTGCTTCATTACAAGATGCAGAGAAAAATCGGTTTCAATTGAAAGGACGGTACAAATCAGAAGGAAGCAATGGCATTCCGATAGGCGCGTTCAACGTGCCTAGGGGTTCGGTAAGGGTAACGGCAGGTGGGCGTCAATTACAGGAAGGTATTGATTATACCGTGAACTATCAGGCTGGTACGGTACAGATTTTAGACCCAAGTTTGGAAGCCTCTAATACTCCTATCAATATTTCAGTGGAGAACAATGCAGTTTTTGGACAACAGACCCGTCGGTTCACAGGAATCAACGTAGAGCATAAGTTCAATGAGAACTTTCTTTTGGGAGGCACGTTTTTAAACCTGAACGAACGCCCATTGACCCAAAAATCAAATTATGGCGTAGAGCCTGTAAACAATACCATTTTCGGATTGAATGGTAACTTTAGTACAGAAGTTCCTTTTTTGACCCGTTTGGCCAATAAATTACCAAACATTGATACCGATGTACCTTCAAACCTTTCCGTTAGGGGAGAAGTTGCCTATTTATTGCCCAATTCCCCAAGAAATGCGGATTTTGAAGGAGAGACCACAACCTATATCGATGATTTTGAAGGGGCGCAAGCATTGATTGATATTCGTTCCTCTCTAGGTTGGGCATTGGCCAGTACCCCACTTGAATTTGTAGATGGCCAATTGGAGGGAGGCTCCCCTGAAGACCCTGATAATTTGTTGAACGGTTATGGAAGGGCAAAAATGGCTTGGTATACCATCGATCCAATTTTTTACACCAATCAAAGACCTTCTGGTATTACAGATAGCGATATTTCACTTAATGCCACCCGTAGGGTATTTATCGATGAGGTGTTTCCACAAGTGGATATTGCACAAGGCCAAACCCAAGTACAGGGTACCTTGGACATTGCCTATTATCCGAACCAAAAGGGACCATATAATAACAACCCAAATTTTTCGGGCACGCAGTCACAAGAACGATGGGGAGGAATCATGCGATCATTGAGCAGTACCAATTTTGAGCAGTCCAATGTCGAATTCGTACAGTTTTGGGTATTGGACCCTTATGTTGATGGAGATGCTACCAGTAATGGTGAGTTGGTCATTAACTTGGGTAATATATCAGAAGATATTTTGAAGGATGGTAAAAAGCAATATGAAAATGGACTTCCGAGCACGGTGAGCGATGAGTTGACCTCACCTACCTCATGGGGCCAAGTGCCCGCTACACAATCTTTGGTCTATGCCTTTGATGCAGATGAAACCAATCGGGACCTTCAGGATATTGGGTTTGATGGTTTGGACGATATCGCTGAAGCAGCAGTATATAACAATGGTGGGGATGACCCTGCCTTGGATAACTATCAATATTACCTCAATCGTGATGGGGGCATTTTAGAGCGCTATCTTGATTTCAACAACCCCGATGGCAATTCGCCGGTTTCGGTAACAAATTCAAACCGGGGCTCGACCACCTTGCCCGATGTTGAAGATATCGACCGAGACCTCACGATGAATACGGTAAACAGTTATTACGAATACCGTATTCCAATCAGGCCCAATACCACTATCGATGACCTTTATGTAACCGATGTCAGGGAAGGACTTACAGGAGAGTTGCCCGATGGAACCCAGTTGAACCGAAAGTGGATCCAATATAAAATTCCGTTGAGTGATTTTACTGATGCCGTAGGGGGAATCACTGATTTTAGGTCTATCAGTTTCATGCGGATGTACCTAACCGGTTTTTCAAGTGATGTGACATTACGCTTTGCCACACTTGATTTGGTAAGAGGAGATTGGCGTACCTATACCAATTCATTACAACCTGATGTGGACAACGACCCATCTGACGATGGTACCATAACCGATGTGAATACGGTCAATATCGAAGAGAACGAACAGCGTACGCCGATACCCTATGTATTGCCACCCGGGGTGGTTCGGGAGCAATTGAACAATAATAACACCATCATACGTCAGAATGAACAATCACTTTCCTTCGTGGTCGAAAACTTGGAATCTGAAGATTCGCGGGGAGTCTTCAAAAATGTAAATATTGATATTCGCCAGTATGAGCGGATCAAAATGTTTATGCATGCTGAAAAAATTGCAGATGGCGACTATGGCGATGATGACACTCCATTGGTGGGTTTTTTACGCATAGGAACTGATTTTTCAGAGAATTTCTACCAAATTGAACTGCCTTTGCAATTGACACCCTTTGGCTCAGTCACTGCCGAGACAATTTGGCCTGAGGTGAATGAAATCGATATTGCCCTGTCAGATTTGAACAAGGTAAAATCTTTGGGTATTGCCGAACAAACATTAGATGATATCAGTTATTATGAAGTAGTGGATGGAGAGGTTATCGCCGTAGATGAATTTGCGCCACGTACACTCGGAAGAAATCGGATCGGTATTCGTGGTAATCCCTCTTTGGGCAGTATACGTAGTATGATGGTGGGTATCAAAAACATTGATGATATGCCGGCCCGGGGTGAAGTTTGGTTCAATGAATTGCGTTTGGCCGGTTTAGACAATAACGGTGGGTGGGCAGCTATCGCGGCCCTTGATGCCAACATGGCTGATTTTGCCAATGTGACAATAACCGGCAGCCACAGTACATCGGGATTTGGTTCCATTGATCAGATGCCCAATGAACGTTTGCGCGAAGACGCCACTTCGTATGACCTGGTCACCAATATCAATGTAGGGCAACTATTTCCGAAAAAATGGGGCTTGCAAATACCGTTCAATTATGGCATTTCAGAAACCCTGATTACCCCAGAATTTGATCCAGTCTATGACGACCTAAAATTGGATGATAGAATTGCAGCAGCAGAAACAGCTGAAGAGGCAGACGCTATCAGGGAACAGGCCGAAGACTATACCAAAAGAACAAGCTTTAATCTTATTGGGGTACGAAAGAACAGAGGTGAAGAGGCCGAAGAAAACTTTTTTGATATTGAAAATTTCACCTTCAACTATTCCTATAACGAAACCAATCACCGCGATTTCGAAATAGCTGAATCACTAGATCAGAATGTCTCGACAGGCTTTGTTTACAACTATAATTTTAAACCGGCTCCGGTAGCACCGTTCGCCAAAAGTGATTCTTTGTTGACAGGCAAGTACTTGCAATGGCTAAAAGATTTGAATTTCAATTTACTCCCCTCAAGCATATCGGTAAATTCCAATTTTGATAGGGCTTTTAACCAGCAGCGTTTTCGTGATGTACTGGAACCTGGTGTAGAAGCTTTGGATTTGCCTTTGTTGCAACAGCGAAATTACCAGTTCAATTGGCAATACGCACTCAACTATAGCATTTCTAAATCATTGCGGGTCAACTTAACTGCCTCGAACAACAATATCATCAGAAATTACTTTAATGATGACGGGGATCCAAATTCTGGGATCAACCAGGATCTGGATATTTGGGACGGCTTTTTTGATATAGGTGAACCAAACCGTCATGCACAACAGATGCAGCTCAATTATGAGTTGCCCTTTGACAAATTCCCCTTTTTAAATTTTATCAATGCACAATATACCTACACCAGTAATTTTGATTGGCAACGTCAAGGAGACGCTTTAAATGAGGTGGTACAGGAAGAAAATCCGGGAGAACAGATCAATACGATCCAAAACGCCAATACCCATAACTTGACCGCCAACCTGACCATGCAGCGATTTTATGATTTGATCGGCCTTAAAAAGAGAGATGGCAAACTGCCGACCAATCCGAGACAATCCCGTAGGGATAAGGCGGGCAACAAAGCTGTACCAAATGAAGATGAAAAACCAAAGAAAAAAACAAGTAAGGCATTCAATACTGCAGTAGATGTTTTGACGATGGTCAAGCGAATCAATGTAAACTACAGTGAAAACAATGGCAAGGTGCTTCCGGGATACAACCAGTCCATTGGTTTTTTTGGTACCACAAGACCCACTCTGGGCTTTGTTTTTGGCAGTCAGGCCGATGTAAGGTTTGATGCAGCACGAAATGGTTGGTTGACCGATTTTTCAGAGTTCAATTCACAATATATAGAGAACAATACCAAGCAACTGAATATTACGGCCACTGCACAACCCACACAAGATCTGACCATTGATTTGGTGGCGAACCGTCAGATTACCACCCGTCTTCAAGAGAACTATGATCTACAGGCTTGGCTCGAAAATAACAACGGGTTGATCAATGAAACCGGTAATTTCAGTATTTCTACGATCATGATCGGTACCTTTTTCAGCAAGAGCGATGAGTTTGACTCCAAAAATTTTGAAACATTTAAGGAGAATCGAATCACTATAGCCAATCGACTGGTATCTGATCGAGGTCAGGCCGTTGGCGAACTGGATGAGGATGGTTTTCCTGAACTGTACGGAAAGACACAGCAAGAAGTGCTACTGCCAGCATTCTTCGCAGCGTATACAGGACAAGATGTCGACCGGGTAAATCTAGATGCATTTCGAGAGATACCCATTCCTAATTGGAACATTAAATATACCGGTTTGATGAAAAATCGGTGGTTCAAAAAGAAATTCACGCGCTTTTCATTGAGCCATGGCTATCGGGCGGCATATAGCATCAATTCTTTTCAGACCAATTTAGAACGTGAAAATGGTATTATTGATTTAGAAACAGGAGATTTTCTTCCAGAAAAAATCATCAACAACGTCGTGTTGAACGATGAGTTCAACCCTTTGATCAGAGTTGATTTTGAAATGAAAAACTCGTTCAGTTTCTTGGCCGAAGTTCGCAGAGACCGGGCTCTCTCATTGAGTTTTGACAACAATCTCTTGACCGAGATCAACGGGGAGGAATATACGTTGGGGTTGGGGTATCGCTTTAAAGATGTCAAGTTCGTTACCAATATTGGTGGTGAGAAAACACGGTTGAAAGGAGATTTGAACTTAAAGGCGGATTTTTCAATTCGTGACAATGTGACCATTATTCGAAATTTGGATATCGACAACAATCAAATCACCTCAGGTCAAAATTTGATATCATTTAAGTTCAGCGCCGATTATGCACTTAGCAAAAGTTTGAACGCCTTGTTTTTCTACGATCACTCATTTTCAAGGTTCAAGGTTTCTACAGCGTTTCCCCAGACGACAATAAACACGGGCTTTACCATTCGTTACAATTTTGGAAATTAAATCTTTAAGTTTTTAGAAAACGAACAAGGTGGGAACATAAAAAAACCGTAGGCACAACTGTTGATAGCCAAGCATTATTCCATTACATTTGTTGGTATAAAAAATAACCGTAAATGAACCTACCATCAGAATTAAAATATACCAAAGACCATGAATGGGTTAAGGTAGAAGGTGATATCGCCATAGTCGGAATCACTGATTTCGCACAGAGCGAACTGGGTGATATTGTGTATGTAGAAGTTGAGACCCTTGATGAGACCCTTGATCGTGAAGAGGTATTCGGTACCGTTGAGGCCGTGAAAACGGTTTCTGATCTTTTTTTGCCACTTAGCGGAGAAATCATTGAATTCAATGAGGCTTTGGAAGATGAACCTGAAAAAGTCAATTCAGACCCTTATGGTGATGGTTGGATGATAAAAATTAAAATTGGTGATGCCTTACAGGTAGAAGACCTTTTGAGTGCTGAGGCATATAAAGAATTGATAGGTGCCTAAAAAGCATTTATGGGCTATCTTATTGACGGCTTGGTTGATAGTGATTACGATTCTTAGCCTGTATTCCTTTGATCACGATGTTAAGGTTGAATTTGAAGTCACCTTTTTGGACAAAACCGCACACGTGGTCTTTCATTTCGTATTGGTCCTATTGGCCTGCCTGTTCATCAGGGAAACCACGAAGGGAACAATCCCTTTGGTAAGAACAACTTTTATAGCATTGGTTTTTTCGGTGGCATATGGTATACTGATTGAAGTATTACAATATTCATTGACAAAAAACCGTGTGGCCGAAGTGGCTGATATCATGGCCAATACCATTGGGGGATTATTGGCAATAATAGTATTGAAATGGTATTTTTCTAAGAAAAGTCCGTTAAAATGGAAGTTTTAATTGTCTAGATGACAAAAAAAAAATTAAATTAGCGACTACTAAACTCAAGATATATGGAACCTAAAAAGAATCCAAAAGTTGATGTTGGAAAAAACAGCAGCCTTTACTTTGTGATAGGATTAGCGGCTGTATTGGGCGTAGTCTATGCCGCTATGGAATGGAAAAAATACGACAAGGGCAACGACTATGACATTGCTTTGAATGTTGAGGACCAGTTGGATGAAGAGGTGCCGATGACAGAGCAGATTAAGACCCCACCCCCACCCCCACCCCCAGCGGCACCTGAGGTAATCGAAGTGGTGGAAGATGAAGAAGAAGTAGAAGAGACTGTCATTGAATCTACTGAAACAAGTCAAGAAGAAGAGATTATGGAGGTTGAGGATGTTGAGGTTGAAGAAGTGGATGAAGACATATCAGTTCCTTTTGCCGTGATTGAAGATGTACCTGTTTTTCCAGGATGTGAAAAATCGGGCAACAAAAAGCAATGCTTCCAAGAGATGATGCAAAAGCACATTCGAAAAAACTTTCGTTACCCTGAGATTGCCCAAGAAATGGGAGTGCAAGGTAGGGTAAACGTCATCTTTGTGATTCAAAAGGATGGAAGTATCGGAAACATAAGAATGCGTGGTCCAGACAAGAATTTAGAGGCTGAGGCACTTCGAATCATCAAAAAACTTCCTAAAATGACACCTGGTAAGCAACGGGGCAGGGCTGTAAAGGTACCATTCAGTATCCCAATAACATTCAAGCTGCAATAATCACTGGCTTTTAGATATAGAGAAATCCCGAAAATCCGTTCGGGATTTTTTTATGTTGTCCGCTAAAGAGAACTTCGACAATAACGTTAAGTGTATATGGCTGTCTTCACATATGCGTTCGGCTTGATGCCCTATTGCAGTGGCCGACATCATAAGCTGGGCTTGAACAGGTGCTTCACTTTTTTATTCGAACGATTTCACAGTATTGATCTCAACAGTTGCCTCTCCATATTGTTCCCTAGCTTGGGCAATACACACAGGTACAGGATAAGGGCATATAAAAAAGTGCGTATCTCATCTCTCTTCGGTTTTAAAGCGAAGGGGGTAGCCCAAAAAATAACACAAACCCTTGTAATTCGTTGCAAAAAAAGCAATTCAGGGCTATCTTTGCCGCCAATATTCATACTTCTGAATGAAGTCTGCAGTAAGCACAGTGGAAAGCACAACATGGTCTTTGGTTTTTGCCGATTTTAAGGAAATCACTAAGTTTCGATTGGCAGTAAGTGTGGTCTTTTCATCCATTTCAGGTTATTTTTTAGGAGCTTACCAAATTGATTTATTTTCTATCTTGCTTTTGGCATTTGGGGGCTATTGTATGGTTGGGGCCTCCAACGCATACAACCAGGTGATTGAAAAAGATTTGGATGCGTTGATGCAACGTACCAAAAACCGTCCAATACCAGCAGGTAGAATGTCTTCAAATACAGCCTTGGCCATAGCGGTTGTTATGACTGTTATGGGGGTAATCTCGCTATATATATTGAGTCCGAAAACAGCGATGTTCGGTGCAATTTCAATTTTTTTGTATACCAGTGCCTATACTCCCTTAAAAACCATGACCCCCCTTTCAGTTTTTGTCGGTGCCATTCCGGGTGCCATTCCATTTATGTTGGGTTGGGTAGCAGCGACCAATACTTTTGGTATTGAACCGGGTACCCTGTTCATGATTCAATTTTTTTGGCAGTTTCCCCATTTTTGGGCTTTGGGGTGGATGCTTGATGAGGATTATAGTAGGGGAGGGTTTCAGATGCTTCCGACAGGAAAAAAAGACAGTGGCACTGCTTTACAGATCATATTGTACACCATTTGGATGATAGTGATTTCAATTATGCCGGTTTTTGGTTTTACAGGTAGGTTGCATTTATCAATGGTTGCCACAAGTATTGTTCTGATAATGGGTTTGGTGATGTTGGGCTTTGCTTTTAGACTCTATGAGAAAAGAGACAATACATCGGCCAAGAACCTCATGTTGGTCAGTGTAAGCTATATCACATTGATTCAGTTGGTATACGTGATTGATAAGTTTATTTGAGCATATGGATTTAACCCAAGGTACAGAAAGGGAGAAAAAAGAGCGGGCAAAAAAAATGATGCTCTGGTTTGGCATTGGCAGTTTGATTATGGGCTTCGCCGGTTGGACGAGTGCCTACATCGTCAGCAGTAAGCGTAAAGATTGGCTGGGTAATATTGAGTTGCCGCAAGCTTTTTTTGTTAGTACGGCAATCATTATAGTAAGTAGCCTGACCTATGTTATGGCCAAACGCAGCGTAAATAAAGACAATCAAAAACAGGCAACGCTCTGGCTGTTCTTGACTTTGGCATTAGGGATTGTTTTCATTATGGTTCAGTTTCTCGGATTTTCCCAAATGCTCGAAAGTGGATATTATTTTACGGGCCCGACGAGCAATATCAAGATATCATATGTATTTCTGATTGCCTTTGTCCATCTTTTGCATGTACTGGCAGGCCTGATATCACTTTTGGTGGTTATTGTGCAACAACTGCGAATGCGATATACGTCGACCAATATGTTAGGACTTGGACTGGGAGCGACGTTTTGGCATTTTTTGGATATCCTTTGGGTCTATCTGATTTTGTTCATGTACTTCGTAAAATAAATCGAATTGACATGCAGTTTTTCAACTGACTTTAGCTTTACGAATAGCGTAAAAGATGTAAATTTGTGAAAGTTTTACTAAAATAATGGTATTTTATGGATACAATGGTTACGACGGATACTGAAGACAACGTTTGGGGTGGGGGCAACCAGCCCTTGGGGGCAAGCTATGGAAAGCTGATGATGTGGTTTTTCATTGTTTCAGATGCCTTGACCTTTTCCGGTTTTCTAGTAGCCTATGGTTTTTCAAGGTTTAAGTTTATTGAAACTTGGCCCATAGCTGATGAGGTATTCACCCACGTTCCATTTTTCCATGGAAACTTTCCGATGTATTATGTTGCGTTCATGACCTTTATTTTGATCATGTCTTCGGTAACCATGGTACTTGCCGTCGATGCCGGTCATCGTATGATGCAAAAAAAGGTAATCCTTTATATGTTCTTGACTGTTATAGGTGGTGCAATCTTCGTAGGTTCCCAAGCTTGGGAATGGGCTACGTTCATTAAAGGTGATTTCGGGGCCTTGGAAACAAAAGGAGGTCGAATATTGCAATTTGTAAAGGCTGATACAGGGGAGCGGGCAGCTTTGGTCGATTTTTCAAAAACATTGCCTGAAGATAGGGTGAAGCATGAAAGAAGAAACGGTATTTGGTATGTCGGGGAAGGGTATCAGACCTCATATTCCTTAAATGAAGTGATCGAAGGCTTTAAGGCCAGTCCCAATATGTTGATTCGTACCGAAACAATTAACGAAGAAGGTGAGAAAACACTGTTGAACAGAGAAGAATCTTTGGCAAGACTGAATGATGCGGTTCGCGTTGTGGAAGGGGCGAATTTAGTTCGGAATGAGTATGGCAGTCGCTTATTTGCTGATTTTTTCTTCTTCATCACCGGATTCCACGGATTTCACGTCTTTTCAGGGGTAGTCATCAACATCATTATATTCTTTAATGTGATTTTAGGTACTTATGAGAAAAGGGGTCATTATGAGATGGTGGAAAAAGTGGGGCTCTATTGGCACTTTGTAGACTTGGTATGGGTCTTTGTATTCACATTCTTCTATTTGGTTTAAAATTAATTTGATATCATGGCGCACGATCATAAATTAGAAATTTTTAGAGGACTTCTAAAATTTAGATCCAATACCCAGAAAATATGGGGTGTTCTTATTTTTCTTTCCGTTGTGACCGCTATTGAAGTTGGTCTGGGTATCACAAAACCTGAGTTTCTCACCAAGAACTATTTCATCGGAATGAAGTTGCTCAACTGGATATTCATTATTTTGACCCTGGTCAAAGCATATTATATCGCTTGGGATTTCATGCACCTGCGTGATGAGAAAAGTTCGTTGCGAAGGGCCATAGTTTGGACACCGATATTCTTGGTGTGTTATTTGATCTTTATTCTGCTTTATGAGGCAGATTATATCTATAACGTCTTCAAAGATGGTTTCCTTTCTTGGAACTTTTAAGAAAGTACTAACAGACTAGAAAGACGGTAAAAGTACCGTCTTTTTTATTTTTGTTCGAGTGAACCTGCACATGAAAAAAACAGTTGTTTTAGTTGTTCTGTTTGTCCTTCCCTTAGTGGCCTATTTGTTTTTTGCCTCAGGAGTAAACAATTTTGGAAAACTGCCCGTTCTGACACAAGATGTTCCAGATATCGGGGAGCTCGACAGCAAGGTCTCCTTAAACGATAAAATCACCATATTGGGATTTTTAGGCTGGAATGTGGATCAAAGAAAAGGAAATGCCTTTAACCTGAACCAGAAAATATACAAGCGATTTGATGGATTCAATGATTTTCAAGTGCTGATGGTCGTACCCTCTGGAACAGAAGAAAAAGTAAACGCGCTCAAGAAGGAATTAGGAACACTTTCTGGCACTGAAAATTGGAATTTCGCCTTTGGTACAGAAGCACAGATCAAAACTTTCTTTGCAGGTCTTGGCACCAATGAAAGCCTAGATGGTACCCTTTTTACTCCCTATGTTTTCATTGTGGATAAGGAAAGGAATCTCAGGGGGCGAAATGACGATGTGGACGAAGGGTTAAAATTTGGGTTCAACACTTCGTCGGTAGCCGATTTGAACAATAAAATGGAAGATGACGTGAAGATCATTCTTGCAGAGTACCGCCTTGCGTTAAAAAAGAACAATGCCGACAGGAGCAACCAATAAAAAAAAGTACACCTACGTTTGGGTGTCAGCGATTATTTTGGTTTTCGGGATCATATTCCTTCCGAAAATAGTAAATCGTTTAAAAAGCAATTCTGTGGTCCAAGCAGATCGAATGAGTGCTGCTTTCTTGCAAAATGATGTAGGCTATGTAATCGGTAACGGACAAAAAAGAAAAATGCCCCAGTTTTCATTTTTGAATCAAGACAGCCTATTGATATCCAATAAGGACTATCTGGGCAAGGTATATGTTGTGGACTTTTTTTTTACGACCTGTCCCACCATATGTCCAGTGATGACCGGGAATTTAGTGGAGCTACAAGAGACTTTTAAGGAATTTGAAGATTTTGGGGTGGCCTCATTTACGATCAACCCCCGGTATGACACCCCTGAAATTTTAAGGAAATATGCAGAGCGATATGGCATAACCGATATCGATTGGCATTTATTGACGGGCACACAAGACGACATTTATAGATTGGCACAAGAAGGTTTTTATATGCTGGCCAATGAGGTCGAGGATGCTCCCGGTGGCTTTGAACATTCTGGAATGTTTGCATTGATAGACAAAAATGGGTTCATTCGCTCTCGCGAAGATGAAAACGGAAACCCAATCATTTACTACAGGGGTGCCATTACCGAAGAACAGGTCATGAACAAAGAAGGTGAAGTGCAGCAAATGACCATACTGAAAGAAGATATCAAAAAATTATTGACCGAGAAATGATAAAAGAAATTTCAATACGTGAAAAAAAATTCAATAGGTGGATAACCATGGTGTCGATTGCAATACCAGTAGTTGTTGCTGTATTGTTTGGCTATAAGATTCCGAACGCGAAGCCATTGGCCTTTTTGCCACCGATTTATGCAACTGTTAATGGTTTGACAGCGGTCTTGCTTGTTTTTGCTGTATGGGCCATTAAAAATGGCAAAAGAGTGTGGCACCAAAGAACCATGACCATATGTATTCTACTGTCATTGTTGTTTTTGGTGATGTACGTGGCATACCATATGACTTCAGAAAGCACAACATACGGTGGTGAAGGCATAATGCAATACCTGTATTACTTTATTTTGATTACCCACATTATACTTTCAATTGCGGTTGTTCCCTTGGTATTGCGTACCTATGCAAAAGGCTATCTCAACGATGTTGTCGGGCATCGAAAATGGGCCAAATATACTTTTCCGCTTTGGCTTTATGTGGCAATTACGGGAGTCGTGGTATACCTCATGATATCCCCTTACTATCCCTATTGATATGCCAATAAAAGTGCGATTTTTTACGATTGTTATTGTACTGCTGATAGCTCCGCAGCTATTGGATGCGCAATGTGCCATGTGCAGGGCAGTTGTCGAGAGTGAAGCAGATGGCAGTACTGCAGAGGGTATCAATAATGGTATTGTATACTTGATGGCCATACCCTATATTTTGGTAGCAGCACTTTTTTATTTTGCTTACCGAAAGTTGCGCAATTAAATATGGTTCTTAAAATTTAACATTTTTTTTAACCGCAAAGTGTAACAATATAATCTGCAAGCAGTCCTATTGGATGTACGTTCGCGTATTTCATCAATCATCAAACACCAACCACTATGTTCGATATTGAAAGATGGCAAGAAATATTTGACACCATCCGAAAGAACAAATTGCGCACATTTCTCACAGGGCTTTCAGTTGCGTCAGGTATCTTCATATTAGTCGTATTGTTGGGTTTTGGCAATGGTATGCAGAATGGCATAGAACGTGAATTTCAAGAAGATGCTGCCACCAAGGTCTCTGCATGGCCTGGAGTTACTTCTGTAGAATATAATGGACTGAATCCTGGCCGAAGAATTCGATTTATCAATGATAATTTTGAGACAATCGAAACCAATAACAAAGCGTTTATTGAGTACGGCACTGCGAGAATTTATATTCGTGACGCGACGGTAAACTATGGTTCAGAGTCATTGGCCTATGACTTGTTTGGTGCAAATCCGGATTTTCAGTTTGTTGAGAACATAAAAATGGTTGAGGGAAGGTATATCAATTATTCCGACGAAAAATCATACAACAAGGTTGTTGTAATTGGTAACAAAATCAAGAATGATGTTTTCAAAGAGGTAGAGAGCCCAATTGGCGAGTTCTTGGAAATATCTGGCATTCGGTTTAAAATAGTTGGGGTATTCAGCGAAATGGTTCATCAAGAAGAGGAACGTGTGATAATGCCCAATACCACGGCCCAACTCGTTTTGAATGGGGGCGATAGGATCAATAGCTTGGAATATACCATTCCAAGAATGGAAAATTTTGAACAGGCGGTTGCCACTTCGGTGGCTTTTGAAAACAATCTTAAGACATACTTATTTAAAGAACATCAGGTTTCACCAGAAGATACCTCTGCCATTGAATTCGGAAATGCCCTGGAACAGGCTAAAAGATACTATGGTCTCACCGGAAACATAAAATTGTTTTTCTGGTTTGTAGGGGTATGTACCATCATCGCTGGGGTGGTCGGGGTGAGCAACATTATGTTGATCGTTGTTAAAGAGCGAACCAGGGAAATTGGCATTCGAAAGGCATTGGGGGCCAAACCATGGGGTATTATTGGAATGATATTGCATGAGGCCATTTTCGTAACGGCAATATCCGGTTTTGGAGGATTGATATTGAGTATGCTTTTACTGGAGTTTGTAGGACCACATGTTGAGATTGACTATGTGCTCAATCCATCTGTAGATTTAAAAGTGGCCGTAGCCACTGTTTTATTGTTGATTTTTTCAGGAACTATTGCGGGTTTTTTTCCAGCTTGGAGAGCCGCAAAAATTAAGGTGATCACCGCGTTAAGAGACGAGTAACAAAAATGTTTGACAGAGATCGTTGGAAGGAAATATTGGAAGTTTTGACCACCAATTGGTTCAGAACGGTCCTAACTGCATTTGGAGTGTTTTGGGGTATTTTTATTTTACTATTATTGCTCGCCGCAGGAAAAGGTCTGGAAAACGGAATAAGAAAGGATTTTGGTGATATAGCCACAAATACGATGTTCATGTGGACACGCCGTACTACAAAGGCCCATGAAGGATTGCCAAAAAACCGAAGGTTTGAATTTGAAAGGGAAGATGTTCAATTAATAAGGGATAATGTACCGAATTTGCGTTTTATATCACCCAGAAACCAATTGGGAGGATTCAGTTCTGGCGGCAATAATGTCGTTAGGGGTTTAAAAACGGGGGCATTTGATGTCTATGGCGATTATCCTGAAATCATCAACCAAGAACCCATGAAAATAACCTCTGGCAGGTTTGTCAACTATAATGACATTTATGAAAGACGAAAAGTAGCCATAATCGGTCAGGGGGTTAGAAACGAACTGTATCATAGGGGAGAAGAGGTAATAGGTACATACATCAAAATACAGGGGGTGAACTTCTTGGTGATTGGCACATATAAAAAGACTGACAACGATAATGATATAGGGGATCAAAAAGAGATTTACGTTCCTTTTACCGCATTCTCCCAAGCCTTCAATAGAGGAGAGGAAGTTGGATGGATGGCGATAACGGCTATTGACGGGAGTTCTATCTCTGAACTTAAGGACAGGATAGTGAATGTGATGAAAAAAAAACATAAAGTACATCCTGAAGATACAAGGGCCATTGGCTATTTTGATTTGTACGAACAATTTAACCGTGTACAAAGCCTGTTTGCGGGAATGCGATGGATTGCCATAATAGTAGGTACCTTTGTCCTCATATCAGGAATCATTGGGGTCAGCAATATTATGCTCATCGTAGTAAAGGAACGTACCAAGGAAATGGGAATACGTAGGGCCTTGGGAGAGTCACCTTGGTCAATAAGAAAGCAAGTGTTATTGGAATCCATCTTTCTGACATCGGTATCGGGCATGGCAGGCATTACCTTTGGTGCATTGCTCATATATGGAATCAATACCCTATTGGACAATGTTGGCCCGGTGGATATGTTTATCAATCCGAGTGTAAGTGTCGGTGTAGTGACAACAGCATTGTTGTTACTGATATTTTCCGGATTGTTGGCTGGTTTCATTCCAGCCCAAAGCGCCATTCGAGTACGACCTATTGAGGCATTGAGAAACGAATAAATCAATCAAAAATAGAATAAGATGAAAAAATCGGTGACAATCGCAATTCTGGCTATCATCATCCTTGCTTTTAGTAGTGCTATGTACTATCTCTACAAAAAGGATGCGGAAAGCCCAATAGTATTTGAAACTGAGAAGGCCACAAGACAGACCATTATCAAGAAAGCCGTGGCAACAGGCAGTATCCTTCCTTTGGAAGAAGTACTCATCAAGCCGAACATATCAGGTGTGATTGAAGAAGTGTACGTCGAGGGAGGAGATTACGTGAAAACCGGAGATTTGCTGGCTAAGATTAAGGTAGTTCCTAATTTGAATGCATTGAACGATGCACAGAATGCTATCAATGATACGAAAATAACCCTCGATGACCAGAAAAGAAACTATGACCGCCAACTGGAAATTTTTAATAAGGGTGTTATTTCAAAGGCAGATCTAGAAAGGGCACAGGTGGCCTATGACCAAGCAAGACAGGCCTATCAAGCCGCTAGGCAACGTTTTGATATCGTAAAAACAGGTACTACGAAAGGATATGGCAATGCAGCGAATACTTTAATCCGTTCCACTGTAAGCGGTATGGTATTGGATGTTCCGGTTGAAAAGGGGAATCAGGTCATTGAGAGCAACAACTTTAATGAAGGCACAACAATCGCGTCAATTGCCGATGTTGAAAAAATGATCTTTGAAGGAAAGGTTGATGAATCTGAAGTGGGCAAAATAAAGGAAGACCTGCCTTTGGAAATAACAGTTGGGGCCATCGAAGATCAGGTTTTTGATGCCGTTTTAGATTACATTGCACCCAAGGGTGTAGAAGAAAACGGTGCCATCCAATTTGAAATCAAGGGTACCCTTAAAAAAGCAGACACTACTTTCATTCGCGCTGGATTAAGTGCCAACGCCTCCATTATTTTGGCAAGGGCCGATAGTACCTTGGCCATAAAAGAGGCCTTGGTCCAGTTTGACGCTGACACAAAGCAACCTTTTGTTGAAATTTCCACTGGGGAACAACAATTTGAACGAAAAGACATCGAACTTGGAATCAGTGATGGCATTTTGGTTGAGGTAAAGTCTGGAATCTCTGAATCTGACGAGCTCAAAGTCTGGAATATCTTAGATAAACAAGAAGAGGCTAACTAGTTTTTTAACACAATATTTGAATAATTCTTGTAACAAATCGACATCTTGTGAGTCATATCACCAGATTTCAGATAGCTAAGCAAACCAATCATGATAGAAATCAAAGGTCTTCATAAATCCTATAAAATGGGTAGCAATTCCCTTCACGTGCTCAAGGGGATTGACTTTTCAGTTGAAGCTGGTGAACTCGTTGCAATTATGGGATCTTCAGGTTCTGGAAAATCCACTTTGTTGAACATACTTGGAATGCTGGATGAGGCAGATTCAGGAAAGTATACATTGGACGGTGTTACCATAAAAAACCTGAGCGAGACCAAGGCGGCCCAATATCGCAATAAGTTCTTGGGGTTTGTATTCCAGTCCTTTAACCTTATCAATTATAAGAACGCACTTGAAAACGTAGCGCTACCATTATATTATCAAAGGGTCGGCCGTAAAGAACGGCAAGAAAAGGCACTAAACTATTTAGATAAGGTTGGCCTGAAAGAGTGGGCCACGCATCTGCCATCGGAGCTTTCGGGTGGGCAGAAGCAAAGGGTTGCCATAGCCAGGGCGATGGCCGCAGAGCCAAAAGTGTTATTGGCAGATGAGCCCACTGGTGCTTTGGACAGCAAAACTTCATATGAGGTAATGGAACTGATTCAAAAGATCAATGATGAGGGCAATACGATTTTGGTAGTGACCCATGAAGAAGACATTGCCCATATGTGCAAACGTATCGTCCATTTGAAGGATGGAGTCATTGTTGAAGATAAAAAAGTTGATCAAGTAAGAGCAAATTCATATGTTCAGTAGGGATACTTGGAAGGAAATATTTGAAGCAATAGGAAAAAATAAATTAAGGACCTTCCTGACTGGATTTACCGTTGCATTGGGTATTTTCATTTTTGTGACCCTTTTCGGTATGGGCAACGGTCTGAACAATACATTCGACGCGTTCTTTGGTGAAAATGCAAACAACTTGATCATCATGGAAGCCACCCAAACCAGTTTGCCTTATGGGGGGTACAAGGCAAAACGTAAAATTGAATTTGATAACAGCGATTTAGCTGCGATAGAGAAAGACTTTGCCCCCATGCTTGATTATCTCACTCCCCGGATCTCAAGAAGAAACCTGATCACTTATGGCAAAAATTCAGATTTTTATTATACCCGTGGGGTAGCCCCTGGCCATCTAACCGCTGAAAACAGCTTGATGATGCGAGGAAGGTATATCAATAATAAGGATCTTGCCGAACGTACAAAATATGCGGTCATAGGTAGAATGGTCGAGATAGACCTGTTTGAGGGGGAAGATGCAATGGGTCAAATAATAGATGTGGACGGAAGTGCATTTAAAGTGGTGGGCGTGTTTCAGGATGAAGGGGGGGATAATGAAGAGCGATTTATTTACATTCCGTATACCACGAGACAGCTTTTAGAGGGCAATGAGGAAGAATTTGATGATTTGATTGTTGCTTTCAGGGAAGAATTGGGTCATCAAGGAGCTATGCAGTTTCAAACCAAATTGGTTTCCTATTTAAAACAGCGAAAGGTAGTAAGTCCTGACGATCGTAGAGGTTTTGATGTCATCAATTTAGCGGATGAACTTAAAAAGAACCAACAGTTTGCGGGTGTACTGCAAATTATCATATCAGCTATTGCATTTGCGGTCATTATCTCTGGAGTTATCGGTATCAGTAACATCATGTTATTTGTTGTTAAAGAACGCACCAAGGAAATAGGTATTCGTAAGGCTTTGGGGGCCACACCAAGAAGTATAACCAATACCATCATGTTCGAATCCATTTTTATTACGGCTATTTTTGGATTTTTAGGGATGTTGATTGGGGTCGTGGTACTGAATGCCATTTCTGGCGAATTTTTGGAGGAAAGCTATTTTATAACCAAACCGGGCATTAATACCGGGCTGGCGATTTTTGTTACTATTTTATTGGTCGTATGTGGGGCCATTGCAGCTTTTGTGCCTGCGAAAAGAGCCGCCGGTATAAAGCCCATTGTGGCGTTAAGAGACGAGTAAAATGAGACAGTTATTTGATCGGGATACTTGGGTAGAAATTTTTCAATCAATTCGTAAGAACAGATTGCGGACCTTGTTGACCATGGTTGGGGTCTTTATTGGAATATATATCTTTATCGGACTCTCTGGAGCTTCAAAGGGTCTGGATAATGGTTTTGAAAGAGAATTTAAGAATGTAGCCCGAAACAGTATGTTTGTCTGGGCCCAAAATACAAGTAAGCCCTACGGAGGATTTAAAACAGGACGTCGAATCCAATTAAAACTTTCCGATGCCGATGTCTTAAAAAAACGGATTCCAGAAATAATGGCCATTGCACCAAGAAACGTCCGCGGAATTTTTGGTTCAAGTCCAGGTGAAATCAAGCGAGGTTCGAAGTCAGGCAATTATTCAGTTTTTGGTGATTTTCCAGAGTTTACCAAAATAGCTACCAAAAAGATTTATGATGGAGGTCGGTTTATCAATCAAGATGATATCGATCAGGCACGTAAAGTATGTGTGATAGGCGAGCGTACACAAACAGAGTTGTTTGGGGAAGATGAAAATCCGTTAGGGGGTTATATCAATATAGATGGTATCAACTTTCAAGTAGTCGGTGTCCATAAATTCACCGGAGGAGGTCCCATGGACAATAACAGTGATATCTTTATCCCATTTACTACGTATCGCAAATTGTATAATACTGGAGATTTTGTGGCTTGGTTCACAATTGCCGCCTATGATTCAGTTGATGTCGTACAGGCTGAAAAAGATGTAAAGGCGGCATTGCGACAATTGCATAATATTCATCCGGAGGATGAAAAAGCAATCGGATCATTCAATTTGGGTGAAATTTTCAAACAGATTTTTGGTTTTGCAGAAGGGTTGACCTTTCTCTCGTTGATTGTTGGAATTGCCACAATCCTTGCTGGGGTCATCGGAATCGGCAATATCTTGCTGATCTCAGTTAAGGAACGGACCAAGGAACTGGGAGTTCGAAGGGCCATGGGGGCCACACCAGCTGAGATCAGAAACCAAATTATATTAGAGGCTTTGGCATTGACCCTTTTGGCCGGTATCGTAGGCATCATCCTAGGGGCTGGCACATTGAAATTAATAGACTCCTTTACCCAAGGGGGTGACTTTCCATATACGAATCCGACGGTTCCCATACCTTTCGTATTGGGTGCGATGCTACTTATGGTAGTTTTAGGAATATTGATTGGATTAATACCAGCACAACGGGCAGTAAGCATTCGACCGATAGATGCGCTACGAGAAGAATAAAAGTAAAAAAATAAAATCTAAATAATCGAACACGATGAACAAATACGTTAAATGGACCCTTATTGGAATTTTAGTCCTAGGAGTACTTTGGGCGGCGTCATTTTTTGTTAAAAGTAATAGTACTTCAATTACGGAGTATGAAACCCATAATGCTTTTATTTCCAGTATTGAAAAGAAAACCGTGGCAACTGGAAAGGTAATCCCTGAAGAAGAGGTTGAGATCAAACCGCAAATTACAGGAATTATCGATAAGATTTTTGTTGAAGAAGGGGTTGAGGTCAACGCTGGCGATCTCATAGCGGTAATCAAAGTAGTGCCGAACGAACAATCGCTATACCAAGCCCGGGGGCGGGTGAACAATGCCAAAGTAGCTTTGGGCAATGCACAGTTGGATTTCAATAGAAACAAGGCACTATTTGAAAGAGGGGTGGTTTCCGCCCAAGATTTTCAGAATATAGAGTTGGCCTATAACCAAGCCAAACTCGAACTTGAAAACGCCCAGAATGACTACCAGATCATCTTAAGAGGGTCAGCGGGGGGCTCTTCCAGTGCCAATACAAATATCAGGGCAACGGTTGATGGTACTATTTTGGAAATACCTGTCGAAGAGGGCGACCAGGTCATTCAAAGCAACAACTTTAATGATGGTACCACGATTGCATCTATAGCAGATTTGGGTAAGATGATTTTCGAAGGAAAGGTAGATGAGGGTGAAGTAGGAAAATTGGAGGTGGGCATGCCCCTAAAAATTACTTTAGGTGCCGTAGCTGACCAAGAAATGGATGCCAAATTAAAGTTTATAGCTCCTAAGGGAGTTGAGGAATCAGGAGCTGTTCAATTTAAAATAGAAGGTGATGTGGAGGTTAATGATGGAATTCTCATTCGTGCAGGGTATAGTGCCAACGCCTCCCTTACCTTGGAGAAAAAAGACAGCATTCTGGTAATCCCCGAAGCACTATTGCAATTTGATAAAGATACCAATAAGCCTTACGTTGAGATTGAAATAGGAGAACAGAAATTTGAGCGAAGGGATATCGAAGTTGGTATTTCTGATGGAATCAATGTGGAAATTGTTTCTGGGTTAACACAAGATGAAGAGGTAAAACAATGGAATAAAACAGAACCAATCAAACAAGAATCGGATAAAAAACAAATCGAACGGGGTAACTAATTGATCGGAGACCTTGCTAAGTATAAATACAATCAAAAAACGAATGAGACCAATAATTTCAACCTTAGTACTTCTTTGTGCCATTTTTTCAGCAGGGGCACAGATGAAAAAATGGACATTGGAAGAGTGTGTAACCTACGCTGTTGAAAATAACATCAGCATTGAACAGTTTGAGTTGGACCTTGAAAATGCGAAGATCGATAGATTGGATGCGATAGGAGCTTTTTTGCCTGATTTTAATGGATCGACCAGTGTTTCAGAGAGTACAGGTCTTGTATTGGATCCCCAAACCAACCTTCGGGTACCGGGTACTATTTTATCAGTATCGCCAAGTTTATCGACCAATGTCGTATTATTTGATGGTTTGCAGAATATTCAAAGACTCAATAGAGCAAAATTGAATGCCATTGCCAACCAATATCGATTGGATGATTTAAAAGATGATATCCGTCTCAATGTGGCCAATGCCTATCTTCAGGTACTTTCGAACAAAGAATCCTTAAAAGTGTTTCGTGCGCAGTATGCGGTTACAGAACAAGATTTGAAGCGCACCAAAGAGTTGGTGGAATCCGGCGTGTCGCCAAGGGGCGACCTCTTGGAGATTGAGGCGACCGCTGCCAACCAAGAACAGCAAATTGTAAATGGGGAGAGTTCGGTACTCATTTCCATAATCAATTTGGCCCAACTGCTGCAGATTACCGATTATGAAAATTTTGACATTGCCGAAGAGTCGTATGACATACCGATCTCTGATATTTTAAAAAATTCACCAAAGGTGATTTTTGATAAAGCATTGACCTTTCGAAATGACATAAAGTTTTCAGAATACAATGTAGAACTGGCCAAAAAAGACCTGCAGATCTCGAAGGGGGCAACCTATCCTACACTGAGCGCTTTTTTTCAATACAATACCTTTTATAGTGATCAATTTGAATTGTTGACAGACGAAGATGGTCAGACCGTTATCGATCCCGTAACCAATCTTCCCGTTCTTTTTAGAACTGAATTTATTGATCAGTTATGGCAAAATGATGGAATATCCTATGGTTTTCAGTTGAATGTTCCTGTTTTTAATGGATGGACTACTAGAAATGGTATCAGGCGTTCAAAAATAAGTGTTGAACAGGCAAAGTTGCAATTGGAACAAGACAAGTTGGATCTGGAAAATACAGTCAACCAGGCCTATGTGGATGTCAACACCTTTTACAAAGCCTATGTGGCAGCTGAGAAGACATTGGAGGCAAGAAGGGTTGCATACCAATATGCCAAAGACCGCTTTGAGGTGGGCTTGATGAACGCATTTGATTTTAGCCAGGCGCAGTCACGTGTAGACAATGCAGAAGCTGACGTGATACGTACAAAATACGATTATATCTTCAGGCTGAAGATATTGGAGTTCTATTTTGGAATTCCAATTGCATTAAACTAGGTATCTTTGTGGCCTTATGGCCCAAATTCTCAATATAGAGACTGCAACTACCAACTGTTCGGTGAGCATCGGTGTTGATGGGGCGGTCGCTGCTCTTGTTGAAGAGAATTCGGCTACCTATTCCCATTCAGAAAAACTACATCTATTTATAGAAGAAGCCTTGCGTGAGGCTTCTTTTTCATTCTCTGAATTGGATGCCATAGCGGTAAGCAAAGGCCCGGGCTCCTATACAGGGTTGCGTATTGGGGTATCGGCAGCAAAGGGATTTTGTTTTTCATTGGATATACCTTTGATTTCGGTACCGACCCTAGAGAGTATGGCACATCAAGTGAAAACAACCAAAGACATGGTTATCATCCCCGTGTTGGATGCGAGGCGTATGGAGGTATATTCTTGTGTTTACGACAATGCCTACACCGCAATTAGAGCGACCAGGGCAGAGATTATCAATGCATCATCATTCAATGAATTTGCCATAAAACAGCAGGTATATATCGTTGGTGACGGTGCTGAAAAATGCAAGGCCATATTACAACATCCCAATTTTAATTTTAATGGGGAAATAATACCCTCAGCTCGTGAAATGGCAAAGCTGTCCCATGAGAGGTTCAAAACTGACGATTTTGAAGATGTAGCTTATTTTGAGCCCTATTATCTAAAGGATTTTGTTCTTCAAAAGAAAAGAAATTAGGTGCCAGTATGCACCACGCGTTGCGGAAAAGGAATTTCAATGCCAGCCTCATCAAACCGCAATTTTGAAGTTTCAATAACATAAAAGTGAGCAGGCCAGAAGACTTCGTTCTTTGCCCAAAAACGCAATACGAGGTTAACTGAGCTATCGGCCAATTCCCCTACATAAACCTCAGGTACGGGATCCTTAAGAATGTCATCGTTCGCTTCACAGATCTGTAAGAGAATGTCTTTTGCTTTTTTGATGTTCGAACCATACCCTATGCCGATCGAGAAATTGTCCCGTCGAATTGGTTCGGCATTGTAGTTGACAATATTGCCGTTAGATAATTGCCCGTTTGGGATAATGGCCACTTGATTTCCGAAAGTGTTCAATTTTGTATTGAATATCGTGATTTCCTTTACGGCCCCATCAACACCCTGTGCTGAAATCCAGTCTCCGACCTTAAAGGGTTTGAACACTAAAATAAGCACTCCCCCGGCAAAATTGGCCAAGGATCCCTGAAGGGCGAGCCCAATGGCAAGGCCTGCAGCACCTACCATAGCTACCAATGAAGAAGTCTTGACACCCAATTGGGTGACCACGAGTACAAAAAGTATGATCTTTAACGAAATACTGATGAAACTTTGCAGAAATGTTTCTAAAGTGGGATCATAATCCTTTTTTGCAAAGAACCGGCGTACCAATCGATTGATGAATCGAACCACCCAAAGTCCAACAATGAAAATAACAATGGCCAACACAAGATTTGGCAACATGTTCCACAACCAATCCATGGCCCTGTCAATGTGCTGTTGGTAATTTTTTAATTCTTCCATAAATAGGGTTTATTTGTTGAAAACCTAAACAAGGTTGGGGTAATGCCAAATATAGGGTATTAAACAATTGTTAACCTAATCGAAAGATTTTATTTGGGTTAATGCTGCATTGGCAGAAGTAACCGGTAGCTTACAGGTTCCTTCGATACAAACATAGACCAATGTCTCCCCCTCGCTATATCGATTTTGTAGTACTTCAATGGCACTGTTTTTTTCTGTTCCCACCAATATACTGTTTGGCAAGTAGTGCTTGGCCATTTCTTTGCCTATCAGGTGATGGTCATCGCCTACTACTGCTATTTCATAAAAATTAAGGTTCTTGTAAAGTACGACATGTAACCAATTGGCGAAACTTTGACCATTTTGCTCAAAATTATCCTGTACGTTTTTAAGCATTAAGTCCGCTTTTTTGTCAAATGCCCTATCTGGGAATAATTTATGCAACTTCATTAGATTTTTGGCCATCACTGAGTTTGATGCCGATATCACATTATCGTTGGTTTCTATGGTCCTTCTTATCAATGCATTGTCTTTGTCAGAGGTGTAAAAGAACATACCACTTTCATTATCATAGAAGTGTTCTAAAGCGTAATCGGTAAGCTGTAGGGAAAGGTTGATCCACTTTTCATTAAAGGTAACCTCATAAAGCGCTATAAAAGCTTCGATAGTGTTGGCATAGTCGTCCAAAAAAGCATTGATGCTGCTTTTTCCATTTTTATGGTTGCGATAAAGACCCTTATCATTTTTAAATAGCTGTTTTTCAATGAACTTCGCATTCTTTAAGGCAAGCTTTAAATAGGTTTCATCCTCTAGATAGCGGTAGGCATCGACCAAACCGGTAAGCATTAAACTGTTCCATGAAGTTAAAATTTTATTGTCTAATCTCGGTTTGTCCCTTTTGCTTCTCGCTTTTTTCAAGAGCTGTTTGGCAGTTTTCATTTTTTGGTCTAGCGTCACTAAGTCGATACTATGCTTTTTTGCAATTTCTTCTGCGGTTTTGTCACGTATCAATACATACTTGTCATTTTCCCAAAGCCCATAGGGGTTGATGCTATAGTAATCTTTGAAAAGCCCAAAATCGTCTTGCAATAGCTGCTGCAATTGTTGTTTGGCCCAAACATAATAGGCCCCTTCTTCAAGTTCCCCAGTTTCGTCTAGGCTATCTGCATCGAGTGATGAGTAAAAGCCTCCACTGGTATCGGTGAGTTCCTCATTGACAAAATTGATGGTTTCTTTTACTGCATTTTTATAGTGTTTGTTTTGGGTCACCGCATAGGCCTTGGCATATAGGCTCACCAATTGCCCATTATCGTACAGCATCTTCTCAAAATGGGGAATATGCCATTTGGTATCTACAGCGTATCGTGCAAAGCCACCGGCGATATGGTCATAAATACCCCCATAGGCCATACGCGTCAAGGTAGTGTTGACATACGCCATAACCGCTTCATCTTGCTGTGATGTGGCATAGTGCAGCAAAAAATCGAGATTATTGGGCATCATAAATTTTGGGGCACGTTTGTACCCTCCCAAATACGTGTCAAAATAATTGCCCCAGTTTTCTAAGGAGACCTTTAATTGCTCCAAGGTATAGGTGTTGGTCTCAGATTTGTTCTCTACCAAATTGATGGCCTTGATCCCCCGTGATAGGTCATTGGCGTAACCAATTACTTTTTCAGGCTCATTGCGATAGAGTTCGTGTAGTTGCCCCAATGATTTTATCCAATTTTCTTTGGGTAGGTATGTTGCGCCCCAAAAGGGACGTCCATCTGGCAAGGCCACAATATTTAGGGGCCAACCTCCATTGCCCGACATCATTTGAATCGCATCCATATAGATTTGGTCGACATCAGGGCGTTCTTCACGATCTATTTTAATATTGATAAAGTTTTCATTCATGAACTTCGCTGCCTCTTCATCTTCGAAGCATTCTCTTTCCATTACATGGCACCAATGACACGCTGCATAACCGATACTGATGAGCAAGGGTTTGTTTTCGTCCTTTGCCCGTTGCAGTACTTCAGGGTGCCAGGCTTCCCAATTTACTGGATTGTGGGCGTGTTGTAACAAGTAAGGGCTGGTTTCGTGAATTAGGGCATTGGTATACTTGTGTTTCATCTCTTCCTGTTTTTGGGCACAACCATTCAATAAGAATAGCAAAATCATCAGTATGGCTGCAAGCTTTTGCATAATTTCAATATTAGAGCATAAAAAAAGCGCCCCCTAAGGACGCCAAAACGTATGGGCGATCTCTTTAGTTGACTTCAAAGGTGATTTTAACATTTACCCGATATTCGCTGACCTTGCCATCAGTTACGATGGCACTTTGTTCGTTGATATATACAGAACGAATGTTTTTAACGGACTTTGCCGCTTGTGCTACTGCATTTTCCGTCGCCTCTTCCCAGCTTTTGTCAGAGTTTGCCAATACTTCGATAACTTTTAAAACTGCCATGGGTAATGATTTTAAATTTTCTCAATTTATGGAAATTAATCGAAGATATTCCTTAAAGAAAACTGAAAATCAACCATTGAGCGCTACAACCTCCCGAACTTTGTCACCCATCATATTTTTTAGCATGGTCTCGATACCATTTTTAAGGGTAAAAGTAGATGATGGACATCCACTGCAAGCCCCTTGAAGAATGACATTGACGGTACGGCTTTCTTTTTCATACGATTCGAAAAGAATGTTGCCGCCATCACTTGCCACGGCTGGCTTTACATACTCATCGAGAATGGCAATGATTTCTTTTGAAGTATCATCAAAGTCCACTTGATCCAAGTCGGCATGGTTGTTTTGCTGGGCTGTGGCCGTAGCTAAAGACGATACCACCTCTTTGCCTTCGACCAGAAAATCACGTATCAACTCACGTAGTTGCGGCGTTACCTCGTCCCAATCAGCGATATCGTATTTGGTAATCGAAATATAGTTTTCATCAAAGAACACCTCTTTTACGAATGGAAAATGGAACAATTGCTTGGCCAGTTCTGAGTCTTTGGCCTCATCAATATTTTTAAACTCAAAAACAGTGGGGACAATGACTTTATTGGCCACAAATTTCATTACTGAAGGATTTGGGGTGACCTCTGCATACAAGGTGACGGGTAGCTTTTCACCCGAAGGGACTTCATTCACTATGATCCCCCCATCGTTCAAATATTCTACAAGCTGTTGTGCTACCTCACTTTTCACATCGGCCCAATCTACGATATCAAATCGTTCAATGGCAACAAAATTACTGGATATATAGACGGTCTTCACAAATGGCAGATAGAACAACTGCTGGGCCAAGGGTGAATTCTTCGCCTCATCGATGTTTTTGTACTCATAGTTGTCCTTGACCAGAAAATGGTTGGCCTCAAACTTTAAAATTGAGGGGGTATTGGTTTCGACCGTTGTGATGTGATACGATTTCATGCAAAATCTTTTTGGCAAAAATACAAAGTAAATACCATGTTTAAAATATATAATAATGCGACATTTACAACGTTATTTAACTGTTTGAACGCTGTTGAAGATAAATTTACCCCAAAACCTATATGAAACGCCAATTAACTGCCCTCCTACTTTTTGTAGTGTTTAGTTTGGCTTTAAAGGCCCAAGAAGGCATACCCGTATATTTCGATTACCTATCTGATAACTATTACTTGGTGTATCCGTCTATGGCTGGTATTGGCGAAGGGGGCAAGTTGCGGTTAACGGCACGGCAACAGTGGTTCAATGTGGATGAAGCACCAAATTTACAAACCTTCAATGCACATTTTAGGGTTGGTGAGCGCAGTGGTATCGGGGGTATCATATTCAATGATTCCAATGGATATCATTCGCAGACAGGGTTTAAGGGTACCTACGCACACCACCTTCAACTGGGGGGTGATTTTCGAACCTTGAACCAATTGTCTTTTGGTTTAAGTGCAGGTATTATCTTAAGCAGTCTAGACGAAACGGAATTCCGGTCGGTAATTCCCGATCCTATTGTTACCGGTACAAAGAATACGACCAGCTATTACAATATTGACCTTGGGGTCTCTTATAGTCTCTTCGAGTTTTATGCCCATGCCGCCATATTGAATATTTTAGGGAGCGGCCGTGATCTTTACACTGCAGAGGAATTTGATAATTTGAGAAGGTATTTGTTTTCTGTGGGTTATGTTTTCGGTAAGAGTGAATGGCGAGTTGAACCTTCTGTGTTGTTGCAGCTGACGGAGTTTACCGAAGAAAAGACCATTGATTTTAACGCCAAGGTGTACAAAGATGTAAGTTTTGGCCAGATTTGGGGCGGGTTATCGTACCGAAGAAGTTTTGATGGGGCCCAATTTGTGCAAGATGGAAGCTTTGGGGAACAGCGCTTACAGTTGTATACGCCTATTGTGGGAGTCAATGTCAACAACTTTATGTTCTCGTATAACTACTCATACCAATCTGGGGACATTCGTTTTGATAATGGTGGTTTTCACCAAATTACCATTGGGTACAATATGGGTCAGGTATCAGAAAATAGGTACGATTGTTATTGTCCGGCAGCGAATTATTAAAAAAGGCCCATTGCCTAAAAGCAATGGACCATTTGACTACTTGATCGATCCATATCATTTCTCCCAAATATATTTTTTTTGGGCAGCTTGTCTTTTGATTGCAGAAAGCATGGCATTTTCAAGTTCACCCTTTTCGGTCTGTTGTTTTTTGGCGATGTATGCTTCTCTTTTCACATGGAGCGCTTGAATCTCTTTTTGTATTCGGTGGCGTTCCGTTTTTTTTATGTCAATATATGTTTTGATTTGGTCATCTGACTTGCCTTTCAATTCAGCCGGAAGATCTTCAAGTGCAATATCTTCAATCGTCACGGATTCTTCTGCTATGGCGTCCACTAAGTCCCACTCCGAGTTTTTATACAAACGTGAGCTTTTGCTTACCGCCCGTTTGACGGCAACATCTTCTTGAAGTTTGGCCGCATTGGTGTCTTGTATGGATTGTAACTGTTTCTTTTGCGCTCCTACAGATCCATAAGAAACATAGGTGTCGTTCAATTGTGAGTTCAATTGTATGATAATATCATCATATGGAGTGGCAATATGGACAATTTGTTGATTGTGGTCGATGGCCATATATTCCCCTCCGGTCAATAGCGCACCATTTTTCCAATCGGTCGAAACACCTTGTTCATAGTTTCCACAAAAAATAGTATTTACAAGCACATCTTTTTCCTTGGCATTGGTAACAGCGTCCCTATAGTCGAATTTTCCTTGTGTGAACGGTTCATTGCCCGCAATAAAGATCAATTTTAGGTCATCTTCATTTTTGCCCCAGTTCAATTGTTGAAGTGATGTATGGATGACTTCGCCACAAAACTCCTCTCCGCCATTGGTGGTCAATGAAAAGAGTTTTTCTGAAATTTGATCCAGATCACCGCTGAAGCCCAATACTTGTCTGATGTACCCTTCCTTGGCAACTAAATTATCATTACCATATTCGTAGAGGGCAATCTGTAGTAGCGGTCTTTGGTCATTACCGCATTTGGCATAGGTGAATTCATTGACAACATCCCAAAGATGTGCCTTTGCCTGGTTGATAAGCCCGTCCATACTATTGCTGGTGTCCAAAAGCAACGCAATTTTGACATATTGCTCCTTTATTTTGGGCAAATTGGCCTCTGCAGTCAAGGTTTCGCCCGCTGTTTTTTTCGAATCAATTTTGCAGCTGTAGCCATTAATCGCCGTAATCGAGAGTAGGCATGCTCCTAAAATAAGATTTACACTTTTCATAATTGTTATTTTTTTTTGATGATCGGAGCTAAAAGTAGGTGCAAACTTTTTTCTTGAAAACGTGCAATGAGCATAGCTACCGTTTCGGTGAGTCAAAGCAACATTTGAATGTGTAACATAGGAATGAATGGTATTTTTGGGTCGGTTTTCAATGCTATCCCTATTTTTTAGTGCGCTATAATTCCACTAAGTTTATCCGTGTAATTGTATTTATGTCAAGGTATCGTTCAATAGTATTTCTTTTTTTGATGGTTTCGGCTGTTGTTTTCTGTCAGCTACCGAATGAGGGGGCAGTTGTTCAAATCAAAGGTTCTGTAAAAGGAAAAGAGAATTATGCACCAATACCCGGGGTTGAGGTTACCAATGGTAAAGGAGCATATACGGTTACCGATGTATTGGGAGAGTTTAAGATACGGGTAGCTATGGGTGACCTGTTGATTTTTAAAAGTCCTGAGTTTGAAACCATTCGCTACCGCATTAAATCAGATGAAGATGTTAAGGTATTGGTCAAGGGATATCAATCTTCAATATCAAGAAGGGATGCATCAGTAAAACAGATTTCAAGTTTCCAGATTTTTCTCGATTCCGCTGAATTTTACAAAAAGGAAGATATTGAAAAAAGCATCGATTTCATCGTGCAGTCCATAGCAGTTTTGGGAAAAAATGGCAATAAGGGTGAGTTGTCAAGGTCGTATACCTTACTTGGTGAGATCTATCTGTTTCATCAACAATATGATTTGGCGATAGACAACTTCAAATATGCCTTAGCAAAAAAGAAATCAATACGAACCACTTTATTGTTAGGCCAAACCTATGTGCTCAATAAGGAATTTGTGGCAGCTGAAAACATAGTGTCACCACTGTTGAAAGTCAAGAACATGGTGCCTTACCAGCGGGTAGCACTTTATGAAAGCCTGGGTGACGCCAATGTGGGTATGAAAGACGGGAAGAGCGCTCTTGAATTTTACCAAGAGGGACTGAAAATTGCAGAAAAGAACCAAATCTCACCGAAAGTCATTGATTTGAGCTCTAAAATAGGGGATACCTATGCCAAGAGCGATCGGGTTCAAGTAGCAGAAGGTTTTTATGCCAACTCCCTAGAGCTTTCAGCGCAACAGACTCCACAGCGTTCCATTCAAGAAAAAGAGAAAGTGGCGGATTTTTACAATCAAAAAAACCGGTTTGCCGATGAGATACAACTGCGTAAAAAAAGCTTGAGGGAATTGGAACAATTGCCCAATCAGACCATTGGAGACAACAAAGGGGTGGTCGCATCGGATTCCATAACCCCGCAGCGTATCAACTATAAAATTGCCAATGCCTACATAGCCCAGGACAAGCTTGAAGAAGCTATTCCGTATTTACAACGTAGCATTGTCGAATCAGGTAGTGAAGATGATTTTGTGGTACAAAAAGATGCTACCCGAAAGCTTTCTGAGGTGTATGAAAACCAAGGCGATTTTTCGAAAGCGATTGAAGCATATCAAAAATATGCTGTAGTACTAGACAGTTTGTACATACGAAAAGAACAGGAAATTTCTAGGGTGGCACGTTTAAATCGTGAAATTACCATAAAACAAAACCGTATTCTGAGTTTAGAGCAAGAACGAGAACTTTCACAGAGCAAGTACAATTTGGCATTGACCGAACAACAATTGTTCGAAGAAAGCAATAAAAGACAGCGTTTGATCATATACTCTTTGCTTTTCGGTATTATTTTATTGGGCCTGGCCACCTTTTTCTTTTATCGAAGCAATAAACAGCAAAAATTGGCCAATAATATATTGGCGCTGAGATCGCTACGCTCCCAAATGAATCCGCACTTTATTTTCAATGCCTTGAATTCCGTAAACAATTTTATCGCTAAGAGCGATGAGCGGAGTGCCAATCGGTTTCTCAGTGATTTTTCGGTTTTGATGCGAACTGTTTTGGAAAATTCAGAAGAAGATTTCATTCCCCTATCAAAAGAATTGGAATTGTTGGAGCTGTACATCAAATTGGAGCACTCTCGATTTCCTGAAAAGTTTGCATATGAGATTTCCATTGGGGCAGATGTTGATATCGCACAGTTTCACATTCCACCCATGCTGCTACAGCCCTACATTGAAAATGCCATATGGCATGGGTTGCGGTACAAAGAAACCAAGGGCTTTTTAAAGATTGGGGTCAATACAATGGATGCGTCGACAATAAAGATTGAAATTGTAGATGACGGAATTGGAAGGGAAAAATCTGCAGCATTAAAGACCAAGAACCAGCAAAAACAGAAATCTAAGGGTATGGGCAACATCAAGAAAAGAATTGCCATCTTAAATGAAATGTACAAGAACAAGGTCGATGTTGCCATTGGAAACCTCTATAAGGACGAAACAGGTACAAGGGTAATCTTGAAACTTAAGAAAGTATGATGAAATTGAATACGGTTATCATAGAAGATGAAGCCAATAGTAGAGAGATTCTTCGTAACTATTTGGCAAAATATTGTGGAAACGTTTCCCTTTTAGGAGAAGCATCCTCAATTAAGGAAGGATTGCAGTTGGTAGAGATGCACCGACCTGATTTGGTCTTTTTGGATGTGGAAATGCCCTTTGGCAATGCCTTTGATTTTTTGGACCAAGTACCCAATAGGAGTTTCGAAACCGTATTTGTCACTGCATATGACCAATACGCCATTGAAGCACTGAATGCGCATGCGGCATATTATCTGATGAAGCCGATCAACATTGACGAATTGATCAATGCGGTTGATTATGTAGCCCTGGTAAAGAAAAAAGAGGAAGATCTCGAAGGGCAAATTCTGAAAACAGGATTCAAAAAGGTAGAAGGAAAAATCACCTTGCCCCAACAAGATGGGTTTCAAGTATTGAACATATCCGATATTTTTTTCTGTAAGGCCGATGATAACTACACAGAAATTTATTTGGAACACAAGAAAATTTTGGTGAGCAAAACCTTGAAATATTTTGAGGATGCCTTGACTGGATCTCATTTTGTCAGAATCCATAAATCATATCTTGTGAACATCAATGAAGTTAAAAAGTACAAGAAAGGCAAAGGGGGCAGTGTTGTACTAACCAATGGGAGGGAGCTTTTGGTTTCTTCTTCAAAAAAAGCGGCACTATTGGCTTTTTTCAAGTAATTTTAGTGATGGTCAGAATAACAAAAGCCAATGCTTATAAGATCTGTTAATGGAAAGTCACCAGTAATTGGTGAGGATTGTTTTATTGCTGAAAACGCAACGGTAATTGGTGAGGTGATCATGGGGGGGCAATGCAGTATATGGTTCAATGCTGTAGTTCGAGGTGATGTGCACTACATCAAAATGGGTGATAAGGTCAATGTACAAGATGGTGCTGTAATCCACTGTACCTACCAAAAATCGCCTACTACAATTGGAAACTTTGTTTCCATTGGGCATAATGCCGTAGTACATGGCTGTACGATTCATGACAATGTATTGGTCGGAATGGGTGCGATTGTTATGGACGATTGTGTCATCGAAAGCAATTCGATCATTGCTGCGGGGGCTGTGGTTACCAAAGGTACCTACGTGCCTAGTGGTTCAGTTTTTGCCGGAATGCCAGCAAGAAAAATAAAAGAAATAAGTCCAGAATTGAGCTTGGGTGAAATTGACCGTATCGCCAATAACTATGTAAAGTACAGCAGTTGGTTCAAATAAATGGCTATTTTTGGCGCACTAAAAAGCGATTATAATGAAGGCATATGTTTTTCCCGGACAAGGGGCACAGTTTGTTGGTATGGGGTTGGATTTGTATGAAAAACACCCACAAGCCCAAGAACTGTTCGAACGCGCCAATGGAATTCTAGGCTTTTCCATCACAGACATCATGTTTGAGGGTACCGCTGATGATTTGAAACAGACCAGGGTTACGCAACCGGCAATTTTTTTACATTCCGTAATATTGCGCAAGGTGCTGGGAGATAATTTTAGGCCAGACATGGTAGCTGGGCATTCATTAGGTGAATTTTCAGCTTTGGTTGCCAATGGTACACTCAATTTTGAAGATGGACTGCAATTGGTTTCCAAAAGGGCTTTGGCAATGCAGAAAGCTTGTGAAATGAAACCAAGCACCATGGCTGCAGTTTTAGGGCTTGCTGATGAAATTGTGGAAAGGATATGTGAAGAAACACCGGGTGTCGTGGTACCCGCCAATTACAATTGTCCTGGGCAATTGGTGATTTCAGGAGAGGTGGAAGCGGTGAATACGGCATGTGAAATGTTAAAGGAAGCAGGGGCTAGAAGGGCTTTGGTGCTACCTGTTGGTGGAGCTTTTCATTCCCCATTGATGGAACCTGCCAGGGAAGAGTTGGCCACGGCTATTGAAGCGACCAGTTTTCACCAACCCTCATGTGCCATTTATCAGAACGTGGCGACGATAGCGGTGACGACCGCAGATGATATCAAGAAGAACTTGATTTCCCAATTGACAGCTCCAGTCAAATGGACACAAAGTATACAACATATGGCAAAAGATGGGGCAAAGACCTTTGTCGAAGTGGGTCCTGGTAAGGTATTGCAGGGTCTAGTGAGAAAAATTGCTTCAGATGTCGAAGTTGCTTCGGCGAGTGTAGAATGATTGCCACAATACCTGTTTTTTGGCATTTTATCCTAGAAACATAGATTTAATCCGTAAAGTTGGTACATTCTTTCATTTTTTAGTAATATTGAGTCTTCCCAAATCCAGCCAACAACAAAAGGAATTCGTTGAAAATCAAATAGTAAGAATGTTATCCTACTTTAAAGAGCATGAAATGTTTCCGTATTGTATCTTTGGAACCAACCAATGCTTCCTTTTTTCGTTTTTGCTGTTTTGTGGAGTATCCGCATTTTCCCAGACAATTAGTATCGATAACCCTGCGACAGTTGCCGAAGGGGATGTTGGACCTGCGACGATCACCTTTACGATAAGCTTGGACCTAGCAGACCCCATCAACGACACCACGGTCGACTATACGATCAACGGCGGCAATGAGGACGGTACCAGCAGCAGCGTGTTGATCTCTTCGGGCGACACCACTGCGACGGTTGATGTGACCACGACGGGCGACACTGTGGTGGAGACTGACGAGGCCGTATCGGTCACTTTGGACGCAACGGACAATGGTTCGATCAGTGCTACCGATGGTGTGGGCAGCAGTAGCTTCACCGACGATGATTCGGTTGTGGTCAGTATCGACGACCCCGCCGCTGTT
>JBCDBD010000022.1:0-58784 GCA_039184335.1 Bacteroidota bacterium | reverse complement strand
TGGACAGCTTCCGTTCCCTGCTCAACAGGTTCGATACCACCACCGAAAGCTGGAAAGGATTCAACTACTTGGCATTCATGGTCATTGCCCTAAAAAAGTTTATGAAAAAGAAAAATGAAAAAGTTTAAATCATTTCAATGATAACTTTGGAGACCGTATGTGAACAAGAACCACCATCTGGTTTCAGTTCAATCATCCCAAAGTGGTACCCCAACCGGAGTATCGGCCCAGCGGTTGTTAGGTACTTCGGCATACCAACTCAACGCATGTCTAAATTGGCTCGGAGGATACGATGCTGTTGAATCCTTAACAAAATCAACACCCACACTACTAATGGTACCATTGGTGCCGAATAGCCAAGAAGATTGTGAGGGCAAAGCGGTCATGCTTAGGGTATCACTGGTCAGGTCGGGCCGTTGTGCCCAAAACGGGGTAATCTGTGCAAAAACCTCTTGTTGGTTGGCAATGGTCAAAAACGTGGCGTCGACCATATGTTCGACGGATTTGGTACTATCCGATTTTCTTCTTGAGGACCACCCGATACGTATGGAGTAGCCTTTTCGAACGGCATGAATCAGTTTTGCCTTGTCTCCATAGGCATGTTGTCCGTTCTTATCATTCTTATAGATAAATTGCCATTCCGAACCGGAAAAGGTCGCTTCCTGCTTTTGAGGGGCATTGCAATTTACAAACAAAACCAAAAGACAGGTGGTTGAAAGCAGATACGATTTCATGTATGGCTAGGGTTATCGTCAATTCTGAAAGTTAAGAAGGATATCAACTGGTCGACCCGGATGGTCCGTTAAATGTTTGGTAATAAAAAAGGCGGCACTGTTAAGACCGCCTTTTTGGTCTTTGATAAATGTCAGTTTAATTTTTCAGATAACCAACAACCTCACCCATGGCCGCATTTACCGCATCAGCTTCAAAATACAATTGTTGTTGGTTAAATTCGTTCAGCCATTTGATGTCCTTCTCGCCTTGCAATAGCTCGTAGAATTGCTTGGCTCCCTGAGGAACGGCCCCACTTTCGCTATGAACGATAAAGACAGGTTGCGAAATCTCCTTTCCTACCGAGATACCGTCAAAGGTCAACCAAGGCTCCCAGCTACTTACGGCAAAGCGATTGTCATAGTATTTTCCAGCTGCTTTGCTCGGACTCAAATAGTAGTCAAAAACATTTTGTGGAACATACATGGCACTTAAAGGATCTAATTCGCTGGCTGCCAAAACATACGCCATTTCACCGGTTTCGGCATAGTGCACTTTGGCCGCTTTGGCCGCTTGCAAAAGGCCAGTTGTACCACCGGGACGAAGGTCATAGATCATTTTGGCAATTTCAGGATTGTGCAACCAAGGCGCTACCAAAATCAGTTTTTTGATACGTTTATCTTGGGCAGTGGCGTGGGCCATATAACCCGAACTGGCACATACCCCCAATCCCGAAAGGTTTTCTTCGTCTACATTATTATGCTGGACCAAATAATCCACTGCAGCCTTGATATCATCGATTTTAAGATTATAGTCTTCCACTTGTCGGGGTTGTCCTTCACTTTCACCAAATCCTGTAAAATCAAAGGTCAGGGTGATAAAACCCTCTTGGGCCATGACGCTGGCATACTCATCGGGCATTTGCTCCTTGACACTGGTCCAACTTCCGGTGACAATCGCGGCGGGGTATTTGGTGTCGGCATTAAAGTTTGGGGGTAAAAATAGATGTCCCTTTAAGAGTACGCCCTTACTGCTAAAGGCCACTTCTTCTTGGGTGACACCACTATCCGTTCTCGCTCCTGCAGCGTGTACCGAATAGGTTTCTGGTTGTAGTCCGGGCCAGCTGTTCATTAAGATATTGGGATTGAACTGTTCCACAAACTCGGTAATTTTTCCGTTTTTAACCGTATAGATACCCACATAGCTATTGTTGTAGGGTTGGCCCTCCGAGGTGATGACCGTTCCATTGAATTTGACCACAACCGTATTGGGATCCGTTGTTCCAAATATCTGGCGCTGGTAGCTTTGCGTGTAGTCCATAACACCGGTATATTGCTTTTTCATAACCTCTATGCCAACCAGTTCTTTTGGAAAGTTAGCGGGGGCCAAGGGCATTTTTTGGATTATGTTGTTGTCCAGGGTGGCCAACAAATCCTCTAGCTTTTGATTTTCCAGAGCCGAGAAAAATGCTTCCACAACAGTTTGGGTTTGGGCATTGGCACCTTTCAATTCAGGTATCTGATTGGATTCCACATTTTTCAAAGCGGCTGAGGGCAATGCGGTATTTCCATTTTGATCGTATAGGCTCAGATCGATTCGTGCAAGTTTCCAGCTATCATTTTTCTTAATATACTCGGTATCATAGCCAGCAAAGACAGTCCACTGGTCGTTGTTTAAATAGTGGGTCGCAATAGCATCCATAGTTGCTGTGGCTCGATTGCCCGCCACCCAAATGGCTTTGTTGTGCACCTGATGTACGGTTCGTTCAAAACCGGGAAGCAAGGCCTTCCATCCCGTCAAAATTTCATCGGGACTCTTGAATCCAGCATCCCCACCCAAAGCGGAGTAATCGGTATAGACGGAATCTGCCATAGTCTGTTTTACAGCTTCCCAGTCACGTTGATCCACCCCATTGAATAAGGTGTCGATTAGGGCGTCTATTTGAGATGTTTCGATTGCGGTTGCGGTTTGTGTTGTCGTCATGGCTGTTTCGTTTTCAGTGGATACTTCTTTTTTTGTTTCGTTTATACAGGCCATCAAGCCCAAGGTGATAGCGACTGTTGATATTACTTTCTTCATAGTATTATTTTTTACCTGCTTTGTGTTATCAATTTAGTATGGGGTAAAAGTACTTTTAGGTAATTGGGGATGCACTACGCAATTCAAAGTAGGAAATACAGAATTCAAAGAAACTTCAAAAAAGAAGTAATTATCTACCCTTTCTAAACTGATTGGGTGTCACTCCCGTCTGTTTTTTAAAGAAATTGGCAAAGTGGTTAGGGTAATTGTAATAGAGTTCAAAGGCAATTTCCTTGACCGACTTTTTGGTATTTTGCAAGCGCGATTTGGCCAGAGCGACCATATGTTTGTAGATGATTTCAGAGGCAGATTGGGAGGCAATACGTTTTACCACGGCATTCAAATGGTTGGGGTGTAGATGCAACTTGTCTGCGTAGAACTGTACTTTGTGGGGTTCCCCATTTTCGAAAGCTTGGTCCGGATAAAAACTAGTCTCGATCAAGGTTTTGAAACGGCTGACCAACGCCAGGTCATTGTCCCTATGGATGTGGGTCTGTTGTTGGGCAGGGACTTTTTCCTTAAAAAGGCGGGCCACTTTATGCAGTAAGATGGACGTATTCAAATGGCAAATGGTCTTTGATGAAGTGTCGTTTTTTTCATGTTCCCTTATTATGTCCACAAACGTGCCGATAAAAAGGGAGGCCTCCTGCTCTGAGATTTCAAGGGGAATGGTATTGTCGACCAACAAAAAAGGAAAATCGGTACTTATTTTCTTTTTGGACTGTCCAAATTGGTAAAAATCTTCAGAAAAGATAATATAATAACCGTTCCAGTCCGGTGCAATGTCCCATTGCAGTATCTGATAAGGAGAATTAAAAAAAACCGTGGCCTTCAGATTTTCGGTAGAAAAGTTTCCAGTCTTGGCATAACCTGAGCCATCCAATTTTAGGGCAATGGCATAGAATTCATGCTTAAAAGGAGGCATTTTGTGATTCACCGTTTTCATGTTGGCCTCAAAAGTCCGCACATCAAAATCGGGCCATTTTGGTGGAGCAATATGTATACCGTCGCAATAACCTTTTAGCGTATCAAAATGGAGCACCTGGTTCACCACTTAAAGAAACGTATTATTTCTGTGGCATACAATGATAGGTACCATCCGATTTTCAAAGGGATATTCTTAATTTTAAACATGGCATCCATTAAAAGCTACGATTCCCTTTCCGCACTTTACAAGGACAATGATGTTGCAAAACAAATTGAACAGCATGTGGATTTTACCATCCATAAAATGCAAGAGGTCCATGCCAAACCTGTAGAATCGCCTGTTTTTCGTGCCAATTATTTTTCGTTCTTAATTGTTGAAAAAGGGCGTAGCTTTTATACTATCGATAGCCATCGATTTGAGGTTCATGACAAAACACTTTATTTTACCAACCCCGGTCATCTAAAATCCTTCGGTATCATCGAAACGGTTCATGGCTACATTGTAACAACGACTGCAGAATACTTAAAGTCCCACTTGCACACGAATGTATTCGATGAGTTTGATTTTCTCTTGGCCGAAACGGTGCCTCCCAGCAAACTCACGGATGCCCAATTGCAGGAACTGGGGCAACAGGCAGAACAGATTGAGCGTGCCTATGTGAACAAGTCACCATTGCGTAATAAGATTTTAAGTTCTCTTTTTGTGGTCTTTCTGTTGAAGGTGAAGGAAATTTTGATGGGGAATGAACACTTTCGCCTGGAGTTAGATCGGGATAGCCGTATTGTCCAAGATTTCAAAAAAGGTCTGGAACAGGTAATGCGCAACAAGCAGTTGACCCAAGACCTATTGAGTGTCTCTACTTTTGCGGAAGCGCAGTCCCTTTCTCCGGCCTATTTCTCCACGGTCATAAAGACGAAGACCAATCATAGTGCCAACCATTGGATACGAACCAAGCTAGCGGAGGAAGCTAGTGCATTGTTGCACCACGGAGATCGAAATATAAAGGAAATAGGGTATGCCCTGGGTTTTAGTGAACCTACCCATTTCACCAAATTTTTCAAAAAAATGACAGGGGACACCCCTTCACAATTCCGAAAAAAGAGGCAACCATAATCTGCGCCATTCTTTCTAAAATCCGCGCCTTTATGTGGGAGGTGTATGTCACCATTTTTGTATCAAACATTTAAAAACATACAATTATGGAAACTAGGAATACCAAAATCGCAGTAGTGACCGGCGGAAGCCGAGGATTGGGAAAAGATATGGCACAACGCATCGCTGATCGCGGAATTGATGTGATATTGACCTATCATTCAAACAAAGAAGAGGCTGAAAAGGTGGTACGGCACCTGGAAGCAAAAGGACGAAAAGCAGCAACCCTACAACTAAAAGTGGAAGATGCTTCAAGTTTCGCCCAATTCGCTGATGAACTGACTAGCATCTTGAAGAGCCATTTTAACACGAATGGGTTTGATTACTTGGTGAACAACGCAGGTATAGGCCTAAACGCCCCCGTGAACGCTTTGGAAGAGGAAACCTTTGATCGTTTGATGAACATCCACCTAAAAGGCCCCCAACTATTGACCAAAACCTTGTTGCCCACAATGAATGACGGCGGTGGCATTGTCAATATCTCCACAGGTTTGGCGAGGTTTTCCCTTCCCGGTTATGGCACCTATGCCAGTATGAAAGCGGGGATGGAAGCCTATACAAGGTATTTGGCCAAGGAACTTGGTCCACGGGGAATCAAAGCCAATAGTGTTGCTCCAGGTGCCATCGCAACCGATTTTGGAGGTGGTGTGGTACGCGACAATGAAGACGTTAACAAGTACATTGCTTCGACCATCGCGCTGGGTCGTGTCGGCCAAGCAAGCGATATAGGGGGCGTTGTAGCTTTTTTGTGTACGGATGATGCACAATGGGTGAATGCACAGCGTATCGAAGTCAGCGGGGGACAGATGATTTAATGAAGTTGTGCAAAAGGCTTGAACCTTAAGGTCCAAGCCTTTTGCCTTAATAGGACCTTAACGAGGTCAAATCTTTTAGAAGAATTCCATAATCATGTTGTAAATCTTCATGCAATAAGGAAATCTTCTTTTTTATGGCGATAAGCTGCCGATCGTAAAGATTGGAAAGCATCTTATTTCTATGGATGGAAGGTTGGAAATCATGTAGCTTTTGACAGAAATAGAGGAGTAATTCAACTTCGGTCTCCTTTTTACTGGAATACCTAATGTACTTGCGAAGACCCCTTAAAATTTTTCGAACACTTTTTTTAATAAAGTAATAACTCGATGTATTTATTTCCGAGAATTGGATGTCCACTTGTGCTTTGACGGTTTCCAAATAGCCCTCTTCATTCTCAGCTTCAAAAAGGAGGTAGGTCAATAATTCTTTGTTTTCCAATTTAAATCGGGCCAACCTCAGGCACAGTAAAAGCAGTTCATCAGGATTCCGATGCTGCAATTCCTTTTTGATTTGCGAAACAGTAGCGGCTTTCATAGCATGAAAATAGTCATTTCGAACCGAGCTTGCGAGTGTGAGAAATATAGAATTTTCGATTGACTTCTTTGGTGACTCATATCAAAATGAAAAAATACGCCATCAGCGAACCAATTCCCGTACGGCATCCCGTGCCGAACGGGCTGCCGTATGCACAGAGCTCCAGTCATCGAACTGGGTATAGGAACATCCGGAAAAATAGAGTTTGTCGTCAATGGATTGTGCCATGGCCCTTGAAACGCTACTCGGTGCATTGTCTTGTAGATAGGCTGCCCTTGCAAAGGGCTGTTCGTTCCAGTTTTGCGCTAGAATACCTTGAAACGTTTCTGAGGCCTTTCCATCGAAAATTTCATCCAATTCGTTCAGGACATAATCCCTTAGGGCATCACCGCTATACTGTTGATAGACCTCCGCCTGTTTTCCTACGGAAAAAAGACCAAGCACATTATCCGCAGAATTTTGACCATAGGCAGCATCGTAATACAAGCGTTGGCCTTCATTGGTTTGACTATCATCAAAGTAGAGAAAAGTAGGGTAGAAGGCCTCCGAAAATTTTAAAAATACTTTCATGCCGCTCCAAATGGTAGCGTTGCCTATAGCATTTTGCTTATTATTGGGCAGTTCTGGAGTAAAGCTGATCTGTCCTAATTGCAATAATTTCAGCGGAACGGTCAAAACCAACTTATCCGCTTCATAGGACGTGCCGTCCCTATCGGTTGCAATGACTTTATCACCAGTGTAATCAATCGAGGCGATTTGGGTGTTGAATTGTATATTCCTTTGAATACTAGGAACGATATATTCCTCGAAAAAGTCAAACCAGGAGGAGCCAATGAACTTCTTGTCCTCATCATCATTTACGGCGGCCCCTACTTCTTGAATGCTCAATTGCCCATTGCTATAATGACCGGAAGTGTCGGAAGGGGAGTAAGACAGCAAGGTAGTATCTATTTCAACCGCTTCATTGTTTACAATAGCCGGTAGCTCAGCCTCTGATACATGGAGCCATTCCGCGCCTAGCGGAATTGGAAAATCGGTAAAGGAATTGTTGGTACGAAAGCGTCCACCATAGGAGGTATCCGCTTCTAAAATTTGATATTCGATTCCCAATTGTTGCAAAAGGTACCCTGTGGCCATACCGGCGGCACCTGCCCCAATGATTAAGACAGAACCGTCAAAATCACCCGATACAATGGGAGCTTCATCATCTTCAGAGCAAGCGTGAAGAAACGATTGAAAGGGTAAGGAAATACCAAAAAGGCTGCAGGCGGCGGCAAATTCTCTTCGATTCATGATTATAGACGTATGGTTTGCTGTACAAATATGGTAACCCTTGGGAAATTATAGTCCGATATCTTTAAAAGTGTGGTACTTCGGACTACTTTTTCACTTAAGTAAAAGCTTGAAACGACTTTTTATACGCCGTAGGGGTTTGTCCCGTAAATTTCTTGAAAAGGGAATTGAATGTAGATTTTGAATTGAATCCACTTTCCAAAGCAATGCCCATAATACTGTATTGATCAAATTCACTATTGGTCAATTTTGCTTTTACGGCTTCAACGCGATAGTGATTTACAAATTCAAAGAAGCTCTTGTTCTCCTTTTCATTAATGATCTGGGAAAGGTATCCTGAGCTGATCTGGAGCTTCTTGGCTAAGTAGGGTAAGCTGAGTTCTGGGTCGGTGTACAAGGATTTTTCATCCATTAATTGCATCAATTTTTTATGGTACTCGGCGGTTTTTGGAGAGAGTTGTTTGGGGGTTTCTACGTGGCTCACCAATTCAGAATATGGTACCGCTTGGAATAGGGGGAATTGTAGTATTACAAAATACCCCATCCAAAAAAGAAAAAGCACCATGCCCAGGGAAACAATCGCGTATGTTCCTTCATTGTCGTACCCCATGATAAACTGCAAATGACTAAAGAGCCAGAAGACTACAATAATCAAGGTTACAATAATCAGATTGCGAAGCCATAACAGACTTTTTCCCAAAAGGGATGAATAGGTATTCAAAAGGAATTTTTGGTGCTTATTTAGTTTGCGAATGGTCAGCCCGAGGAGCACAACACAAATGAAAAGGCCTACGGATTCTTCCAGTATAAGAAGCATGTTGTCCGCCACTATAGTATCATGTTCCGTTAGGAACACGTCAGTTGGGATGTAGGCGAGTTCCAATACTATTTCTAAGAGAATGGGGGCATACCACAACCGTTCCCATCTGTTCATTGGGCTTTTTGGGTCAATGAGAAACCGAACAAAGAAATAAAGCCCAATAGGGATAAAACTTCGTATGTAAATGGGTAGGTACAGGAAATAGCCATACACCTCGTGTTCTTCAAAGTAATAGTAAAATAGATCGTATAAGATGATGACCGAAACCCCCACCAGGGTCATGGCAAAGAATCGGTTTGATTTTGAAGCAAACCGTTTTGTGAATAGTAGGATTCCGGCCAGTAGGAGACCTTGAAGGGCCGCCAAACAGCTGATAGCGGTTAAAACACCATATGTAAAGTCTTCTTCCAACGAATCGTACGGTCAACTTCTTAGATAGCTTGCCCCATTCACATCAATAATGGTGCCCGACGTATATTCGGCCCCTTCCGAAGCTAAAAAAAGTATCGCATGCGCTACCTCCTTTGGCTGGGCCATACGTTGAAATGGGGATTCCCGTAATAGGTTTTCCCGCTCGGCGGGTGTGAGGGTTACCGCTGCCATTTCGGTTTCCGTGAAACCTGGGGCGACCACCCCTAAATAAATATGATGCGGAGCCAATTTCTTGGCCAAGGATTGGGTCATGGCGTTCAAAGCCGCTTTACTGGCTCCATAAGCGGGTTTGGTGGGCTCTCCACGAAAAGAACCCCTGGAGGATACGTTGACGATACGCCCACCCCCCGTTTTTAGCATCGCCTGAGCGGCCCAATAGGTCATGTTGGCTGCCGCGAAAAGATTGGTCTTAAACGTCGCTTCCCAAGCATGGGTCCAGTGGTCAAAATCAACGGTATCGATTTCATGAAAAATAGAAATGCCTGCATTGTTGACCAAGACATCCAATTGGCCGTAGGCATCTATAAATTTATCTACCAAGCTTTGGCAGTTTTCTTTTTTTGAAATATCAGCTTGGAACAATTGGTGTCCCTCTCCCGGCAGCTCTGAACGGGTTTTTTCGGCTTCCTCAGAATTGCTTCTGAAGTTGATGCCCACGGTAGCCCCTTTTTCAGCAAAGGCTAGGGCGGTGGCTTTCCCGATACCTCTGGAGGCACCTGTTATCAATACATTTTTATTAGTGAAGTCCATTAAATGGTTTTTTGGGAGTATCGTTATTTATATGAAAGATAAGATGGTTAGGATTACATATGGGTTGTCATGCTATTTATTCCGTTCGTGCATCAATTAAATCCAACGCTGCTATAATCCTAGCATTAATGTTTTCTAAGCCTTCGTTTTGAAGATTGATCAAATAAATTATTCCAAAGAGGTCAGAAAGGAAGGTTTGGTTTAAATGAATGGTATTGTCATCCTGCGAGGGCAATTGGGTGGATAGTTGAAGATTTTCCAACACATATTCTTTGGTAAAGAACTGAGGAAAATTCTCATCGATTACCTTTCGGTTCATTGTCTTTATGCGTTCCTGAACCGATGAAGCATAGTCATAACCATAATATTCCATCAAAATTGTTCTCAATTCCCGATTCTGGATAAGGTTTAAGCTTTCAGAGGTGGTAAGATTGTTCCACGCTGTTTTATTGGGTATAAAAGTTTGATAATCTGTAAAAGGAATGGTATATTTTTGAATAATCCCAAATCTTTCGACATTGGTCAATGTATCCGAAAAAACCCCCATAAAACCCTTAACGACTTTTAATTTTTCCTGATTGAATGCCAGTATACTTTTGATCTGGATAGTGTCTGAAATTAAGCTACTTTTAATCTCAGCAAGGTATAGTTTTTCCTTTTTGATTGACTTTCTTTGTTCGTTCCAAGTATTGATTTGCAACGCAATCAAAATACCGATGACCACCAGAACGATTTCACCAATGGCATACACCAAATACTTTGAAAACTTATTCTCAGAGAGCAATTTCTGGCGTATGTGACGAAAGAACTTAATCATAACACTTGTGTATTCCCCTCTTGGGAGGGGTAAGGGGTGGGTTTTTGTTGATCAATTTTTTTCTTGATTTCTTCCCATACCCAATCCAAGTTGTTTTTCACATCCAAATCATTACATCGGGTTACGGTCACTCCCAAACTTTTCAACCGTTCTTGTTTTTTTGCATCTTTTTTCGGTTGCCCTTTTTCAAAATGAATGGAACCATCAACTTCAATGGCCAAATGCAAGTCTTTACAATAGAAATCTATGATAAATTGATCTATTGGAATCTGTCTACTGAAAGATACGCCCAATTTCTTGCCTTTGATTTCCCTCCAAAGGGCAATTTCGCCAAGGGTCATATTCTTCCTCAGTTTTTTTGCCAATGGAACAAGTTTAGTGTTATATGGGATGATTTTTCTCATTTTTGAACCCACTCCTCAATCCCCTCCAAGAAGGGGAAGTTCTTTGATAGTAGTTGTTGATGGATACGTCGGAAGAATTTAATCATTAGTATAGCAGTTTAAGTTCTTCATCTATTCGTAGTTTTAATTCGCGGGCACGCTTTTTAATACCATCCCAACGAAGTATTTGTTCTTGGTTGCTGCCAAATTTTAACAGCACCATTTTCCAATACTCCCTGTTTTTGGTGAGTTTTTGCACATCTAAGGATGGTAACGCGGCAATATCCTGCACGTTCATTCCCAACATGACAAGTCCTTCTTGGTTGAGATATACATGCTCTACCAAAAGTGGTGTGATAAACTCATCGGTGACTTGCCGTGTAGTACCGTCGGTATATGTTTCTTTGGCATTGCGGTAGTAATTAAAAATATCTTGCCGCAAAGACTCATTTTTGATATAACTCATTTTTCCTGATGAAACGGCTTCGTCAAAGATGCCACTATTGCTTTTAAAGTATTGATCAAAGACAAATTCATAGGATTGTCTAATAAAATGGAAAGTCTCCACACTATCCGGTACCTTTAACAGCTGTACCAAGCTGTCAAGTCGCTGCAACCGTTCTTGTGATATTTTGGTATTGTGCCCAATTTGGCGGATGTCCAATCCGACGTCATTGGAAAGATTGGAAAGTAATACCTGCTCTTGTTTTCGCTCTTTTTGAAGTTCACTATAATTATTGATCTGTACCGCAATAAGAATTCCAATGACCACCAAAACAATTTCTCCAATGGCGTACAACAAGTATTTTGAGACTTTGTTCTCTGAAAGCAACTTTTGGCGTATTCGACGAAAGAACTTAATCATTGGATACAGGTTCGGTTAGTCGGATGATTTCATTGATCATTTTCAAAATGCCTTCTTCCTTTACAGAAGTTATGGTATTGTTAAGGTCTCCCGCTCTTTTGTAAATAAAATTCCTATACGTTTTGCTAAATAAGACTTTGTCGTTGTCCGGGTCGTTATTACTGTCCGGGTCAAAATGTAACCGTGCCCAAGGGTCGTATTCGTAAAATAAAAAGTTAGCCCCATACTCTTCTTCTTCCAAATAATCCAAAAGAACATCCTTCCAGGAAATGAGGTTTCTTCTGAGGGTGTCATTACTTATCAAATCAAAGGAAGAAGAATTTAAAAGTGCCTCCACGGTACCATTTTTTGGATTGAAGGATTTGTTGCGCCAAATCAATTTATTATAATACCCAATACTATCGGCAACGTGCGCATTCGCTTCCGTGATTTTTGGATCTTTTGGGTCGAATGCTTTCATAATCTCTTGAAGTCGAGACGCCGCATGAAAGCTAATTTTGTTGAATTCGATTATGGAATCCAGCTGTTCTTTATTGGACTTAAAGTCTAGGTTGATTTCCTTTAAGAAAGCCTGTTCTTTTTCTTTTTCTTTTTTCTTTTCGTAATACTTGTTCAATTGAATCGCAATCAAGATACCGATGACCACTAAAATTATTTCACCGACGGCATACAGCAGGTATTTTGAGAACTTGTTCTCGGAAAGAAGGGATTGTCTTATTCCACGGAAAAATTTAATCATAACAGTTGTGTATTCCCCTCTTGGGAGGGGTTAGGGGTGGGTTTTTGTTGACCAATCTTCTTCTTGATTTCTTCCAAGACCCAATCCAAGTTGTTCTTCACATCCAAATCACTAAATCGGATTACGGTCACTCCCAAACTTTCTAACCGTTCTTGTCTTTTTGCATCTTTTTCCGGTTGCCCTTTCTCAAAATGAATGGCACCGTCAATTTCGATGGCCAAATGAAAGTCCTTACAATAGAAATCAACGATAAATTGATCTATTGGAATTTGTCTACTGAAATGTACACCTAATTTTTTGCCTTTGATTTCCCTCCATAGGGCAATTTCACCATAGGTCATGTTGTTCCTTAGTTTTTTTGCCAACGGAACAAGTTCGGGATTATATGGTACTATTTTTCTCATTTTTGAACCCACCCCTCAATCCCCTCCAAGGAGGGGAAGTTTTTTGATAGTAGTTTTTGTTGTAAACGCCTAAAGAATTGAATCATAACCTCTATCGTTCAAGCTCTTTGTCAATTAAATCAATCAGCGTTTTGATTTCTTCCTCCAATACGGAGTAGTATTCCTCATCCAAGCTTACACCGGTTAATACTGCCAATACCATAATATTTTCAAATTCATTGTCTTTTAAAAGAAAGATATTGCTGACGTCTTTGGTATTCTCAGGGATTCCATATTCTTCACTAACACCAAAATCGTTGACCAGTTGTTTGATGGAACCCTTTCTTTCCAGAATTGAATTCCCTTTGGAGATGTATTCATTCACCCTTGTTTCTTGTGCCCGTAATCGTTCTAAATTTCCTTCTAGAGAAGCCAAAATAGTTCGAATACTATCATTAGTAATGTCCTTTAGATTGCCGTTGGCTATAATTTCGTTTAAAGTGCCACTTTTGAAATTAATATCCATGTCCTTGCTTAGAATAGGTGTCAAGATTCCGGAAAGCTCCTTATTGGTAATATTCAATTCTGGATGGGCATAGGCTTCCAAAATTTGCTCCAAGCCACTGAAATAATCTGCTAGGACTTCTTTTTCAATTCTTAAGGATTGAAGGTTACCCAACATTTCCTGTTTGATGAGCGAAAGATATTTAAGCTCTTCTTCCTTGGTCTTTTTCCCTTCGTTCCAGGTGTTGATCTGTAGTGCAATTAAAATACCAATGACCACCAATACGATTTCCCCAATAGCGTAGAGGAGGTACTTTGAAAACTTGTTTTCGGAAAGTAGTTTTTGTCTAAGTTTTCGAAGTATCGAAATCATCTTATTCCGTTGCTTTGGTTAATGCTAATAGGGCTTCCATTTTATCTCTGGCCACTTGGTAGGTATTTAATAGGTGCGCGCTGGAAATGTACATATCGTCAATATGGTTTTCAAAGCGATAATCTTTGAGTAGGGTTTTGTTTTTTTGGGGTAAAATGGACCGGTCTATTTTGAAATCTTCATTTTCAGCATCGACATTTCTAGCAGAAGCTTCATCTATGAGAAAAATCAAAAAACGATTGAAAGCATTACTGATTGACCCTTCCACTTCGCGGAGATTACTGTAATACCGTTCCCAATCCAATAGGGCATTTTTTAAGGCCGTGTTGCTCAACTGGGCAAACCCGCCGGATTTTTTTAGCTCTTCCATGACAAAAAAGCTGGGGTTCCAAGTAGGGGTGGATAGTCCCTTACTAATGAGACGATTCAACTCGATTTCCGAAATGGACGGATCTGGGTCTTGTAAGAGCGTAAGCAATTGTGCATTGGACCGTTCTACGGTCTCCAGTCTTTTTAGATCCATTTGTAGCTCGTTGTAATTTTTTTGGAATTCAACGTGCAAATCTTCAATAAGCTGGGCTTCTTTCTCCTTGGCCTTTCGCTCCTCATTCCAATTGTTGATCTGCAAGGCAATCAAAATACCAATGACCACCAATATGATTTCGCCAATCGCATATAGCAAGTACTTTGAGAAGCGATTTTCTTGAAGCAATTTTTGGCGGATTTTACGGAAGAATTTAATCATCGGTTTTGGAAAGTCGTACAATTTCTTCTAAATAATAGGTAATTTCTTCTTCTTCAATCGCCTCTAAAACGAAGTTGCATAATAGGCGTTTGTCTATAAATATATTTTGAAACTCCACGGTTTTAATAACTTCAAGATTCGGTTTGGAGTAGGGTCTTAGAAAGTTAAAATGCTTTCTCATATAGGGTGCGAAATCTTGAATCTGAATAGTGCGTTCCAATTGTTCTTCCTCAGAGTAATCCTGATAGACATCTTGCCAAGAGATCAATAGATCACGCAAAGCATCATTCTGGATCAATTCAAAAGAGGAGGAACTGATCAAGGCCTGGACCGCACCATTGGAAGGATTAAAGGTCTTTATTTCAAAGATATCATCTGCATACTTAAGTAAGGTGTCTATAGCGCTCGAATCTGGTCTTGCCAGTAATTCATCAATAAAAATGGTCAACGCTCGCTGCTTTGTTTTGTTGATAAGCACAATACTATCCAGTTGCTTTTTATTGCTTTTAAAATCCCTATGGATTTGTTTGAGCAATAGGGCCTCTTTCTCGCGATCATTCTTTTCATTGTTCCAATTGTTGACCTGCAGCGCAATTAAAATACCAATGACCACCAGAATGATTTCGCCAACGGCATAAAGCAGATACTTTTTAAACTTATTTTCAGAGAGTAATTTTTTACGGATTCTTCTAAAGAATTGGATCATAGTTTGGCTGGTACATAGGGGAATAGCTCAAATATACTGTTTTAAAGCCCATGGTGTTAACAAAAAATCCCCGTTATAGCGGGGATTTTTATGCATTCAATGGTTTTATCTTCGATTATTCCTCTATCATGGGAGCACCAATAGCCTTCAAACGGCTAAGCAAACCATTTAACCGGCCTGTGGCGGCTTTTACCCTGCTTTCCAGTGGGGCCAACTGCTGCGTAGCACGATCAAGGGCCTTTTTATGTGTACCTGTGGGGCCATAGGTAGTACGCAAAGCCCTGCCAGCAATAAAACGGGCATCACCCGGAGTCGGAGCATTGTTTGCCCCAACTTCATTTTTGCTTTTGTTCCCGTTAAGTTGGGTATCCAAATCTTCTAACTCACTAGCGAGGCTGAATAGGGTATTGGAAAGATCATCAGGCTGTTGGTCTGCCAGTAAAAAGGCTTTACGCATGGCTTTTACTTTCTTTTTTGCTTTGGTCAATAGCATATTGGTTGTAGACAGACTTTGCTGATAAGTGTCAAACTTCGCTTTAAAGGCTGCAAATTGCTCGGCAGAAGCCCCTTGAAGAGCGGGTTCCAACATACGCACAACTTCAAATTGTTGTGGTGCTACCAATGGGGTGGTTACCCCATCCACAACCTTTGAAAGGCTTACCGAATAGGTGCCTGGGGTAACGATAGTGCTTGCAGGGCCAAAGAAATTTCGCTCCGGCTCACGGGCATCCAACTTCACAATGTTTTTGGAATTTGTGGTAAGGTCCCATGAAGTTCGGTTCATTCCTTTTTTCGGTTTGACCTTCAATGTTTTTACAACGTTCCCGTCACTGTCTGTAATGGTGAGTATGATCATAGGACCTTCTTGTCGGCGTTCTTGCTCGATGGCATCCCACCCAGGAAACGGAATGTCCTGATCTGCTTTGATCCACTTTTTTTCGTTCTCTTTGCGTATTTTGCCCAAGGTAGTGTAATCATCCCGAAGGTAATAGGTGAAGGTTGCCCCAAATTCAGGGTTTTTAGCGCGGTATAGTTGCGCTCCGTGACTGCCATTAATATCACTCACTGGAGTATACCAATCTGCCTTCCGGATTTTGAAGAGCAGTGCCTCTTTCTGTTCCAGGTCTGTCGGGGAGATGGACCGGAGTGCGCTATAGTCATCCAGCACAAAAAATCCACGGCCAAATGATGCGGTAACGAGGTCGTTTTCGCGTCGTTGAATGGTAATATCCCTAAAGGACAGTGTGGGCAATCCGCCTTTGAGTTGAATCCAATTTGTACCTCCATTTATGGTGAAATAAATTCCAAACTCCGTAGCTAAGAACATCAAGTTTTTGTTTACATGATCTTGCACCAAACGCCAGACCAAGAGACGATTGGGTAAATCACCATTGATAAGCCGCCAGGTCTTACCTGCATCTGTACTTTTAATGAGATACGGTTTAAAATCCCCGAATTTGTGGTTATCTAAGGCGGCATATACCGTGTTCGCGTCAAATAGGTCAGCTCGAATATCATTTACGAAGGCGGTAGCGGGTAATCCTCTGATACTTTCGTAAGCAACTTTTCTCCAGGTATCACCACCGTCTTCAGTAACTTGAATGATACCATCATCAGTGCCTGCATATAAAAGCCCTTCCTTTAAGGGCGATTCCGCTAAAGAAGTTATGGTACTGTAGTTTGACATCGCTTTTACATCCCAGGCATTGTCCCAGCTTTGCAATTTCCCCATAATGGGCTGTTTTATGCGTTCTAGGCCTTTGGTCAAATCACCGGATACGGCTGTCCAATCGTCTCCTCGGTTGTCTGAGCGCCAAACCCGATACGAAGCAAAATAAATGCGCTTGGGATCATGTGGGCTTACCAGAATAGGGGCATCCCAATTAAAACGTTCATAGGGCTCGTTAAGAGCAGGTTGCGGCGCAATAAAAACGCTTTCTCCCGTTTTATGGTCGATTCGAAAAAGCCGGCCTTGTTGAAATTCGCCATAGGTAATATCTGGGTTGCCGGGTTCTGTGGCCGATTGGTGCCCATCTGCACCAAGTACCTTGGTCCAGTCACGGTTTAAAATACCTTCGCGGCGATTCGTCCTTGAAGGGCCCTTGTGCGACCCATTATCCTGTGTGCCCCCGTAGATGTTGTAAAAGGGCTTTGCGTCATCCACCGCAAGTTTGTAATACTGTGTAAGGGGAAGGTTGCCCACAAAGCGCCAGGTTTCTGTACCATCAAAGGTTTCATAAATACCCCCGTCTGAACCCATAATAATGTAGTTGGGGTCATTTTTTCTAAAGGCTACAGCATGCATGTCACTATGCATGTACTCCCGGCGCATGCGGTAGTAGGTTTTGCCATGGTCATCGGAAACCAACACATTATTGTTCATCAAATAGATACGCCCTTCATGATGGGGATCAGCATATAATTCCTGATAATAATGTGGTCCCGTGGCACCCGATATCATATCTGATTGCTTTGTCCATGAGCTCCCTCGATCTGTTGATAGGAAAAGGCCTCCTGTAGTGCGGTCCAGTTCAATTGCAGCGTAGACAACATCAGGATTGAAGGGTGACAGGGCCAAGCCAATTTTACCCAAATTCGATTTTGGAATACCTTCGGTCAACTTTTCCCAGGTTTCCCCGCCATCGGTACTCCGGTGTAAACCGGAACCTGGTCCACCGCCCATATACGCGGCAACGGTGCGGTGACGGTCCCAAGTGGCGGCAATGAGCCTATCGGGATTTCTTGGATCAATGACGACATCGGTAACGCCGGTCCATTCAGCATTGCCCAGCGTTTTTTTCCAGGTGTCGCCGCCATCAACCGATTTGTAGAGGCCACGTTCCCCACCTTTGTTCCATAGGGGCCCTTGGGCAGCTACCCAAATCACATCAGAATTGTCTGGATGTACGATGATCTTTGAAAGGTGTTGGGTGCCTTGTAGACCCATATTCTTCCATGTTTTGCCGGCATCTGTACTTCGGTAGATCCCATCACCAAAGCCCACATGGCGGCCACCGACATTTTCCCCGGTTCCCACCCAGATCGTATGTGGATTATTTGGATCAATAGTGATACATCCTATGGAATAACTTTTCTCTTTATCAAAAATGGGCTCCCAGGTGGTTCCGGCATTAACGGTTTTCCAAACGTTTCCGGAACCCACGGCGACATACATGATATTTTGATTGGTGGGATCGATTGCAATTTCTGCAATACGACCTGAGGTAAATGCGGGGCCGACATTTCTGAACTTAAGTGCCGAAAAAGTAGCGGAAGACATGAGGTCTTCCTTTTCCTGCCCTGCCACAATAAAACAGTAGCATAGGAAAATCCCTAGAAATAATTTTTTCATTTTGAGCTGATTTTAAGGTGAATTAGTCGTTTTAAAAATAGCCGCTGAAAAGAAGAATCTTACGTGATTTAGCAGGTTTAACAAAATATTAGGGTTGCTATTGACCAAGTGATCGATCGGTAGTATTGGAAATAGGGGATTGTTCATTCCCAAAATTTTAGCCAAGATTATTGTACTGCAGTTGTTTTACCATTTGCCCACAAAGTGTTCTGTGGAAAGATCAGAACACACTTTTTGGAAAAGACCTTATGGAGAATGGATGCGCATCTACTGTATTGATGCCCTAACCTGTTGCAGTAATTGTGTCATTTTTTCTTTTTGCTTTCTGTATAGCGCATTGAGCACATTGGCCATATGCTGTTGATTGCTTATCAGGTTTAGAAACCTTTGGTGACCCATTATTTTAGTTATTGTGGCCTCATCGAGAAAGGCTCCTTTAAGGGACATTCGATAAAAAGGGGTGTTCTTGGATAGATAATTGATGCACTGCAATTGGTTGTCTTTACCCAGAGCTTCATATTCTGTCAAGAACTTCAGTTCAGAACTCCAATTGACCATTGATTTTCGAATGGTATCATTTTGGATCAGTGCTAGATCTCCAGAACCAAAAATGTCATTGATGGTTCCTTCTTGACTTAGAAATAGGGTATAGTTAATCGATTCCATGACCAGGTATTCCACTTTCGTACTATCTTTTACGGTCAACATTCCTTTAGCATACCGTAATAGAGAATCTGTTGCGCTCAAGGTCCTATTCGATTTTGCGATGACCCGGTCCAGCTCATTAAGGTTGCGTTCAAGATCGGCATGGTATCCTGTTAAATAAAGTTGCTCTTTGGCACGGTTGTTTTTATTGGTATTCCAAGTATTGATCTGTAAAGCAATCAGGATACCAATGACCACTAAAATGATTTCACCAAGGGCATAGAGTAGGTATTTGGTGAATTTATTTTCTGAAAGCAAGCTTTTACGGATGCTACGAAAAAACGTGATCATTTATCCAATTTTTCAGGGTCATCACTTTCTGAACTTACCAGCCAATGTTCATCTTCATAAATGGAAGTATAAATGACCTTAAATTGAAAGGGTAAATTTTCTGTTGACCGTATGTCTAGATACCTTAGAATAGAATCGAAATTTTCAGGATGAAATTGATAACTGTAAATAGTGATCTCTTCCCCTGGTAAAAACGTGTTTCCCGGACCGAGGGTGGAATTTCGAATGAGTTCGCCATACTTTTCGAGTATGGGCATTTCGTTTTTGATGAACTCGTCCATATCCATTTCATACCTATGGTTTCTATATGCAATATATATGGAATCCACTATAGCAGGCCCTAACCCTTTATTGTACACAAGACCTTCAATTCGAACCAGGGAATCAGTGCTGTACGAACTCGTTGAAAAAGACAATCGTGGTTTTACAGACAATTTACTTTGTATCCGCATAATGTTCGTCTGATAGATAAAAATAACAAGGGTGAGCACGCTGATGACCATGGCAGAAATACCCAATATGCGATCTGTATTGATTTTTCCAGTTCCCATGAACAACTGTAATGTAAGGTTATGTGACTAAAGATAACAGATCATCAGAAACATTAACTACTTTGGATTGCCTTGGGCACCTGTCGCTGTATCTTAATCCTTCGAAATGGTTTGCAAATGCTGCGTTTCCCCAGTCATTTGCCAGTGCCCAAGTGCTATTGGTATGTTGCCTATGCCATTTAACCTATCAAAAAAATCGTTTAACCTAAAAGGTCGGTCGTTCAGCTCTTGAATACGTGCATAATCTGCCAAAGTATGTTCCATAAGATACTTTCCTGTGATGTAACTGGTACCATACCCAGGCTGGCGTAAATACAGGTGCTGCTCAAAGAGGAGCAGTTCTTTTTCAGTTTTCATCCATCCTCGGGGGGTGTATTCTGAATGGATGCCTCCAGCTTCTTCCATGGTCATTTCGTTGGCATGTGCGTATAGGGAGCCCAGCCCTCTTGCTGCTCGCTGGGCAATCATGATGTATACGATTTCCCTTGACCTCGGGGAATCATCATATAAACCAGCATCCATAAACATTTCTTCAACAGCGGTTGCCATTCCCTCGTTTCGGGAATCAAAAATATTGTACAATAAGGGGTCTCTGCGTATTTCGCTTTTATGGGGTTCATTGTCCATACGGGCCAGTTCAAACCAATGGTAAAAGTGAGAGTACAGGGGTCGTGGATCATAATGGGCCGCAATCCAAAAGAAATTACGTTTCGCTTTGGGGACAAAAGCCCCTAAATGTTCGCGTAAAGCGGGGTCAAAGTAGGGTTTGACAGTAACAATGTCTTGTTCTTCAAGAAATTTCATCAAGCTTTTGGCCGCAGTATCAGCGATTTTATCATAGGCTTCTGGAGAATCTGCTGCTACCAACTCCGGAAGATGCCGGTTTCGATGCTCTTCCAATTTCAGGGAAGCCCAGGCACGTGCCAGTTCCCGTTTTAACAGCATTACCTCATCTTCCCAGGTCAAAGGCACTAAATGTACTTTTTGTAGGTACCAGGTGTAGTTTTCCTTGCCAATACCCGAAGCCCCTGTTTTGGTTTTGGACTCGTCTTCCAACCATGTGGCGAAAGTATCGGTTGAGGTTATGGCGGCTTGCAACGCCTGCACCAGTTCAGCATTGTTTGAAACCCCCTCTTCATTGAGTACTCCCCGCAGTACCTCGCTTTGGGTTTTAATGTCCCTAATTCCCGCGATCCATAAGTCCCTAGCATTACCAATAAGGTTTGTTCTGGCTTGTTGGTTTAGTGCGGGGATTACTTCGAGGTCTTTCACCAATCTTTGCGCTTCTTCCGATGACAAGGGAAATTTGTAGGTCCATAATTCTGTAGTGGCATGATGCGTTGGTCCCTCATGGGCAGGAACATCACTTCTGTAGGTCCATACCGATTTATAGAAGGCTGGGTCGCGTTCCCATGGTTTTAAAACACGGTGGTTAAAATCATAACCGTTCATTTCTGCCCAAACCACCATCCAGTCCACTTGCTGTGCAATAGCCCAATTTGTAGTATCAATACCTTGCAGTTTGTTTCGTAGAGTTTTAAACCTGGGCCAACGTGTTTTAAAGGTAGTTTTTGTGTAATCCGGAGCACCCTTTTTTAACGGAGGATGCTCAAAATCGCGCCATTCACGAAAAAGGAGCACCAGATCATCATACTGGTTTGATGATTGCATAACAGAACCATTGTCTTCGGTAGCACCTCCTTTTTCAGTTTGACAGCTTGAAAGGGTCAACAAAGCAAATACCATTAAACAACCTATTTTTTTCATAAGAATGGGGTGGTTATACTTTCTTGAGGAAATTGAAATTTATCTGTCATGTGTAAGATAGGGAGGTTACCAAACAGGTAACGGCAATTATACATGTTGCATTCAAGCATAGGCTGTAATTTCTCTTAAAGATAACAAGGATACGCTTTGTATGGATGGATTGCTATTCAAGTTGTTCAAATCCTAAGTATCCGTTACCTTTAAAATCTTCAAAAACCAAAAATATGCACAAATTACCCTTATTGTTTTTTATGGCATTCAGCATTTCAATAGTCTTGGCACAAAAGCCCAGTTTTTCCTATACAGATGTTTTTGACCTGCAATACGTTGCAGACCCCCAAATTTCTCCCAATGGCGACTGGGTGGTGTATCGGCGCATGGGGTTTGATGTGATGAAAGACCGTTCATGGGGCAACCTTTGGATGATAAGAGCAGATGGTAGCGAACACCACAAACTCACTTCACGTGAAGTCAGTGAAAGTAGTGCCCGATGGTCTCCTTCTGGGGATCGGATTGCCTTTGCAAGTAGTACTGATGATGGCACCGAGGTTTATGTGTATTGGGTACGGTCGGGTAAGACTGCAAGGCTATCGCAATTGCCTTTTAGCCCCAGTTCATTGACCTGGTCACCAGATGGAAGCCAGTTGGCCTTCTCGATGAATGTAGCTGTACAGGCACCGGTATTGGCCAAAATGCCGAAGAAACCCAAAGGGGCGAAATGGGCCGAACCACCCCGTATCACCGATAGGGTCTACCATGAAGCGGATGGACGGGGCTACATCAAGCCAGGGTTCAACCATATTTTTGTGATGTCCTCTGATGGAGGTGCTCCTCGTCAACTCACGTCGGGGAATTGGCATCACCAAGGCACCTTATCGTGGTCGCCCGATGGATCTGGGATTTATTTTTCGGCCAATAGGGTCGAAGACTGGGAGTACCGTTTTCGAAACAGCGAGATTTATTCCGTAACTGTTGCGTCAGGTGAAATCAAGTCCCTCACAGATAGGGACGGTCCTGATTATAGTCCTCAGGTTTCCCCCAACGGAAAATACATTGCCTATATCAGTAATGAAGACCTACGGCAAGCGTATCAAGTGCGCAAATTGCATGTAATGAACGCTGATGGAAGTAATCAACGAAGCATTTCAGATGCGCTCGACCGCAGTGTTTCAGGTGTTACATGGGACACTAAGGGTGAAGGCCTTTATATCAATTATGACGACAAGGGCAATGGTAAAATTGGACATATTTCCCTATCGGGTAAAGTGACTAAATTGGCTGATGATCGTGGGGGCACCACCTTGGGCAGACCTTATGGAAGTGGCTCATACTCCGTTTCAAAGAACGGAACGATTGCCTATACCCATTGCCGACCTGAGTATCCTTCAGAACTGGCCGTGCTTGCCCCAAAGGCCAAAAATCCCAAGAAGATTACGGGTTTAAATACGGGGCTATTGGACTATAGGACCTTGGGCAAGGTTGAAGAGGTGTGGTACAAATCTACCTTTGATGGGCGCGATATCCAAGGATGGGTGGTCTATCCACCTAACTATGAGGCGAACAAAAAGTATCCGTTTATGGTAGAAAACCATGGTGGCCCGATCTTGAACTATGGGGATCGTTTTTCTATTGAAATGCAGCTATACGCTTCAGCAGGTTACATTGTGTTTTATCCGAACCCAAGGGGCAGTACCAGTTATGGCGAAGCGTTTGGCAACTTATTGTACCGAAATTACCCCGGAGAGGATTATAACGATGTCATGGATGGGGTGGACCATTGTATTCAAAAAGGAATCGCCCATGAAGACCAATTGTTTGTCACAGGCGGTAGCGCGGGAGGCATCATGAGTGCCTGGATGATTGGCAAGAACAATCGGTTTGAGGCTGCTGTAGTGGCCAAGCCAGTCATGAACTGGATCAGTAAGACCTTGGTGGCCGACAACTACTTTGGCTATGCCAATACCCGATATGAAGGTCAACCTTGGGAAAATTTTGAAGGTTATTGGAAGTTTTCGCCCATTTCGCTTGTCGGTAATATTGAGACCCCGACCATGGTCATGGTGGGTATGGATGATCTTCGGACCCCGCCCAGTGAGGCCAAACAATTGTACCATGCTTTAAAGCTGAGAAAGAAAGAAACGGTATTGGTTGAAATTCCTGGGGCCAGTCATGGTATTGCCAACCGCCCCAGTAATCTGATTGCCAAAATTGCGCATACGGTTGCTTGGTTTGATAAATATCGAATGGATATGAAAAATGATGAGAAAAACTAAGAACACATGGTTATGGAACAGTATTATCGTCTTTACCTTGATTTTTTGTGCTTTAGCTTTTGCCCTTCATTACAAGAATTGGGCGACAACAGAAAATGGTGAATTTAAGATAAGTTCAGGCATCTATGCAGAAAGCGTTTCCTTTTCTGAAATTGACAGTATAACGTGGGTGAAGAAGTTGCCTGAAATGGAGCGAAAGCATGGTTTTTCATGGTTAACCCGCGAAAAAGGGGTCTTTAATGATTCATTGTCAATGGGTAAGGTCTATGTTTTTGTCGATGATCTACAGCAGCGGAAAATAAGATTGGTATATCAAGATTCACTACAGATGTATGTCAATTTTAGGGATAGTACCGTAACAAGACAGTTTTATGAACAGTTGATGAGGGCCATTAATTTTAATTGAGATCCAAAAGCGAATACATGATCGTATACTTTTTTAGGTTAAATAAAGTTTAGCATATTTGTATTTCTTTACCATGCTATGATACGATTGTTTTTTACTTTGTGCGTATTGCCCTTTATGGGTTTTTCCCAAAATCAAATTTTGGTCGAAGTTACCGAGATTCCCCAATCGCAGGGCAAGATCAGTGTTGCAGTCTACAACAGCGCGAAGTCATTTTTAAAGTTTGACAGGGTATTTGTCTCTGGAAGCTCAATGGCAAAAAAGGGAACTACCGCTGTTTCGGTCGATGTCCCTGAAGGAGAATACGCCATTGCCGTATTCTATGATAAAAATGGCAATGACCAATTGGATACCAATTGGTTGGGTATTCCTAAAGAGAAAGTAGCCTTTTCCAATGCGAAAATGGGAGCTTTCGGTCCTCCACGTTTCAAGGATTGTGCATTTAAGGTACAGGCAGATACGAAAATTGCCATTGCCTTATAGGAAGGATTTTTGCAAGTATTTTAGAATCGTTTGTAATTGCGCCCACCTTTGCTGAAATTACGTCACTGGAACTAACCCAGACGCGGTTTCTTTTTTACTACATCTGACACCGTTTTTTGTATTATGGGCATACATGCCAAGAATGTGATGCTACCAGAGCCGTTAACGATACCAGCTATGCCGCTACTGCCCGTAATTAGGATTGACAAAGGGGGGTAACTTTTTGTAACATTGCCCATATACAGGGCTAAAAGCATTATAGAAGAAAACACGTATTGATATCTGCTGACGAACAGCTTGACCGATACGTGTTTTCTTTTTCAGTAATGAATGGGATGCCTTATGCCATCAGCTATAACCTTAGGTACATATTGCCATTTACGGTATTTAGACTTAGTTTGCTCGAAGAGCCATTGATTCGATGTTCAATCTTTTGGCCTACATGCCGGTCATAAGATTTTACCTGTAATTGCTTATCGGCATAAATATCGCCATTGATCGTTTCAGCCATAAAATTGGCATTGCCCACCTTGAGGTCTATTTCACCGTTAATGGTATTTAGGTCAAGGTTGCCCAAATAATTTTTAATGTCAATATTGCCATTGACCAAAGCTGCTTCGAACTCTCCTTCAATCAGTTCTGATTGTAGACTTCCGTTAATGCTGCTTACTTTGAAACGGGCGTTTTTGGGAACGTACACCACGTAATCAAATTCATATCTTTTTGTGGTATAGCCATATCCTTTTTGATTGGGCCCATCTCTTTTCCATGCATCGTGAAAGGCATTGAAAATGGCCTCTGTATCAGAGACGATGGTTATATGGCTTGAATTTTGGATTACATTTAACTGATATAGGTCTTGGTATTTTTCATCTTTCGTCCAGATGTCAGCCTTGACATAAATATTGGATTTGTCCCAGGTCTTTACTTCAATGGTTGAGGCGAACTTTACATCTACCTCAATATATTGGTTGTTGTGATCAATATTTTTTTCAATGGTTTTCTGGCCTTTCACATTTGTGGCAATGGCACACAAAAGGCAAGCAAGCACTAAATTTTTCATGACTGTTCGTTTTTGTTTATTCCTTTCTTAGATAGATGTTTCCATTTGTGGATTTTAATTTGATGGTCACCCCTCCATTGTTGATGCTACTCTTAATGTTTTTGCCTGAATATGAAGTCAGTCCATCTTTAGTGGGGCGGTTTAGATCAAAATTGGTGTAGATTTCCCCATTTAAAGAGCTCAGTGACAAATTTGCAGGGGTGCTTTCGGGCAGGGTGACATCAAGCTCGCCGTTGGTGGTATAAATTGAAATGGGAGAACCTTGTTTTACATTTTGAAATACTACTTCAATAGAACCATTTAAGGCATTGGCCGTGACCGGACCTGTGACATTCTTGATGTCCACGCTACCGTTCAGTTGGGCATCGGCCTCAATCTCGCTGTTGAATCCTGAAATTTCAATATCTCCCTGCCAGTTACTTTTGGCAGACACGTTTTGTGATGCTGGAAGAAAGATGATGGCATCTTCCGATTTTCTCAGGTTTTTGACAATCAGGTTATTGCCATCCTGTACGACACTGAAGCCTACATCGGTATTGTCGGTTCCCCCTTGGCCAACCAACCTGAGCCCCTTGGCTTTTTCAGGTATGGCTGTCTTTTTTTCTGCTTTTATCAACAGTTCATTTTTACTGTGCGTTTTGATGATAATATCTGCTTTTGAGGTAATTTTCACCCATTCGATACCATTCAATGATTTGGTGTAGTCTGTTTGGGCAACGGCACACATTGTCGTGAGGCCCATTAAAAAAATTGCAAGTGACTGTTTCATACGATTCGTTTTTTGATGTTATATGATAATTTGCGGTAATAATATTGTGATCTGTTCTTTGATAAAGGGTTGTGTATCTTCACTTTTCAATAATTTCTGCATGGGGGCAATGGCATTCTTCTCTTGCATTTGAACCAAGATCTGAATGATACCTATCTGTATGCTCGGGTCTTTTTCGGTTTGTAACGCCTCAATAAATACCTGCTTGGCAATTTCAGTATGCGAAAAACGGGACAGTGCCTCCATGGCGGTCAAACGCACATTGACATTGTCGTCGTTAAGCATTCGACCGGCCAGAGCCTTGATAATGGTGTTGTCAGCAGTCGGAAACGATTCTACATAGTTGACACCTTGTATGCGCTTGCTGGCCGACTTGTTTTCAAGCAGTGAGAGCATGGCCGTCTGTTTTATTTTCAAAGCATCATTTTCTAAAACCGCAATTTGGTGTTCCGATTTTAGTGCTTGTGTATAGCTTCCCAATCCGTAGGCGCCAATGAGCAAAGCAATGCCGGCTGCAATACGAAACAAGCGAGGCCATTTGGTGTTGTTTCCCTTTGCATGTAAGGATATTGCTTTGGTAGCTTGTTGTTTTTCAGATTCTATTTGTTCAAAAAAAGTCACCCTGACCCGGTTTGAAGGTATTGCTTTGGGTTCGTTGCGAAAAGCATTCATCAAAACCTGTAACTCTTGTAGTTCTTTGGTACAGGTTGTACAGGTTTTTAAATGATTGGCTACATCTTCCTTTTCCTTTTGAATCAAGGTGTTATCGAGGTAACCTTCAAGCAAGTCAATGACATGTTCTTTTTTCATAACTCTATATTTTCAAAATAAATGGCCTTCAACTTTTTTAGTGCCCGACTTACCTTGGTCTTTATGGCACCGGGGGTACTGTTCAATATTTCAGCCAGTTCATGATATTTTATCTCTTGAAGTCTATTCAAGACCAACAGCTCTTTGTCTGATTGCCCCAGTTTTTCAATGGCCATGGCAAGTTTTGAGAGATTCTCGTTTTTGTCTTCTGCACTTTCGGTCAATTGGTGTTCAAGTCCTTCCAAATCCCTAAATTTTTCTTTTTCCCTAGTATAATGTGTCTTTAATGTATTCCGGGCTATGGTGAACAACCAAGAAACAAACTTCCCGTTATTGTAAGAGCTTCTGTATTTCATCAATTTGTAAAAGGTCTCTTGGGTCAAATCTTCACTCAACATACGATCGTGCGACATTTGGTATAGAAAATTGAAAATATGCACATGGTGTCTTTCAAACAGAATACGGAGCAAGTCTAAATTTCCTTGGGCCACTTCGGTCATAAGTGCTTCATCGGTATGTTCTTCCAACGGTCTCCTTTTAGTTGGTGTTTGTAGTTATATAGTCAGAAATTTACAAAAGGTTACAGACCATAGGAAAAATGTTTCGTTATGGAATGAGAAATGGGTTGCAATTGTAGTACCTGGGCTTTAACAACCACAGTCGGTACCACAGTTTTTGGAAGATTTCTTTTTAGGGAACCAAAAAGGTATGGGCATGATAAAGCGATGGGCCAAGTAGGCCAATGCCGTTGCCAGAATCAAATAAGCCAAAACTGTGGTATCATTTAACCCAATAGTTGATAAGCCGTAAAGCCAGAATGATACGTAATAATACTCATAAAAAGTAATTGTAATAAAGGCCATTTCCAAGAATTGGTTTCCCGTTTTACAATGGCCAAGGTACTCATACATTGCATGGCAAAGGCATAAAAAAGCATCGGTGAAATACCAGATGTCAGATTGAAAAGGGGTTCGTTCCCCTTTGTCATTAAGTTCTGCAGCCATCCTATTTTGAATGGTTTCCTCTTCATCGCTTCCGACACTATAGATGGTGGCCAAGGTACCTACAAATACTTCCCGTGCTGCAAATGAGGTCAAGACAGCGATACCATAAAGGTTTTACCAAAGGCTGAATGGCTCTTCTGGCATGACCTATATAAGAATTCTCTAGTTTATGGCTAGCAATTTCTTATGCTTTGGTATTTTGAAATAGGATGTTGTTTATGGTTCTCAATGAATCTTGCTCCGCGGAGGGATTCAAGGGATTGGGAATTTTGCCCGTTTCTTCCCCAGTTGATGCCACATAGGCCAGTAAATTCTTTTTGATGTAATTTTTACTATAATCATTAAGGCCATTCTTTTCTACACGTTTTGTGACGATTTCCTCAGCATTTTTGAATTCTTTGGTGAATCTGTTAGAACCTAAAAACCAGAGAACGATTGGAATGGCCAAAATAATTTTTCCAGCCCCAAGCACAAAACTCTTGGTCTTTTCAATTACCCTATAGGTACATTTTTAGCCTTTTTTTTAATCAACTATTGAAACCAAACGGGTTATAGTTATCGTTTATGATCATGTGAACTACGTTAATGTCTTGTGGTTTATAGAGGAAGACATAAATTTAGAAACACCTTGAAAAGTTCGTGTTTTTATTTCTGTTGATTTGGTTAGGTCATCTTTGAACTTGTTTTCCAAAATAAAATTTTACACTGTGCAAGATTCTGTTTTCCAAGGTTTTTTCTGATTTTTACACCGCTGGTAATTTAAGTCCAAATTATAATTCCTTTGATTTTCCAGAGGTGTTTTTTGACCATGGTCAAAAAACCATGAGGGAATCGTCTTCAAATCCGATTAGAACGACGTCCTGAAGCTTTTTATCAGAAAAAAATCGGATCGCTTTTTTATTGGGCAATGTGGTCTGATTGAGAAAACAATTGCCTAAAAAGGTGCTTTTTTGAACAGCGACCTTCGTCGTATGTCTTAGCTTTTTATTGTTTACCTGAAAACGATTCTGCCTAATAGCATAGATATTGTGCTCATTTGCACTAAAATTAAAACAGGCAAGGTCATCTGCATTGAATTGCACTATCGGCCCGAACAGGGCAGCAATGTATAAGTTAATTGGATTTTCATATAAATCCTTTGCGGTTCCCTCTTGTACCAAACACCCGCTTTGAAGAACCATCACCTTATCTGAAACTGCAAAAGCGTCTTGGGTATCGTGGGTCAAAAAGATTGCGGTGACGTTGCTCTTGCGAATAATTTGAAATAATTCTGACAATAAACGGCTTTTTAGGCTTGCATCTATATTACTGAAAGGTTCGTCGAGCAGCAACACCTTTGGTTTTGGAGCCAGGGCCCTGGCTAAAGCAATCCGTTGTTGTTGTCCTCCTGATAGTTGATGGGGATAACGATGGCCAAGGTTTTGTAACCCAACCAGGGCCAACACCTCTTGCACCCGATTTTTCTTTGTGGAACGTGTTTGAATTCCGTATCCTACATTTTCAAAAACGGTCATGTGCGGAAAAAGCGCATAGTCTTGAAATACCATTCCAACTTTGCGATGTTGGGGCGTTATAAATTTTGATGCACTGGCGACCACTTTCCCATCCAATAGAATCTCACCTGAATCTGGAACTTCGAGTCCGGCAATGAGCCGCGTCAAAGTGGTTTTGCCGGAACCACTTTCACCCAAAAGCGATATGACCGAACCTTTATCAATACTTAGATCGATACGATCAACTACATTTCCTTCTTTAGGATTAAAGCATTTTACCAGTGATCTTATGTCGAGAATGTCACTCAATTCGATTTCAGGTTTTGGTATTTTCGATTTCAGGAATTGTTCAATAGCAATTTATTTAAAAATAAAATAGGAAGCAGCCCTGTTGCGACTATGGTAAGCGATGGAAGTGCCGATTCCATAATCAATTCATCGCTCGCATATTCATACGCTTTGACCGCTAGTGTATTGATATTATAGGGTTTTAAAATCAGGGTCAAGGGCAATTCTTTCATGATGTCAACAAAGACCAATAATATAGCACTGAAAATTCCCGTTTTCAATAGCGGAACATCAATTTTAAAAAAGGTTTTGAGGGTGTTCTTGCCCAGCAACCTAGAAGACTCGCTAAGCGATTCACCTAGTTTTAATTGACTTCCTTGGAGCGGTTTAAAACCAACCGCAAGAAATCGGATGATATAGGCATACACCAAAGCGATTATCGTACCATTCAGCAATAATAATGTTCCTGCTCCAATTTCTCCGGAATTTTGATTGAATTGCAGTAACCAACGGTCTATTTGTAGGGTAGGTAACATCACGCCAATGGCCAAAACAGCCCCGGGAATGGCATAGCCCAACGTGGCTAAGCGAGTACTTTTTTTCAATACCTTCAAACGGTTCCATTTAGGAAAATAAATGACCATCAATACAATCAATACGGTCAGTATTGCCGAGAGCAGTGCAATACCTATACTTTGTAAGGCAATGCTACCATAGCTTGTAGAAGCTGTTTTTTCCCATGTGATGCCCAGCCATTGTAGCAATTGAAAAGTAGGTAAGAGAAACCCTAAAAGCACAGGTACAAAAGCAACGATAAATAACATCCATTTTGTTGTTTTGGAGGGGTGGATGGACGGCAGTCGAATGGCACTTTTTGTTGCCATTTGAAAACTGCGATTGCCCCGTTGCCATCTTTCCAATAAGACAAAAACCAGTACCATGAGCAACAGGATAATGGATAGGAATATGGCGGTATCGGATTCCTCCAAGGCAAACCAGGCCCTGAAAACTCCTGTGGTAAGGGTATTGACCCCATAATATTTAGCAGCACCATAGTCGTTCAGTACTTCCATAATGACCAAAAGCAACCCTCCGAAAATTGCGGGCCGCGCCATAGGCAGTACCACGTAAAAAAGTGTTTTAAATCTGTTGGCCCCTAAAATGTTCGAAGCTTCGATAAGGCGGCTTGACTGGTATAGAAAAACGGCTCGGGAGGCTACATAAACATAAGGATAAAGCGATACTGAAAGAATAAAAATGAGTCCGGGTAGGTTCAAGATATCCACTTTTGGTGTTCCAAATCCCAGTGCTTTTGCAAGTGTTGAAAAGGGACCGCCATAATCAAATAACCCAGCGTAAGCATAGGCCGTAATATATGACGGAAGCGTTAGGGGCACAATTAATAGCCATTCCACTATTTTTTTGAACGGAAAATGATACCGACTCACAACCCAAGCTGAAGAAACACCCAATAGTAAGGTAAAAAACGAGGTGCCCAATACCAGTAAAAAGGAGTTGAGCGCATAGTCTACAAGCACCGTATCAAGAAGATGGTCCCAGCTTTCGCCGGGCCCAGACAAGGTGCCTATAAAAAGCGCAAATAGGGGGAGGGTAACAAAGCCAATCAAGAACAGTGTACCCCAAGACCAGCGATTGGTATCCCGTAGTAATGTGTTTAAATAGATTTTTACCTTAAACAAAAAGATGATTTGAAACGGTTAGCGTCAAAATTACAGTATTCGAGTTACACAAAGTACGGGGCAATTACCCTATACCTATTGCCATCCGACGTCATCAAAGAGCAATACGGCTGCCTTGTTGTTGGTACCCAATTCGGAAAGGTTGAGTTGATCTTCTTTAAAAGACCCCCACGATTGTAAAAGTGGGGCAGGGTCCACATTTTGGTTCACAGGATATTCGTAGTTGGCTTCTGCAAAAACCAGTTGCGCTTCTCCACTGGCCAAAAATTCTATGAACCTGATGGCATTTTCCCTATTGGGAGCATATTTAGCGACCCCGGCACCGCTGATATTCATATGCGTGCCCCTATCATTTTGATTTGGGAAATAGATGCCTACACCCTTGCCTGCATTTGCTTCCACTGCATCTTCAGAATTGATCATACGTCCTATGTAATAGGTGTTCACAATTGCCAAATCACCTTCGCCGGCAACAACCGCCTTCACCTGATCCCTGTCGTTTCCTTTAGGATCCCGAGCCATATTTTCAACAATTTTTTGGGCCCATTCCTTGGATTTTTCTTCCCCTAAATTGGCAATAAGCGAGGCCATGAGCGATTGATTGTAGATATTGCTGGAAGAACGGATCAGCAATTTTGCTTTCCAAGTATCGGATGCCAAATCTTCATAAGTGGACAACTGTTCTGGGTCAATACGATCTTTGGCATAGGCGATTACCCTTGCCCTTTTGGTCAAAGCGAACCATTGTTTTTCTTCGTCCTTCAAATGGGGTGCAATAATAGAGTCCAAAAAGGGTGATTCAATGGATTGCAGCAACTCTTTCTCCTTGGCGCGTACCAATCTCCCGGCATCAACGGTAATCAAAACATCGGCAGGGGAAGTTGGGCCTTCCAATTGCATCTTTTGGATCAGTTCGTCCGCACTGGCATTCACCACGTTTACCTTTATTCCTGTATGTTGCTCAAATTGTGCAAAAAGTTCCTGGTCGGGGGGATAATGACGATGTGTATACACATTGACCTCTTGTATTTTGGCTTCATCTTTGGCCTTCTTTTTACAAGAACACAATAGTACTGCCACCGCTGCGATTATACGTGCTATTTTTTTCATGTACTTATTATCTTATATCAAGTTCCTTTTTTAAGGCATCTACATCCAAATTCCGCAACAGATCCATCACATTAGGGTACCAATTTTCATGATAACCAAATTCTTCTTTTCGTAGTTCATTGATTGCCAATTCTTTATCCCAATTCTGAAAAACGATACGATAAGCAGCGGAAATGGCTCCCGTTCTGTCTGAGCCATGCCAGCAGTGAAGTAACAAAGGCTTTTCAGCAGACTGGACCAATTTAAGTGCGGATAGAATTTGCGCTTCGGTCAATTCTTTTGTCTTTAAGGGCATATGCTCCAAGGTAAGATCCGTCTTTCGTGCTTTTCGATCATCTTTTTTGTTACGCCTAAAGTTGATGATGGTCTTTAGGCCCATAGCCTCTAGTTCTTGAAATCCCTTTTTGCTAGGCTGCTCTGAGCGATATACAGAGTCGTTAAGCTTATACAATAGTTTAAATAAATTTATTGCAACTTTATAGGCAGGAGGTTATTTGGCAAAAATCAAACCAAAAAACAGTAAAGCCATCACGGTGATAGCATTCATATACTTTTCAGAACAATTGGTCAAAGGGTTTGTGAGTTTAATCTCCATCATTATCGGTTGAAGTTAGTATTACGGATAAGATACTGCGCGCATCGACACCCATCCAAATATTGAGGGCAGTAAGTTTTACATGTAGGTTCTCCACAGCTGCTGGATGGGTTTCCACTGCTTCTTCGAGAGGCACTGGAATCGCTGCGATGGCTTCCTTGATTTCCTTTACGGCTTTTTTAATGCGTTCGTTGATAAGTTCATCTTCAGCCAAAGATGTAATGTATTGTGAAATATTGGGATGGCCATTACCAAAGAACACCTCATCAATAACATCTAGCGAAGCTAAGGTCAAAGACAATGATTCATTACTGTAGGGCGCTTGTACTTTATGCGGGTTGGTGCGTGGTGATTTTTCAAAGCCTCCTGGTTTTCCAATCTTTGTCACCTTTGACGTATTCGCAGCATTGTATAGTCCGTTAAATAAGAGGTTGAACGGGTCGTTGATTCCTGTTGCCCTACTTGTAACGAATGTCTCCGCATAATTTTCTCCTTCAGGATTCCAAATGCGGACAAGTCTTTTGGCTTGGGTTTCCAAGAATTTGGTGCAATGCAATAGATAAGCCCTACGCGGTTCATGTTCGGTCATTTCGCTATGGACCACATCCAGATCTTCCTTAAAAAGCAGGTATTCCAAAGCAGCCAGTCCTTTTATTTGTGGACTTGCCTTGGTCATCGTTTCTTCATTGATTGCTTTAGAAGACAGCATGTTCTCGATAGTTTTTGGAACGGTTGGCCAATTGTAAATAGCACGGTGTAAAAATCTTGATTTTGCCGGTCCGAAGTAGAAGTTGTACGTGCGTTCATACACATGGGCCGTTTTAACCCATTGTGCCCTCACGGCCTTCAATTGCAATAAACTCCCGGAACTTGTGTAAGCCTTTGCCTCTTTGGAAAGTAATTCGGTCTCTTTTTTAAATTCATCAAGAGTAGGAAGGATGACTTTTAGGGTAATTTCCTGTAAAAAAAGGTTGACATCAAAAGGTTCTTTCCTTGATTTTTCGTCGCAACCACTTGTTGAGATCAAAAAGAGAAGGGCACCCACTATTCGAATTTTCACCATGGTATAAAGTTAAAGCGAATTGATAAATGCCAGCAGTTGTTTTCGTTGATTTTCTGATAATTTTTTGAATCGGTCCTTACTTTGTTCAGCTTCCCCGCCATGCCAGAGAATGGCTTCTTCAATATTGCGTGCACGACCGTCATGTAAAAAATAGGTGTGCTTGTTCACTGTTGAAATAAGACCGATTCCCCAAAGAGGCTGTGTACGCCATTCCCGTCCGTTGGCTTCATAATCTGGGCGGTTGTCTGCCAGGGCCTCCCCCATATCATGAAGTAGAAAGTCAGCATAGGGTTTGATCTTTACCCCCTCTAACAACGGATTTGTTGGAAAGCTGCCAGTTACCTGGTCTATGGCATGGCATCCCACACAATTTAGTTGGGTGAACAGTGCTTTTCCTTGGAGTACATTTTTATCTTTTGCATTTCTTCTATTGGGTACCGATAGGGAAGCTTGATAGAACAATACCCGTTCCAGCTGTTTTTCGGTAACTTCTGGTTCTCCACCATTGGGTGCTTGGTTACAATCTATCTGTGGGGCTGGGCAATCTTCTTCTGGAAAAACGGGATTGGTCAATCCCATGTCGCCATGAAAGGCACTTGCAATTTGCGTTTTTAGTGTAGGCGCATTGGCTTTCCACCCATATTTCCCCAAATCCTTTTCGTTGGTATCGTAGTTCCAAACATAATTGGGCCGTCCTGAAATACCATCACCATCTGCGTCAAATTCATCGGCATACTTCAAGATTTCGCTATCGGGCAATGCGCTGATGAGTCCCATGCCAATGGTCTGCTGTGCTACACGAGGTGAGGTCAGTACGTCACCAATTTGTCCAAAATTTTCCTTCTCAAAACTGTAAATGGGTTTGAAAAGCATGTAGGGTTTTCCGTCGGCATAGGTGCTGTGTATCGTATCGTAGGTTATCGCTATTTTGGCCTCAAAGGGAATGCTACGGTTGCTGCGGTCCTGTAGTTGGGCCCCGTAATTTGGCAAACCTAATGGGCCTCCGTATGCGTCGGTACCTTCTTGGCTTAACCGCATCAAGAAGCCGGTGGTATTTTCGTCAATAAGCAGGGGCTTCCCGCGGCCATCCTTAAAGTGGCATGCTGCGCAGGCACGGGCGTTGAAGGTCGGGCCAAGGCCATCACGGGCTGTAGTTGATGCTGGTGAAGATACCCATGATTGGTTGAATAGGGAATTACCCAAAGCAAATTTTGACTGTTGTAGAAAGCTTAATCCCGGAATTTCAAAACCAAAGGCATTGGAGGTTCTTGAGTTGGTTCCAAGATTACCCGCCAGTAGTTCTTCACCTTCCTCATAAACAGCTAAATACAGCTCTTTTTCGGATTTGCAACCAAAAATGAGGAATACCAAAAGAAACATATATGGTGGGAGCTTTTTCATAGCATCGTTTTAACCTACAAATCCCAATGAACAGTCATCGGGATCTGGGCGGTCACTCCAAATACAAAAATATCGATTTTTAGGAGCTCCGACAAGAACAGGTTACCTAAGGCTAATTCCAATGGTATTTCCTGAAACGCTGATTTGGTCACCCAGCTCTTGCAGGGCTACTACAGCTTGCATTACGGGTCCGAATTCGGTATCTGATGAAGATTCTTGGGTAATCAAGTAATCAAAGGGGTTTGAATGGTCGGCGATTGCTTGTACACGTGCCATGGCTTCATCGGCAGCGACCTTTAATTTTGCTGCTTGTTCGGCATCCGTTTGTTTAATGAGGTCATAGAATGAAGGCCCTGTGATGGTATCGTACGTGCCAAAAAGCACATTGTTGATACCCAGCATGTTCGCATAGATATCCCGATGGGTATTATCTGCAAAGCAGGAATGCTCATCCTCCTGACCCGACCCATCTATACCATCGGTAGAGTCTACCGGAGCAATCATGCGTTCTGAACTCAACTCATCCCCTGCCATAAAAAAGGCGCCATGTACCAATTGGGAGAGGGCCTGGTTCGTTTCAAGACTTTCAAAAATCGTACGGTAGGTGCCTCCTTCGCCCCAGGTATCTGCTAATTTCTTAAGGTCTGCTAACAGCAGGTCAGTGGCTACCCTGAGATATTGACCCCGGCGTTCTGCTTCAGGTGCTGAAGTGTAATCGGTGTAGGTACGCATACCTGGCTTGTTTTCTTCTGGAAGGGTAAGGTCTTGGCCCCAAAGCAAAAATTCTATGGCATGCCATCCTGTACTTATAGACTTATCGGTATCTTTTTCATTGAGATTCCGTAGTAAAGCCGTGGTGATGACAACCGATGTATCTGCAATAATACTAGTATAGTAGCCGGCATGGCTTTCGGTACCTTCGGCAGCGTAGTCGATATAGCTTTCGTCTATGGGCCAGGCGTTCATCTGAGCCTCATTCGCGATTCCCCAAGGGGCGGTTTCACTTTTTTCTACATCCACAGGACTGTTGGTCTCACGAAAGACCTCTGTTTGCCCGTAGGGTTCCCGAGCCTGTAGCCAGGCTATTTTGGCTGCTGTCAAACCTTTCTCGGTAGGGTTTTCTAAAAAAGCATTGATGGATGTTTGCATTTTCAGTGCTTCTTGGTAACTATCCTTATAGGACTTTGCTACAATTTCTGCATAATTTGATACGACATCCTCTTCCGTAATACCCTTTTCAGAGCAAGAATGTACTATTGCGATTGAAAATACCAGTAATGCGAAAGTGCGACAATTTCCCACAGCCTTTTATTTAGATTTGTTTTAAATAGCAAAAATACCAATTTCGGTTTAACTTTTCGGGAACTTTCACCACTGTTTATTTAGCAACAAGTTAAAATTAACTTTCTGTAAAATAGGATGGAGTTCTACGCCTGACGGTAGGTTTGTTGTGCTTTGGTAATGCATAGCTAAAGAATACTGGAGACCTACATACCGATCTCGAAGAAGTCTGACTCTAAATTCTACCAATACGTCTCAGATATCTGAAGCATTCATCTGGCTTTTTCTAAAAATTGGGATTACAGAATTTTGAATGGATAAAGGGATTAAGATCAAGCGTTATTCACCCTGAAAAATCTTGAATGTAGCTCAAAAATAAAAGCTTCAGTAACCTTAACAATATAGTTCTTGGGTATGATTTTTGATAAATTCGATTGCAAGACTTGGCTTGTTATGTAATAAATGCCCATTGGTTCAGTATTGACCCATTGGATAAGGGTATTCGTCTTTCAGAGTTTATTTTAATAGGAGCTTTTCAGCATTCGTATATCGTCGAGAAGCTTTTCCACCTCCTCTTTTTTGGTACCGTCATAAAACCCTCGGATCCGTTTCTCTTTATCGACTAAAATGAAGTTTTCGGTGTGGATCATATCGAAAGGACCACCATCACCGTCGTTGGTGACGGCAAAATATGATTTTCGGGCCAGCTCGTAAATTTGTTTCTTATCTCCTGTGACCAAGTTCCATTTCGCATCGATGACCCCTTTTTCAAGCGCATATTTTTTAAGCTGTGCCGCAGAATCGATTTGTGGCGTCACGGAATGTGAGAGGAGCATCACATCAGCATCTTCAAGAATGTTGTTTTGGATGATGGCCATATTTTTGGTCATGATAGGACAGATGCTTGGGCAGGTGGTAAAGAAAAAGTCGGCAACGTAAATTTTGTCCTCATACGTTTTTTGGGTGATTTTCTTTCCGTTCTGGTTGATCAGTTCAAAATTGGCGATGGTGTGGTATTTCCTTTTGTAATGAAGTGAACTGTCTACAAGAGTTTTGCTTACCATTGAAGGCTGAAAGATAGGTAGTCTTTTTTTTGGTGATAATGCATCGTACATCAAATAGATGATGATGGTGGACAGTAAAAAAAGCACACTGGCGAAAAATTTGTATTTGCTGAAAAACGAACGCATGATCTTGCAAAAATACTTCTGCGAATCAAGATAACTCCATGGGCAATTGTTTTTTCCTCCTAAAACTTTCTTAAAAAAATAACTATGGGGCAAGGCCAGTTTTTGTATCCCCCTTCAAAAGTTTACTTTTGTGCGTTTCAAGTTATCGATATTGTAATGAGCCCCATATTTGTAAAAGTCATTCAGTTCTTTCTTAGCTTATCGCTGCTGATCATCCTACATGAACTTGGCCACTTTATACCTGCAAAGATTTTTAAGACAAGGGTGGAAAAGTTCTTCTTGTTTTTTGATGTAAAATTTGCACTCTTCAAAAAGAAAATAGGAGAGACGGTCTACGGTATCGGTTGGCTGCCACTTGGGGGGTATGTGAAAATTTCTGGAATGATCGATGAGAGTATGGATACGGAGCAAATGCAGGACGATCCGCAGCCCTGGGAGTTTCGGAGCAAGCCCACTTGGCAACGACTGATCATTATGCTGGGGGGGGTGACCGTCAATTTTATTCTAGCGGTCATCATCTATATTGGCATGGCTTACTCATATGGCGAGCAGTATATTCCCATGGACAGCTTGAAAGATGGGGTTTGGGTCATGGAAGAAAATATTGGCCGTAAGGCAGGTATTCAGACAGGCGATAAAATAATCGCCGTGGACGGAAAGAAGTTAAGAACATTCAACAGTGCGTTTATTGAATTGATCAATGGGGATAGGATAACCTTGGAACGTGATGGCCAAATCATGGAAAAAGACATTCCCGTCGATTTCATTGCAACACTTTTGGAAGATGAAGACAAAGTTCGCTTTCTCAATTATCGCATTCCGTTTCTCATAGGAGAGGTCTCAGAAGAATCTGTCAATAAGGATGCCGGTCTTGAAAAGGAAGATGAAATTGTGAAAATCGGTGATGATGCCATCGTTTATTTTGATGAGGCCAAACCCACTTTGCAAAAATATAGGGGCCAAGATATCGAATTGGGGGTAATACGTAAAAATGGAGAGCGGTTGAACATTCCGGTAACGATCAGTGATACGGCAACGATAGGTGTGATTCCCATCTATCCGAAAATAGAAAGTCTGCAATCTAGGGGTATTTTAAGCGTAGAAACGAAAGATTACACTTTTATGCAATCTATCCCTGCCGGCATCAACAAAGGTGTGGAAATCTTATCGAGCTATGTGAAACAGTTGAAAAAGATATTCAATCCGCAGACCGGTGCCTATAAAGGGGTAGGAGGGTTCGCTGCAATTGGCAGTATGTTTCCCGATACATGGGATTGGGCCGCCTTTTGGTCGACCACTGCCTTGATTTCGATTATTTTGGCCTTTATGAACATCTTGCCCATTCCTGCTTTGGACGGGGGTCATGTGATGTTCTTGCTCTACGAGATGGTGTCAGGAAAAAAACCTAGCGATAAGTTTTTGGAATATGCCCAAATGGTCGGTTTCTTTTTGTTGATTGCCTTATTGCTTTTCGCCAATGGCAATGACATTTACAAAGCTATTTCAAAATAAAAATGGTGCTTTTTTTGTTGCGGTCTTTTAAAGAAACCGCTATATTTGCACCCGTTTTAAACGAATTATTCCTCCTTAGCTCAGTTGGTTAGAGCATCTGACTGTTAATCAGAGGGTCCTTGGTTCGAGCCCAAGAGGGGGAGCAAATAGAGTCCAGTAGGTATTGAATCTATTGGACTTTTTCTTTTTCCAGACTTTTTTTATACCATATTTTATCCCGAAAATTAAAAAGTGATCTTGAATTAAGATGCGATTTTATCATTCGTATTTAATCTAAAAACTATTTTTAGTAGTTGCTGCTTTCCAACATTTGAACACCAAAAGGTATGCTCACTTAAGGCATGCCTTTTTTTGTTGAAATATTTATTTCAACACATCCAAATAGTTTTGGGCAAAATGAAATTCCAATGGATGAAATACGATTAGTTGACCTCACGAAAGGAGATTTGGAGAAAATGGTAGCTGATGGGATGCATGAAGGTTTGGCTGACGAACAAATGAATGATGACAAAGGAGAAAATCGGTTAATGACAAGAAAAGAAACGGCCGAATACCTATCCGTTAGCCAATCCACGCTTTGGACATGGGCAAAGCAGGGTAAAATTAATCCTTTTGGTATTGCTGGAAGAGTTTATTTCTATCGTGATGAAATCAATAAATGTTTGATGAAGTTAAACCCTCCCACATGACCCCATCAAAAAAACATTCCAAAGCAAAGCTTCATCTGTAGGTAAGCCAAATGAACAAGCTTATTCAAGAAATTATCGAAATGACAAGGGTGCAGTTGAATGAACAAGAAAAAACCAAGTTGTTCAACATTTCCCAGACCCTTAAGGATTTACCAAGTGACCTCATCACTAAATGCAAATACGTGAAAGGTATGTTCATGGTCAAAGACGATATAAACGAAGCTTAGGAGCCGTTGATTGATTTCTTAAAGCTTTAAGTGAAAGATACTACTGAAATAAGACGCCTTTGGAACAATCCAAAATTGGTCTTTCATGATTACCAAGAGAAATTGGACCATTTTGATGAAGAGGTAATTCATACCAAAGAACGTAAGTTAAAGCCCCTATTCTATCAGGTAGCTTTTTTTAAGGTAGGTGTACATTAGATATGTTGACCCCCTATTAGTATTAATTCGAATAAAATGAGCCTTTAGATAAGCCTTGTTGCGTTTATTTGTTATACGTTGTAGTAATCGCATTGTTGCACAGACATTCTTTTATCATTCTTTAACAAGTAAATAACGTATCAAGTTTTGTATTGGAATACCCTACTCTTCTTATCCCTTATTCTTTCAGGGGTTTTGGGGCTCCATGCAGAGCTTACTGTTAAATTATTGGTATCCCTAAATTCTTGATGTTCTTGCCTATTGGCGGTAAGATACCACTGACCTTTCACGCACCAGGCTAAAGGTTCGTCGGGCTCTTCTGAAACACTTCTGACCAAATCAGCTTTTTTGATCTCACCACCTTCATCTGGAAGGTCGGCTATCGATTCGTTTACTTGGTTGGTCAAGTATCCCATTTGGTCACCATGCTGGAACATTGCATATTCAGAACCGTCTCTGATATGGGTTAAATGGGAGGTTACACCTCTGCCACCTTTCAATTTTTTAGGGCTTGTTACAATACCAAATCCTCCTCTTCGAATGGGCATTGTATTTTTTGGATCCTTTTCTTGCCTTTGGGCAATGGCCTCGTTCATTCCCTCCAAAATCCTTGCTTTTTCCCTTGACCCTTCCATTAGGGGCTTATGGTGTTTATAGATTTCACTTAGGTCATAATCACCCGTATACAACTGTTGGGCATATTCGTTGCCCATTTGTTTTTTAAACGCATCAAAATCTTCCAACCTTATGTAAGGTTCTTGGGTTGCTGTGTCAATTGTGATGAATTTTTGTAGCTTTTCCAGTTCAGAAGCTCCCATAGGTCCTTCACCAAGCGGGTCAACTACTCCCAGCACATCTTTGGCATCAAGCCTTAGCCCAAGTAGTTCTCCTTCTTTTGACCAATGGCCAACAAAGCCTTTTAGTTCATCAATATGTGCCCCCCTTATCGTTAAATCTTCGGGTGCCAAGGAGGGATTTTTTTTGCCGGCATCTAGGTATGCTGAAATTTTAGGGTGCTTTTTACGAAGAGAACTCGATTTTATGGATTTTTCCAAAATGGTATGGGGCTTGGCCTTGGCTCCCATTTCTATTCTTTGTAATGATAGTTCCCCCGTCTGCCTTACTGCCAAGGCAATATGGTTTCTTTTGCAATAATCTGCTATTGCCTTTTGGTGATTCTCTGTGACAAACGATTTTGTTATTTCTGCATTTTCTACAAAGCCGCTAAGCTGTAGGGGAATTGAAAATGCTGATAATTCGTTGCCCATTTTTTATTGGGTTTGGTCAAATTGGAAAGGGTTCTTGCCAAATTGATGCATCAAAAATTGCTATAACACTGCCAATTGGGAATCTTGGCAACCTCCACAATTCAATCATGCGGTCTCTATATTGACTTGTACCTCTTAATATATAGTATGTTTTAAGTGCCACAACCCCTAATCTCCAAAAAATGTCCATGCGATACCACATGGTCCAAGATTAATCAGGGGGAACAATTTTCATACATATGTGTGAAGGGAGGCATCATTTCGAAGTGATAAAGATGGGGAATTAAAACCACTTGTAATATGGGACGAACTACAGCAGAAAATGGGTCAACTACTTAGAATTCAAAGCACTCAGAAATGTACGACAATAAAAGAAATAATCCACCCGGTTTTTTGTGTGTGGCAATTTGAATAAAAAAATAGTGTTAGGCGGCATGTTTGTAGACGTTGACGTATGGTGTTCCACGATTGACGACGGCGAACGCCCGAGAGACGAGCTTGTTGCGTATGATGTTTATGGTGCTCATCTTGTTCTTGCCCGCCGCGACCCTTTGGGCGTAATATTTTTTGATTTCCGCATTGTAGATGATGGACGACGGGGCGCACATGTTGAGCATGCTCTTGACGGTCTTGTTGGCCATTGGGCTGATCTTTGGCCTTCCCCTGATGCTTGTGCCCGATCAGTGGGGATATGGCGCTATCCCACAATAGGCCGCGAACTGTCTTGCATTGCTGAACTTGGTGAACCCTTCCGTATGGACGATGAGCAGCATGGCCGCTTGGTTTCCGATGCACCTGATGGTCAACAACAGTTTGAAGATACGGTCTAGTTCCATATCAGCTTTGACGATGGATACCATTTCCACATCAATGACTTCTATCTGTTTGGTAAGTTCCACAATCATTTTATTCTGCACCTTGAACAACAATCCGAAGTCTTTTTGTGCCAGTACCTTTTTCTGTTCCTTTAGACTGGCCTTGTAGCCCGCTCTCTGTTTGATGAGTCTTTTGATGGAACAATCTCGTCCCTGAGCCTGTAGGCGTAGAGGGCTATCATGGCCGCATCTATCCTATCGTCCTTTCCCCTTACGATGCCAAGTGACTTTTTGATTTGGAGCCCAGCCACGATGGTATAGGGTATTCCCTTGGACGAAAGATGTTCGGCCTACTTCTCGGAGTAAAGTCCCGTATGCTTGAAGACGAACAGGGTATTCTCTTTGGAGTGTCCGCTGTTGGTGTATGCCCATTTGACGAGCGATGCGAACCCTTTTTCCGAGTTCTCGAAAGTGCCCTTGCACTTGTTGGAATGGATGTGGGCATCAAGGCTGGCCTTGCTCACATCAATACCGATGGTCTCTTTGATTTTCATAACTTTAGCTTGCTTTAAATGGCTACCTGACCAAAACCTTTAACAGGGATTTCCTAAAATTCTATTTGGTCCTTGTAACCGGGATTGGAAGGGAAAGGGGACGAATACTTACCTTGGGCCGTTAACCCGGATTTGGGCTGGGTTCACCCCGTTCCCTTTTATCAAAAACCAAAGTTATCCACAAAAGAAGAAGTTGTGAGTCTCCCCCAGACCCCCTCTTTTCAACATCATGACCACGGGTTTTTGGTTCGAGGCTAATCTAAAGGATTTGGGGTTTACATGACTTCGCTATGCTACGTTTACAGAATTGAAAATAGAATCTACCTAAATCAAGCCATATACTCCTGCCAAGTAATCAGTACATATTTCTGTTTATTGTTTTCTATCTTAGTAAGAAACCCATATTCATAAACAAAAAGATATACATCTCCTTTCTGGTTCTTCCAATAATGGGTAAAGAACTTCGGATTAAAACCAAGGTCTAAAAGTACTTGAGCCCTAACAATGGATTTTCCTGCCTTATTATATTGCTTAAGTAATCTTCTATTGAGCCGTATTTGGTTATCCACCTTATTATAAAAACGTTCCGGTTCTTTCTTGGCCTTTTGGTATTGATAAGCACTTTTGCAGTGGAGGTTACAATACTTCTTGTCTGTTCGGCCTACCAATTCCCTATTGCAATGCAGGCAATGTTTCTGTAATCTCATGGCCTTTATAAATTAATCGAATGTATATACGAACATTATTCGTTTAAGATACGATTAAATCAATTTCTTTATCCAAATTGCCTTAAAACAATATTATGTTCAAAGGAAGGAGCATCACTCTGAAACATCTATTGATTAATGACCAAAGGCATATCGGACTTCAATTTACCTCCGATAAGGTCATAGAGGGTTTGGTGGGTTCGATTTCAAATATAGAGTGGTCCAAAGAATTCAATATGTACCATTTGCCCAATAACAAGGCTAATCTTGGGTTGATATTCAAGACTTTTAAGGGAGAGGTGTGGATAAACGGAAATTACTTCTTCTCTGAACGAAAGTTGAGAAATGAGAATTCCGATATCGATGTAGGATGGTTCAGGAGAAGAAAATTAAAGCCTGAATACAAAACTTGCCCCGAGGAATATCTTGCCAAACTTGAGATTCTGCGCTATTCCAATAATACCGTAAAGGCCTATGTAAACTGTTTTGAGTCCTTTATCAACCATTTTAGAGAAACCGATCCCATAAAAATAGATGAAAATGAGATTAGGGATTACCTACTGAAATTGATAAGGGAGGGAAAATCGGACTCCTATGTGAACCAATCCCTGAACAGTATCAAGTTTTATTATGAAGTCGTCAACGGTATGCCCAACAGGTTCTACTCCATAGAGCGGCCCCGAAAGAAGAAACGACTGCCGAATGTATTATCAAAGAACGAAATATTGGGTATTATTGAGAACACCAATAACATAAAGCACAGGTGCATCGTTGAACTTCTCTATTCATCCGGACTTAGGAGAAATGAACTTTTAGAGTTGAAGCCTGCTGATATAGATAGCAATCGAATGATGGTTCGGATAAGGCAGGGTAAGGGCAACAAAGACCGCTTGACCATTTTGGGTAAGAACACACTGAAGCACCTAAGGCTTTATTACAGGGAATACAAACCCAAAAACTATCTGTTCGAAGGACCAAAAGGGAAAAAGTACAGTAGTTCCAGTGTGTTGAGCATTATTGTTACCTCGGCAAGGAAAGCAGGCATAAATAGAAGGGTTACCCCCCATATGCTCAGACACAGTTTTGCGACACATTTATTGGAAAAGGGCACTGATATTAGACATATCCAACTATTATTAGGTCATAATTCTACCCGGACAACGGAGATATATACCCATGTGGCCGATAGGTCATTTATGAAAATTGAGGATTTGCTATCTTAGGCGTATAAGGGGTATATGATCAATGATCATATACCATTGTTGTATGCAATAACGCGGTGTTGAGGGGTGTTCAGCCAGGATCCAGGTATTGGTTATAAGGACAAAGCCCTACAGCTGAAAGCTGTTTGGTCAAGCACTATATGCTAGGTATCATAGAGAGCCCGCTATCTGAATGTTGGCACATTAAAGTGCTTGGTCAAGGTAGCCGAAATAATTGACAAAGTCAAGTGCTTCGGGCTGTTAGGGGATTTGGACATTAAAATCTAAAAAATACCTGATCTTCGACGCCATAGTCGGTGGACTATAGAGCAAAGACCTGTAAGGGTCCTGCTGGACTGAACCTGATGGTTTAGAGACTTTGCCAACACCGGTGACCGTCCCTTCTTTTTATTCTCATCTGTATAGAGTTTATGAAAATAAAAAAACAGCATACAACACTGAGTATATTTTATCTTGCTTTACCTAAAAGATATAGATCTGTGTAAATTATCCATATTTTTAGATCAGCAAACACGCTTAAGCTAAAACATACTCTTAACCGTTGGGCGTAATTAAGACTGACCAAAAAATAGAATGGACGAGGAACAGTTCAAACAATATACTTATCGATATCACTTTGACTATATCTCTCACGAATTAGAAGATATCAAAGCCTTTATTGAATCTACAGACACATTTTTGGCGGATAATTTAAAAACTAACAAAAAACTCTCTGACGAAACTGAACACACCAATCCAAGATTTCATCCAGAAGTGCAATTTGGAAGCATCTTTCCTGACATCCTATGGAGAACAACATTTCTTCATTCTTACTTTCGATTAGAATCTGCTTTGGACCAAGTTTGTAAAAACTTACAGCAGACGGAAAATTATAAAGTTGGACTTACAGACATAGCAGGAAATGGAATTTTCCGAGCATCAACTTATCTGAAAAAAGTTTGCGGAATAAGTGAACCTTTTTCAGACAATATTTGGGCAAGGCTTAATGACTATAATAAATTACGAAATGTCTTTGTACACGGAGAACCTTTAATTGACCGAAAAAAGGGAGTAGGATTAGCTAAAAGAAATGAGGGACTGTTAGTTTCACCAATTGACTTTGACAAAATCGCACTTCGATTTTCAAAAGAATTCAATCTTAAAGCTATTGTGACCATTAAAAGTTTTTTCGAAATCTTGAAAAAAGAAATGCAGGAAAAGTTAGTCAAATGTAATTAAGGCAAAGAAACAAGTTCAGAAATAGAAATCCCCAATCCATCAGCAATTTTCATTAAAGTAAGTAAACGAGGATTTGTTCTACCTTTTTCAATCATATACAATTGAGTTCGACCAATCTCACAATCAAAAGCAAAAGATTTTTGGTCAATTTCTTTTTCTTCTCGTAGTTGCTTGATTTTAGCACCTAATTTTTGAAAATATTTCGTTTCTTTCGTGTTCACTATACCGAATATCAAGAAATTATTTTTATATTGTGTTCGGAATAGCGAACATTAATTTAATGAACCGATTTCGAAAATTAAAAGTCTATCAGAAATTCCGCTCTCGGACTTGGGACAACACAACCGTTCCTGAAATCCGACTTGAAGGAAATTGGCTGAAAGAACTCGGATTTGAAATTGGAAAAGAAATTAAGGTGGCACAAAAAAAGAATAAGCTGACCATTACGCTGACCGATAAAAAATAACTACGCCCAACAACGTATAAAAACAATACGGGCTGATTTTCTAGCCGAAAATCAGTAGATTTATAGATAATCATTTACGGTTCAAAAATTCAAATTGATTTTCTCCCGTACTGATTTTTATACAAGACCGTTGTAAACAATTATGAAAATTGCCAAAATCATACGGAGTGTAATTGTAATCTTGGTAATTCTAATTGTTGGTATCTACCTTACAAATAGATATACGGAACCTATTCCCTTTGACTCCGAAAAATGGAAAACACAATCCGAGACGGAAATGAGTTTGCGATGGGACATGATGAATAGTTTGCGAGAAAACTATGAGCTAAAGGGAATGACAAAAAGTGAGATTATAAATCTACTTGGCGAACCAACCCAAACCTATGATTCGAAATTGTACTATGATTTAGGTCCCTCAAAGAGAGGAATTAATTACGGGTATTTGGAATTTACCTTTAGCCAGAATGGACTGGTGGAAAAATATATTGTAGGAGACCATTAGAAGACCATGACGGAAAACGAAGACTATTTCAGAATTTCCAAAGATGGCCACATTCACACTTTGAGTGACCGAATACCATTTAAATGGAAAGAACTGATAGTTTGGAATTCCGCTTCTTTTATAATTCTGATTCTATTTGTTCAATGGTTGACAGCGATTTTCATCGTAATTCTAACAACTATTGGATATATACTATATCGATTTGCATCATGGATTTACTACTCGGAATTAAGAATTGACCAAGAAAGCGGAAAACTAACTAGAGTTAAAAAAATACTCGAACGAACTCAAGAAACAGAGTTGATTACGGAGAATTTTGACCCAAAGCGAATAGAATATTTGGAACTAACGCGGAGTGGAAAAACTAAATTCCTGCTGAATTATAAAACTCATAAAAACAATGAGCTACTGATTCTGAGAACTGAAGAAGACAAAAAGCAAGTCGAAAAATACTTTGCTGAAATGATGAAATAACTGTTTACAACAAGGGCTATAATTCATAGCTGCTTTCTTGTTAACTTTAAAACTAAGAACCATTAACACGGCCCGATTTCAGTTCGACAATTTCCTGCCGGAAATCGCCGCAACGAAATCATAGCCGAGACGTTGTAAAACACTACCAAAAAACGAATAACTATCGTATAATATAGAATCATATCGTATCAAAAACTATTGAATAACTATCATACATATACGAATCATAACGTATCATTTTCTATATTTGTAATATGGAAAATAACGTTTACAATTTTCAACTAAACATAAACTGGAAATTATTATCGCAAATCAGTACAATTGACAGATTTGATGCTACATGGACTTCAATTGAACGAAAAGAAGGATTAACTTTAAAAGAGTTAAAATCAATTGCAACTGTTAAAAGTGTTGGTGCTTCGACAAGAATTGAAGGTTCAAAAATGAGTAACCAAGAGGTTGAAGTTTTATTAGAAAATATTGACATAACTAAAATTAAAGATAGAGATTCACAAGAAGTTATAGGTTACTTTAAGACATTAGATTTAATATCAGATTCTTACAATGAGATAAGAATTAGTGAAAATGACATTAAGAATTTGCATAACCTCTTAATGAAGCATAATGAGAAAGACCAATGGCATAAAGGAAACTACAAACAACATAGTAATGCAGTTGAAGCAACCCTCCCAAATGGAACAAAGTATATCGTTTTCCAAACAACAGAGGCTGGGTTTCCAACGGATGATGCAATGAGAAATTTAATTGATTGGTATCGAAATGATAATGAAACTCATTCATTAGTAAAATGTGCCTTATTTGCTTACGAATTTTTAAGTATTCATCCCTTTCAAGATGGAAATGGAAGATTAAGTAGACTCTTATCTTCTCTATTACTTTTAAAAAACGGATACAAATGGATACAGTATGTGAGTTTTGAACACGAAATTGAGAGTAGAAAAACTGAATATTATCGAGTACTACAAAATTGTCAATCTAATCGACCTAATGAAAATGTAAATGAATGGATTGAATTCTTTTTTGATTGTCTAAAGAATATCCAACTAAAATTATCTGAAAAATTAAAAGTACAGGGAACTCAAACAAAATTAACTCCTAAAGAAAAAAGTATCATCAGTTTTATCGAAAATCATGCAGGGTGTAAGTCTGGAGATATTGCTAAAAAATTAAATATTCCCAGTCCAACAGTCAAAAGAATACTACCAAAATTATTAGAGTTGAATATAATTGAGAAACATGGAATAGGACCAGGAACAAATTACACAATCAAATAACACCGCATTTTACAACAACCTGTATGTTCAATTGCTAGCTTCTAGCCTACTTGGGAAAATCCTCGCGGATTTTCCATTCAGTAATTATTTGCTAAATTTAATGTATAAACCACGCAACTGAAACATACACAAAGCCGTTGTATGGCATTAGGAAAAATAAAATCGAAGCATGATAAAGGGGCTTTTTGAAACTCATTTATTTGTTGAAAATCTTGAACGTTCTATAGAATTCTACTCAAGTGTTTTGGGACTCGAACAATTCCTTTATGAAGAAGAAAGAAGAGCTTCTCTGTTTTGGATAGGCGATAAACCAAGACAATCTTTTCTAGGTCTTTGGGAAAAACCAAAGGATGAAATTGACCTAAGACACTTTGCTTTCGAATGTGACTGGGAATGGATCTTAAATGAGTCCATTGACTTTTTGAAGTCTCACAAAATAAGTTTTTGGAATTTTTTAGGCGACGATTCTGAAAGGCCAATGGTTTTTGCAAATATTCCCGCCATAGGTCAAGGAGCTATTCAATTTTTTTTTAAAATCATGCAAAGAAATAGGTGATACAAGTAATTGAATATCAATTAATTATTATAATTGTTTTAAACAATGAACATAAAGAATTTGATTCAATTGCAACCGATTATTATTTATGAGGTTGATGTCGATATACTTTGTGCAACAGCCTTCTTTTGATTGCTATAGCTATCAGTAGGTCTATCAGACTCTTGGGCAACCTTTACTTTCATACTAGCATAGAGGCCTATAATCCCAGTACATAGCCAAAAAACGTCTACATAAAAAACCCAAGGGAGGTTATTCGCAGTTTTCCAAAACCAATCTTCAGTTACTACACCGTTTATCACAGGGACTAAAAGCGAAAGTATAGAGCCAAGAACCAGATAATTCCTGTTTTGTTTCGAGTAGTTGTTTATGAAAAGACCGTAAATGGTAAGCAAAAGCCAGCTAACAAAAAATATTGTATTTACTGCGCCAGTTCGATTGGGCATATCCATAGGCACCAACTTATTGGCAATGAAAAGCAACGCAAACGCCGGGAACATGCTTAGACAGATAGCCAAATAGCACTTGGTCACCCTGTGATGAAATAGCCGTTGTTTAAAGTTGTATTTTTTATTGTTTCTTGCCGTTCTCCAAATTAAGATACCACTAATTAACATAAAGCAAGTAATCATCGATAAGACAAAGAACAATACCTTTATCAAATACCCTCCAAAATTACCATAGTGAAGGGCATGAAAATAATTCCACACATCTTGAACATAAGACTTATTGTAGGGTATTACGCTAAATTCATTTACAATATTTCCATTTTTCATACCCATGACAATTTCTCCTCTCCCAGATAAGCCTTTATAATCTTTTGTATACCAAATGGCCATTGCATCTTCCTTGCCGTAATGCAATATTCTAGCAGACTCTACTTTAGTATTGGGAAAATCAGAGGCTACCTTTTGGAGCAGTTGATTAATGGATAGATGATTTCCGTTTCTCGGGTTTTCACTCAACTCAATTACCGTTGAGGGTTCTAGTTTGGCCAACAGATTTTCTGGGTTGAATTTCCCTGAAAAGAAAATAGGTAGAGCGAAAAGGCCTAATAAACCTAATATTGCTCCTGTAATGGCATACATAATTTGGAATGGGAGACCAATGATACCGAATACCGTATGGATGTTTGTCCAGATTACCTTCCATTTTCCTTGTCTTACAAAAGCGTAGAACTTGGTAAGTAGATTTCGCCAATGAATTAGGGTACCACTAATGATGGCTAAAAAGAAAAACAAAGAGACAAATCCTGCTATAACCGATCCTGCAAATGGAATTTGATTAAAGAAATGAAGGTCGTACATCGTTCTTGCAACGGTCACATTATTTTCCTTTGCTTCCAAGACCCTTAAAGTCGAGGGGGCCATGGCCACCTTTACCGTTTGCCCTTCAATGGAATCGTTCGTTGACTTTGCTTTCGCACGTATTCGTAAAACCGGATTGTGCGCTTTCGGCAACGTAAGCACGACTTCTTCCGCGAAATCAATGCTATGTAGACTATCTACTTTTGCCACTGCAACGTCCAAATCAAAATTTTCAATGTAAGACACTCTTAAATCTGGATCTTCCCATTGCCTTGTTTCATGGTAAAAAAGTGCAAATGCGCCAGCGTAAAACACGACAAATAGCGCAAAGCTGAGAACAATTCCCGTAACAGTATGCACATGAAACATGACATTATAGGTTCTATTCCCAAGTCCTTTTAACTTTTTCATATGCAGATTATAAAAAAATGATTAAAACACACGGTATCGTTATTAGCAAAAGAATTGACCACGAAACCCAAACCTTCTTTATCCAATACACCATCACCATGAACACTCCCCATAAAATGAAGGAACCATAAATCCCTGAGAAAAGAGCATTTTCTGGAGTTGAGGATAATACTGCAGCTGCCACAAATATTGTGGTAGACGCGCAATAACCACCAAAAATGGCAGCCATCAACCTGTTAAAACGTTTCCAACCCGAAGAAAGATATTTAGAATTTGCTGGCATTAGTGTAATTCTATTATTATGAAAATAATGGGGGCCAAACACCACACCCATAACCATTTTATATTCATCTTAATGGAGAGGACGATGCAGGACAATATCGTCATTACGGCAACAGACCATATAGTCCATGAACTGATGCTGTCATACCAAAATGTGAATAGGTATCCTGAGATGAGCAATAGTAAACTAGACAGCCCCACTATTTTTAGTTTATGCTCTTTAATAACTTTTATTTCCAAGGGGGAGTATTTCGATGTCATATAGAGCAATAGACATGCTATAGTTAAAATCGAAAGTGCCATTGACGTTATCTATTATTGAACGTTTTCTGAAAGATCAATAACAGTAAAAATGGTTGCTCCGGTCATATCAAATGCCTTTGATGTCGTCCCTGAGGTTGGATTGTGCACGAACAATGCATTTTCTGATGCGTTTGCAATTGATATTAATACATTATTACCTGAAAAATTCAAACCGCCATTATCAAATACGGATAAAGCGGGAAGACCATCAATCCTGGTTGTTGTCTGAGCCTCAAGATTTACTGCTACATAAGCACCAGTTGGAGAGATAAATAATAATTCCTGAATTCGGGCAAGGTCCTCAGGAGTCAAGTCACCACCCGACTCTTCTAGAATTTGAAGAATTTCTGGATCTATAGATTCATTAACTAATGCAAAGCCAATTCCGTTTTCAAAATAATCATACCCCGTCATAAATGCCCCTCCAGTAAACGCCAATGTTGGATTAACGACAAGCGGAACTTGGAAGTTATAGTCTGGATCATAGGTATTTGTTCCTGCAGGTATTCTTAAAATGGCTGCTGAATCGGTAAGGCCACCACCACCATGAAATGAATACATGTCCCCGTTTTCATCAAAATATCTTGTTGTACTGACGAACTGGCTGAACGTATTGTCTTCCTCCGTTTCAATAATGGCAGTAACTTCTTGTGCATTGATATCAATCACCGCAAAAGGGACTTTGGGTAAGGTTCCTTGTGTTAAGGTCCTCATGAAGGTAAGGATTTCCGTGTCTCCACGGAAGGCAAAATCTTGATAGCGAACGTCTTCATCAGTGATAGCATTTGCGTTCGACATATCCAAAGTTGTAGGCAAGACTTCCATAGTCGTAGGATTGAATATGTTGACAACGTTGGAATTTGCCAAATCATGGAAAACTCCAAAATTGGAATCCCTTACACCAATTTGCCCTCCATCAGCACTTGCCGTGGAAATTATACCAGCCTCTTCAAAGGCACCATCTTCATTGACGACTATTTTTACAAAACCGGGTTCACCGTCAGTTCTTGACATGAACATGGCTCCATCCCTTACGGCTGAAGGACCGAAAGACTGAAATGCAGTTCCTTGAGTAATATCAACTGTGCCTGACGGCAACTCTTCAAAATATTGAGCGAAAAAAGAACCTCCATCGGCAACTCCGATAACCACAAAACCTTCCTTTAAAGTAACGGGTTCCATAGGTTCAATTGTATCATCATCCATACCTACTTCATCATCGGTCGGACTTGCATTATCATCGTTATTACAGCCTATCAATAAAAGGGACAGGACGATAATTTTTAGAAAGACAGGTTTCATAATTTTAATTCTCATATTGGATTTATTTAAATTAATTTTCTTTATAATTTTTGACTGTTATAGCGAATTTTAAAGGCAAAATTCCTCCCTGGTTTGGGCACACGAAAGTTGTCAAACAACTCTTGATCAAGTAGATTGTTCACTTGGAATGAAAAGGAAACCTTTGCTTTTTTTAACTCGTAGTTAATCCCAAAATCAAGTTGACGTTGCGTGGGGATAATATTATCTTCATTTCTTTCAGGTTGAAAAATCAAATCAAATTCATCGACAAAATTGAAGTAGCTGAAGATGGTTAATTCGTTTTCCTTAAGCCAAGTACCATTAAATTGATACCGCCCCTCCAGATTGAAAAATCGCTCAGGAATATTTGGTATGGCAAAGCCCACACCATTTGTGTTACCTACATTTTTCTCTCCTGCCTTTTCAAGTCGTTGCAGCGTGATATTAGAACTGAACTCAAAGTTCCTTAGGGGTGAAAAGCGAAGTGATACTTCTAAACCATATCCGTCCACTTCGTCTTCATTGATAAACTGAGCTGGATCATTAAAAGATCTCCCAGGCTGTAGGCGTATCAGATCTGTTTGCTGCCTCAAGAATATATTGAAATCAAGGGATGCATAACGCCCATCGTCCATATCATACTGGTAGAAACCGCCAAGGTTAAGGTTATTGCTCCGCTCAGGCCTGAGTATGAAATTCGGCTCAATGGTAATGAAATCACCGAATACTTCATTTGCATCAGGTAAACGCAATGCTCTTTCAAAACTTGATTTTAAATAGAAATTATCTTTAAACGAATACTTGATGCCCAAACCATAACCATAAGCATCGTCTTGTTGTTCGAACTGGCGGACGAGGGTGTTTTCTGACAATCGAAAATCGGCTATGTTCTGATCATAATAGTAGTGCTTCCCAAAAAGAATGCTCTCAAACTTTGAGTTAAACCATTTTCCCTCGTGCGAAATACCACTTACCCAACGGTTAAGGGTCGATGGAATTTCATTGGGGTCAAACCCCCGCAATTCTTGTTGTACCGGATCACTACCACTCGTCCTTTGATTGTTGTAAAAGGAAGATAGTTTTATGGTTTGCTCCGGAGTGATATCATATCCAAGATTCAATCGATGAATATGGGACTTTGATTTTCCCTCTCTGAGCGAGGGCTGGCCTAGAACTTCAGAAGCGTCTGTAACCCTTGTGGCTACAATATTTCCAAACCAGTCATATTGGTTTAAGGTCGAGTCATTGACCGATTCATTAGCAACGAGATAACTAGCATCATAACTGGTAGAAAATCTTTGGCTGAATTTTTTTTTATAGGAAAGACTGTGCACCCAACTATCAGATTCTAATGTTGCGTCACCAGCGGGAATTGTGGGCAAACGCACTCCATGCTGTATTTTATCATTTCTTCCATTTACACCAAAACTGTACTTCAGTTCGTCAGTCCATGTCATTTCTTTGATGCCAAGGGAGCCTTGTACCAAGTAGGACTCATGTGCACTGTGAAATCGGTCAACCCTTACGTCAATCTCTGTAAAATCTGGTTGACGTTGTACCGCATTGGTAGCGTAGTCATTGTCAGAATAGTTATAGAACCCAGAAAGGGAAAGGAAAAAGTGCCTACCAAAGGTTTTGCCAGCATTGAATGTTCCTATATGCGTATTGAAGGAGGCAGCTTGATAGGAAACGTCTAAATAGTCCCTATCTATTTGTTTGCTAACCACGTTAATTCCACCAGCCAAAGCATCTGTGCCTACGTCAATGGGCATGGCTCCTTTGTAAACATCTATGCGGTCGATATTTGTTGCGGGGATGTTATTTAGCTGCAATGATACCCCGTAGAGTTGAATTGGAATACCATCATAGTAAACCCTTACTGCCCTTCCTGAAAACCCATTGAGCTGAATAGTTGTAAAACTTCCCAGCCCGCCTGACTGTCGTATCCTGACCCCTGTAGTTCTATCAAGTATTTTAACAATATCAGCAGTTTCTATCTGTAGAGGAGCCACATTAATAGAAGTGATTTGCAATGGTTGTTCTTCTATCTTTTTGCTTTCTGATTTACCACGCACAACAACTTCATTCAACTGCTCGCTTTTCTCCTTAGCTATCAACGAAACTGATATTTTCTTATCGGGTCTTATAGTTATGGCTTTTTCTGAATCTTGATAACCCATAATTCTAGTTGAGATAGTATAATTTCCCGCAAGGGCAGTAAAGGAGAAAAAGCCATTTTCATCAGAAGAGGTACCATAAGTCGTATTCTTTAAAATGACCGAAGCAAATGGTATCGGCTTGTTAAAATTGTCGGTAACCCTACCAGTGATTGTTCCTTTTTGTTTTGTAGAGGTACTACGGGCACTTTGAATATCGATGGTACGACCCGATACTTGGAGTAGTATAGCACCATTGCCCCAAATCGCTTTGATAATAGTTTCCAAACGTTCACGGCGATAACTTTTTGAAAGGCGTCTATTCGTATCTACATCGGAATTGGCATAATTAAAAAAGTATCCTGTCTTAGTCCCCAGTTGCTTTAGGGCCTCGGTTACCGACGCCTCTTCAAAAGCAATGGAAACCTTTTGGTCCAGCACGCTTTGTTGGGCCTCTATCCTTAAATTAAGAACTAGGAATAATAACAACGAACTATGTAACCGCAAGCGGCCAGTCTTCAAATACTGCATGGGTAAACTGGCCTTTAGTAAATGGTAATGTTTCGTCCTTCAATTGCATACTCAAACTGCGCCACAAAGCCCATACGCTCAAAGAGTTCTTCGACCGAGGGGTTTTCATAGGTAAAGGTAAACTGGCGTTCAAGCAACTCTTTATCGTTGACCGTAATGTCAATGGCATACCAACGCTCCAATACCGTTACTATATCTTTAAAAGCCTGGTTATCAAAGACTAAAATATTGTCTTTCCAAGCTGTCCTATACGTACCGACCACTTCATTCACCTGAATGGGCGTATTTGGAGATAGCACCCCTTGCTTGTCGACCGTAAGGTCAACACTGTTGTCCTCATTTTCCAACTCTGAAAAGCGCACTTTACCGCTGGTCACCACAACTTTGGTAGTTTTTGAGTCTTTATAGGCAACTACATCAAAAGAGGTGCCCAACACCTGGGTCTTTGAAGTTGAGGTGTAGATGATAAATGGGCGGTTTTCGTCGCGTTGAATATCAAAATGGGCATGTCCAGTTAAATACACTACCCGGGAGTCTTTCTCAAATACCTTGGGAATTTGTAGCTCACTTTCTGCATTTATGATGACAGTTGAACCATCAGGAAGTTGTACCGTTCTTTTTTCGCCCCTTTCCGCATCAATAGCGGTAAGGTTCGACGAAAGCATTGCTGAACCTTCAATGGTAGGGTTATAGAAATTTCTATACCCGTAGAAAGCCCCAAAAAGTAAAAGTGCCAAAACCGCAGCAATGCCTCCCAATTGCGCAAAAGTGGAGCGATAAAAATAAGGTTTGGTTTCAGTGGTCGGGATTTCGCTACTTAGGGCCTCCCAAGTTTTGGAAAGCAATTGGTCTTCGTTAGGGGTTTGGGGGTCTTGGCTGTTCAACCATGTTTCGACCTCGTTTCTTTCCTCGGCCGTACAGGAATTGCTGTAATAGCGTTCTAGAAGTTCTGGGGTTATCTTCTTCATAGTGTACCTATCAAATTTTGGACACCATTGGCGTCTATATTCAATAAGTACCTTGAAGTGCGAAGTAGTCCCATTCGAAAAACAAAAAAATCGGGTTTTTTTGAAATTGGCAAGAAAGAATGTTAAAAATTTAGGGTAGACACTAACAATCGTAAGGTGCCACGTTGACCTTTAAAAATGCCAAAGATTTCGTCAATTGGTTCTTCACGGTTTTTTCCGAGATATGAAGTTTTTGGGAAATTTCACGACTACTAAGGCCCTTTTCGCGACTTAATTTATACACCTCTTTTCGTTTAGGAGGCAATTGCTCGACCAATTGTTCTACATGGTCAAGTACCTGATTATAATGTACGGTTTCCTCCACATTGTCAACCACCTCTTTTTGGGCATTTGCATACGTGGATAAAGAACGTTGTTCAGAGATGGTGTCGCGATAAAAATTGTAGTATTTGAACTTCGCCGCACGATAGAGATAGTTTTCCCAGTTGCCTTGTACCTCTAATGTATGACGACGTTCCCAAATGGAACAGAAAATATCTTGGACCATCTCAGCAGCTCGATTTTCGTCTTTTACAAAGACCAAACTGATACGGAACAACTTTTTTCCATGTGTTCTGTAAATATGTTCAAACTCACGAACCGTCATTACAGCAAATATAGCCTTAATTAGACTTAATCCAAATAAAATGAATTACTGATCAACACAATCCTGAATCTTAGTTTCAACTTTCCAAAAACTCCCAGGTTTTCTTGAAAATCTTTCAAAGAGGACTTTAAAATAAACTATCCTGAAGAAGAACTAGGAGTTATTAAAGCCACTTATTCCGACGGAAGTCTCGCTATCGGAGGTTTCAATAGAGGATATAAAGACTATAAAGAAAAGTCAAACTATCCATGGAGCCTAAAAATAACTATGGAACTGGATAAGAAACATTGTAATCCAAATGGACTACCTATGGATAGTGAAAGCAAGCTAGCAAATCAGATTGAGGATGAATTAGTCGAAAAAATGTTGAAAATTTCTCCAATTCATAATGTTGGACACCTTTTTAATAATAGAGGTGATTTAAACTTTTTTTGGATCGAAAGTTAGGGTTGCAGAGATTTGTGTTGCGAAACATAAGTCAAACCCAAACAACCCTTTATGTACTTTGTACTTGATAAAGATATGATAGAAAAAGAGATTGTGGCCTAT
>JBCDBD010000021.1:0-61800 GCA_039184335.1 Bacteroidota bacterium | reverse complement strand
CTACTTCAGCTGAGATAACCGATGAAAAAATCATGGGTTTATATATGAAATCAGTTTTGGAAAACGAAATGGCGCCAAAATCCATTTATAAGTTTTGTAAGGAGAATACCGTAAAAGAAGAGGATTTTTATAAGTATTTCGGTGCTTTCGATGGTCTTCAAAAGGCCATATGGTCTAAATTTTTCAAGAAGACCATTGATCTTATAAATGAAAACGAGGCGTACAACAATTTTACGAACAAAGAAAAACTGTTGACCTTCTTGTTCTCTTTTTTTGAAATGTTGACCCTAAATCGGAGTTATGTTCTTTTCGCGTTGAAGCAACATAGAAATACGTTGGAAAACCTATCGCAATTGAAGGGCTTGCGGGTTCATGTCAAAGATTTTGCCACTGAACTCATTGACGAGGCCAATGCTGGTAGGACCTTACGCATTACCAAACAAAGCCCGATGCTTTTTTCTGAGGGAGCTTGGATTCAGGTACTCTTCCTTTTGAAATTTTGGATGGATGATTCTTCTCCTGGTTTTGAGAAAACCGATATTGCCATTGAGAAATCGGTCAAGACGATTTTTGATGTTTTCGACAATACCCCCTTAGAAAGCATTTTAGACTTTGGAAAGTTTTTGTACAAAGAGACATTTGCATAGCATTGTATGAAGACATTGGACAAAATACCGACCACTAAAATTGAACGGGCGGGTAAACTTGTAAAGACTGGTGTCAAGATTGGAGGCAACTACGTAAAATATTACGGCAAAAAACTGGTTAATCCAGACCTTTCCAAAGATGAATTGAACGAAGATAATGCAGAAGACATCTATGATGGACTGAAAAGCCTCAAAGGGAGTGCGCTTAAGGTTGCCCAAATGCTGAGCATGGAAAAAAACTTGCTGCCCAGGGCCTATGTTGAAAAATTTTCATTGTCGCAATTCTCTGTTCCTCCGCTTTCTGCACCACTGGTTCGAAAAACATTCAAGAAGTATCTAGGGCAATATCCTGAAGCAATCTTTGATTCATTTGAACGAAATTCTGTCAATGCGGCCAGTATTGGGCAAGTGCACAAGGCCATGAAAGATGGTAAGGAGCTAGCTGTTAAAATACAGTATCCCGGAGTGGCAGAAAGTATCAGTAGCGATTTGGCCATTGTGAAACCGATTGCCATACGCATGTTCAATCTTCAAGGAAAGGATTCGGACAAATATTTTAAGGAGGTGGAAAATAAATTGGTCGAGGAAACCAATTATATTTTAGAGCTCAAACAAAGCAAGGAAATTACTGAGGCCTGTGGTACCATCCCCAATATTGAATTTCCCAGATATTATGAAGAACTCTCCAGTGAGCGTATTTTGACTATGGATTGGATGAAGGGCGTTCATCTGGGTGAATTCACCCAGCTTGATTTTGAACCGGGACTAGGGAATTCTTTGGGGCAATCACTTTGGGACTTTTACATGTACCAAATCCATAAATTGCGAAAGGTACATGCCGATCCCCATCCAGGCAATTTTTTGGTAAACAAGTCGAATACACTGATTGCCATTGATTTTGGATGTATTAAAGAAATTCCTGATGAATTCTATGTCCCCTACTTTGAGTTGGCCAAAAAGGAGAATATTGGCAATGATGCCATTTTTATGGAAAAACTTTACGAACTTGAAATATTGACCCCTACCGATTCAAAGCTGGAATTGGAGTTTTTCAAGTCACTTTTTAAAGAAATGCTTACAATTTTCACTTTGCCTTTTAATGAAGATGTCTTCGACTTTGGTGCTGATGCTTTTTGGCAACAGATTGCATCGTTAAGCGAACGTTATTCAAAAGACGAGCAGATACGTAAGATGAACGGTAACCGTGGGTCGAAACACTTTTTGTACATGAACCGTACCTTTTTTGGTCTCTATAACCTATTGCATGACCTAAGGGCAAAGGTAAACGTGAACAGCTTTAGACAGTATTTCGATTGATCAAGTTGACATGGGCCATAGGTTTTTTTGCCCTAGCTTGCATTTCAAAGCATATATTTTATATTTTTCCTTTAAATAGAAACCATTTTTTGAAGGTTTCTTAAAATTCTTGACTATATGTTCAATTCAAAGATTAGTGGACTCGGGTATTATGTGCCTGAAAATGTAGTTACCAATGATGACCTTTCACAGGTAATGGATACCAGTGATGAATGGATCCAAGAGCGTACGGGCATCAAAGAGCGGCGACATGTCATAAAAGGTACAGAAACGACCACATCAATGGGGGTAAAGGCGGCCAAGATTGCCATAGAAAGGGCAGGTATAGGCAAAGATGACATTGATTTTATCATTTTTGCCACCTTGAGCCCTGATTATTATTTTCCTGGTCCAGGTGTTTTGGTACAGCGTGACTTAGATATCAAGACAGTGGGTGCATTGGATATCAGAAACCAATGCTCCGGTTTTGTATATGCAATTTCGGTTGCAGATCAGTATGTTAAAAGTGGAATGTACGAAAACATACTGGTAATAGGTTCAGAGCTTCATTCCCATGGGTTGGACATGACCACAAGGGGTAGGGCAGTTTCCGTTATTTTTGGTGATGGGGCCGGTGCAGCCGTAATAAGTAGGGAAGAAAACCCCTCAAAAGGAATATTGTCATCACATTTGCACGCAGAAGGGCAACATGCAGAAGAACTTTCACTGATAGCCCCAGGTATGGGCAAACGCTGGGTAACCGATATTATTGAGGAGAATGATGAACATGATACTTCATATTTTCCATACATGAATGGGCAATTTGTATTCAAGAACGCTGTGGTTCGATTTAGCGAAGTGATTATGGAAGGATTGCAAAAAAATGGACTTTCCCCATCAGACATTGATATGCTTATTCCCCATCAGGCCAATCTGCGTATTTCTCAATTTGTCCAGAAAAAGTTTGGCCTTTCAGACAGTCAGGTCTACAATAACATCATGAGTTATGGCAATACCACTGCAGCTTCGATTCCCATTGCATTGACCGAAGCCTGGGAAGCCGATATGGTCAAGGAAGGTGATTTGGTGGTATTGGCGGCTTTTGGTAGCGGATTTACCTGGGGTAGTGCTATTATACGCTGGTAACATCACATGGGAAAAAAATCAGACCATCTCACCGCCCGCCAAATTGACTTTATCACTAGGCAACCTTTATTCTTCGTGGCCACTGCCATGGAAGATGGCCGTATCAACCTTTCTCCTAAAGGATTGGATTCACTGCGTGTCATCGATGGTACTAAGGTCATATGGTTGAACCTAACAGGTAGCGGTAATGAGACAGCGGCACATCTTCTGAACAACAATCGCATAACGCTTATGTACTGTGCCTTTGAAGGTGCACCGATGATTCTCAGACTTTATGGAACCGCAAAGATCTATCACCAATATGATGATTTTTGGAATGAACACATTGATTTGTTTCCTACAATCGCAGGTAGCCGACAGTTGATCGATATCACAATAGACCTTGTGCAGACTTCATGCGGTATGGGAGTACCCTTCATGGAATATAAGGGGCAAAGAGATGGACTGGTCGAATGGGCCGGTCAACAAGGTACAGAAGGTATTCAAGACTATTGGGAAAAGAAGAACAAGGTCAGTTTAGACGGTCATTCGACCAATATCATCAAGTAAATGAAAAACCCCGACTTGGTCGGGGTTTTATTGACATACTTCAAAGCGAAGTAACCAACCAAATATTCGGCCTTAAAGCATATCGAATCAATATTATAAAATGCCACCACCTGATTTTTTGGTATTGTCATCCCTTCTTTTACGTTGTTTTGCCCGATTTTTTCCACTTCCAAATCGGTATGATAGGCCAGCATACAGGTTTTGGCTTTCCCAATTGAATTCTCCGTTTTGTACATAAGGGCGTTCACCATCAAATACAAATTGCATGGTATTGAATACATCATTGAAATTCAGGCTAATAGTGCCTTTGCCCTTTGCAAAATTGTATCTTGCCCCAGTATTTATAAAATACATGGGCTCAACGGTAAACTGTAAGTTTTGGTTTTCACCCCGATAAAAACCGAACAGTTGCAGTGTCAGTTTTTTGTTTATGGTAAAGCTATTGTTCATACGAAAGTTCCATGCAGTGTTGTCGACTTCTACCTCTTCAACAACAATATCATCTTCGGTTGCCGTTGCTTGGCTCCCCCCTTGTAGGATCTCGGTGATACCACGCTGTGTTTGCGAGTAAAGGTCGAAACTACCATTGATGCTCCACCACTTGGTAGGGCGATAATTTGTAGAAAACTCAAACCCGTAAGCACTAGTGTCATCAAAATTATCGTAGGTCAATATCAATTTATTGAAATCTAACCGATCAATATACACCGCTCTGTTGATCTCATCTTTAATGGCTCTATAAAATACACCTGCGGTAATACTTCCCTTTTCAAAACGTTTGGTGTAGTTGGCCTCATACGAATTGGTGAATTGCGGTGATAGACTGGGATTGCCAAAAGAAGAGATCAATGGGGTCGCAAATTCTCGAATGGGGTTTACCTGATCCAATCCGGGTCGATCGACCCTTCTACTGAAACTGGCTTGTAGCTGATCTTTTTCATTGATATTATAGGTGAGAAATGCTGAAGGATAGAGCTCGGTATAATTGTCAGTAAAAGCTCTTATGTTATTGGTGTCTGCCTTTACCTCAACATCTTCCAACCTTATGCCTATTTGATACGACCATTTTTTTCGTGTTTGCCCAAAAGTCACATAGCCAGAATAAATGTCCATGGTATAGACGAAATCTGTACTTGGGGTAGGAATTAAGTCTCCATTTGAATTAAAGGAGAGCCCGGTTGAGGCATAATCAACATCGGTTTCAAAAATTCGGGCCTCAAGCCCCACTTCCAATCTTGAAATACTGTCCAATGGATTTACATAATCTAAATTGGCAATGGTCTGATCTCGTTCCGTATCCACAAAATCCATATAATCAGGGAAAAGTGAAGTTCCAACCGATTCGAAGTTAGCATCTTCATCATCGGTGAAACGGTTGTAGTCTACCTCCAGTTCAATATTGTGCCCCTCTTTTTTAAAATCGAGTTTATAGTCAAAATTGTACTGTTCGCTGAGATTGTCACTTTCATTATTGAAAAATTGGATGACATTTCTGCTTTCATCGGTATTGTACTGCACATCGGTAATTCCCTTTCCGTTTCCCTTAAAGTGATTTTGATTGGTGAAGAATGAGAGGGTGTTTTTCTCGTTGGGATAAAAATCGACCCCTATTTTGTAGAGATGGGATTCATTGTCATTGAAAAAATCAAAGAACTGATTTGAATTTTCATCCTGCCTGAAAATAAACCCGTCATTTATGTAGTCTCCGATATTGGTGCCATAGTTCCCATAAAAATTAAATTTTCCGTTTCTATAATTCAAGTCAAGGGATGCATTGTATTTTGGACGTATACCTTGGGTATAGCCTGTGGTAATATTTCCGTTAAAACCCATGTTGGTATTTTTATGGAGTACGATATTGATAATCCCGCTCATGCCTTCTGGATTATATTTTGCAGAGGGGTTGGTAATTAATTCGATGGATTTTATGGAGGTGGATGGTATTTGTCGCAGCAATTGGGCCACAGGTACGTTAGAGAGTTTGCCATCTACCATGACCCGCACATTTGAATTTCCGCGTAGGGTGATATCACCGGTTTGTGAATCAACGTTTACCGAAGGAATGTTGTTCATGATATCTGCAGCGGTAGCCCCGGCGGTTGTAAGGTCTTTGCCTACATTGATCACCTTACGGTCAACACGTTGCTCGATAGTCGTTTTTTCGGCAACAATCTCAACTTCATCTAATTCTTGGGTCTCTTCCATTAGGGTGATGGTACCCAAATCAACGTTCTTGTTTTTTTTGGTAATGACCAATTCTTGTCGATGGGTCTTGTACCCTATAAATTGAACTTCCAAGATGAAAGTGCCTTCAGGTAATTTTTTGATTTCAAAGTTTCCATTCTCTGTTGTGATTCCACCCGTTAAGATTTCGCTCCCATTCTTTGATTTGATTACAATGGCCGCATAGGCAACAGGTTGTTGCAGTGCGTTGTCAATAATTTTTCCCGTGATGGAACCTATCTTGGTATCGGGTTCTGTTGCTGGATATATTAAAAAATGACCGCATAAGAGCAGTGCAAAAAGCAGTGCTACTTTTTTCATTGTCTGTTTGTTTTTGATTGATAGATTGATGTTACTGACTAGACGGTTGTCAAGAAATTGTGTTACAAGACAAGGTGGTTTTAACAATTTTTAACAAAAACAGAGAACAAGTAATATGAAATTGACCGCATGTTTTTTTGATATGGGTTTTTCCAATAAAAACAAACCCCGACAAGATTGTCGGGGTTCTTTCATTGATAAGCTATACTAAACACTAACCATTAACTATAAAAAAAAATACAGTCTTACCAATGACTTAAGATTTTATTATGCTAACAAAGACGAGTTTTTCTTAAAATAGTTACAATCTTTAAAATGGTTTAACACATAAATTAACATATGGGAAAAACACTTGTTTTTGGCGTTTCTTTAAAGCCAAATAGGTACAGTAATCTTGCCGTTCATCGACTTGTTGAAAACAAGATGGAAACTGAGGCATTCGGTCTGGAAAGTGGGGAACTTTCAGGTGTGCAAGTTAAAACTAAATTGAATGATATTCAAAATATTGACACGGTTACTTTGTATCTAAATCCGAAGCGGCAGCGTGGGTATTACCAACAAATTATTGATTTAAGGCCGAGACGGGTCATTTTCAATCCTGGTACGGAGAATCCTGAGTTTTATACCTTGCTCAAGATACAGGGTATTGCAGTGGAAGTTGCCTGTACATTGGTATTGTTGGCAACAGGTCAGTATCACCGGAATTAACCGTGGGGAGCACCCGTTGCCCAATATGTTAGAAAAAACGATAGCCCAATGATAGTCTGCCATAGGCATGGGAGACAGCCTCTTCGGTTTCATTGTTCATGAAGAATACGATAGCATTTAAAGTCCACCTGTCCTTTGCGTAAAAGATACCCAATTGCTGTTCAAATATCCAGTCTGTAGCAACTTCGGTATGTACGCTCTCGATAGAAAAGAGACTGCCTTCAATGGTGGTGTCATGCAGTACATACTTTGCTGAAGTGCCTAAAAAAAAGAAAAACTCAGAACTTAGGTTTTTTTCACCCAATCGACTTTTTGAAAAGGCAGTGGCATGCATGGGCGTGAACCTACCCAAACGGAATCCCACCCCTTGTTTGGCATTTGTGAACAGTGTGCCAGCCTGAATGTCCGTAGTGGTATACATACCCCATTTGCCAAGATTGATCCATTCTTTTTGGTATTGGAACGATGCATTGGCAGTGAGTTCGCCAGTGATTTGATTTTTCCAACCTTTTGGTTCATCAAAGTTAAATACTTCATGTAAAAGGGTCTGTACGGCTTCGCCACCGGAGAGCTCACCAGTGACACCTAAATCAAATGCAAACCTAAGTTGGGCATCTTTAGGGAACAAGCTTAAATAGGATTGTAAATACAACCAGCCTGCATAGGGCCTGTCTAGAAAATCAATGGTAGTATCCTTTATTGATGCAGGGGTATAGATTTTTTGGCCCAGGGCCATACCAGCGATTTTCTTTTTCTGGTTTTTGATAGGTTTCAGCAAAAATTGAAAGCCAATTTCCAATCCATTGGTATAGTAATCGTCTTCGTTGCTGAGTAGATAGGAATCATTGTCGGTGTTTATGAAAAACTCGTAGTTAAAGGTTCGCTCAGATTGCCCATATAATTGGAAGCTCCATGCTAATGATACAAAAACGATGAAAAGCGTACCACCATGTGCTTTGCGAAATGTAGTAATCCAACAATTCATAAGACGACGGAACTACCTTTTTGATAAGCTGTCAAGCATTAGTATCGCACATTAGGTTTTACAGTGTAAAAGTAAAGTAAAAGACCATCAATTTAAAATGAAATAAGTATCGAAAACGCCTTCAGAATTGTTTGTGCAAAACTATTTACGGCGAATCAGCCATAAGCCAAAAAAAGTGAGCAATCCATTTAAAGGTAGCAGCTCATAACCCAAAACGTAACCCCCCAATAGCCCAGAGGGTATTTTGGCAATCAGCCAGATAATGATAACAGAAAGCCCGGTGACCAGCCACGAATAGTTATCCTTGATTTGGTATTTTGTGAAGATGCCAAAGGCAAACAATCCCAATAAAGGTCCATAGGTATACCCGGCAACAGTCAGTAGGCCATCAATGACATTACGGCTCAAAATGTATTTAAAAACGATAATGACCAATACCAAAAAAAGGCTCATCAATATGTGGACACGCTTTCGGATTTTTTTCTGTATTATCTGGGTTTTTTTGCCCAAATCCAGAAAATCGATGCAAAACGAAGTTGTCAATGAGGTCAATGCACTATCAGCACTACTATAAGCAGCGGCAACAAGACCCAGTACAAAGGTAACTGACAAAGCAAGGCCAAGATTGCTGTTCAATGCAATTTCTGGAAACAATAGATCGGTTTTTGGAGTGCCGTCCATCAAAGGAACCGAAATGTTGTTTTGATCGGCATAAATAAACAAGAGAGCCCCGAGCAGCATGAAGAGAAAGGTGACCGCAACCAAAACAATGCTGAATACCACCATATTTTTTTGGGCGTCTTCCAGAGACTTGCAGGTAAGGTTTTTTTGCATCATATCTTGGTCAAGGCCCGTCATGCAAATGGTAATGAACATACCCCCCACAAAGCACTTTACAAAGTGGTTGCGCTCCAAAAAATTATCAGTAAAAAGAAAGGTGTTGTAGTTTTTCAGTGCTGCTGAACTTAAAAATTCACCAAAGCTCCAGCTCAGCTCAGCATTGATCAAGATAATGGATAGGCATACGGCCGTGATCATAAACAGGGTTTGTAGGGTATCGGTCCAAACGATGGTTTTTATCCCTCCGCGATGAGTATACACCCAAATGAGCAGAATGGATATGACCACCGTAATCTCAAAGGGAATTCCAAAATCGTCAAAAACGAATTGCTGCAATACAATGGCCACAAGAAAAAGTCGGAATGCAGCACCCAGTACCCTAGATATGAAAAAGAAAAAAGCACCTGTTTTATGACTTACCTTACCAAATCGTTCAAGAAGGTATTCGTAAATGGAAGTCAGGTTAAACCTGTAGTATATGGGCAACAATACAAAGGCAACGACAAAATAACCGAACAGGTATCCGATTACCACTTGCATGTAGCCGAATTTTGAGGCCTCGACCCAGCCAGGCACCGAAATAAAGGTTACCCCAGACAAAGAGGCTCCCACCATGCCAAACGCTACAATGTACCAAGGTGATTTTTTGCCTGCCTTGAAAAAATCAGAATTGGTATCATTTTTTCCCGTGAAATAAGAGATGAGAAGCAGTACTAAAAAGTAGATGGCAATCAAGAGAAGAATTTGTGATGCACTCATAAAATGGAATTGATCCACAAAGTACAAAAAGTTCGTCCGTAAATGTAAAATTGTACTTTTGCGGTATAATCAACAAAATGGAATATTCCTCAAAACTTTTAGAGCAGGCCGTTCATGAAATGTCACAGTTGCCGGGTATAGGTAAGCGTACGGCACTGCGATTGGTATTGCATCTGCTTCGTCAGCCTGAAGATCAAACGTCACGATTGACCGATGCTTTATCAAGTTTACGTGATGAGGTCCGTTTTTGCAATACTTGCCATAATATTTCAGATACAGATAGTTGTGCTATCTGTTCGAGTCCAAAACGTGACAGGGCGATCGTTTGTGTTGTTGAGGATATCAGGGATGTCATGGCCATTGAAAGTACATCACAATATCAAGGGCTTTATCATGTTCTAGGCGGAAAGATATCACCCATGGAAGGGATTGGTCCCCAAGATTTGAACATTGGCTCATTAGTGCAGAAAATCAAGGAAGGGACCGTAAGGGAACTGATATTTGCATTGAGTCCCACTATGGAAGGCGACACCACCAACTTCTATATCTATAAACAGTTGGAAGGTGCCAAAGTGGCCACATCGACCATCGCCAGGGGAATTTCTGTAGGTGATGAACTGGAATATGCAGATGAGGTAACACTTGGGCGCAGTATTTTGAACCGTGTTCCTTTTGAAACCTCTATTAAAGCTTCTTAAATGATACAGATAAATTAAAAATAAGTGAGGTTTTATAGTATTTTTGCAATAAAAAAGTTTTTAAAGGCTGTATAATTAAGAATATGTCAAAATTCGAATTGAAACTACCGCAAATGGGTGAAAGTGTGGCAGAAGCTACATTGACCACTTGGCTCAAAGATATAGGGGACCACATTGAGTTGGATGAGGCTATTTTTGAGATTGCTACAGATAAAGTGGATTCTGAAGTGCCGAGTGAGGTAGAGGGTGTATTATTGGAAAAGCGGTTCGAAATCGATGATGTCATAAGAGTAGGTGAAGTAGTTGCTGTCATACAGACAGGAACCACGGTAGAAGAAACAGCGCACAATGGCACTGAAGCTCATAACAAAGTTGAAACAACAGCCAATGAGCTTGAAAGACAGATCAATACCATTCAAGAGAAAACAGTGGCCCCAATTCAAGATTTTACGGCTTCAGAGCGGTTTTACTCCCCTTTGGTGCGAAACATAGCAAAAGAAGAAGGGATATCAATTACTGAACTTGATGCCATTCAAGGTACGGGTAAAGCGGGTCGGGTGACCAAAAACGATATTTTGGACTTTTTGGAACATCGTAGTAGCAATGGCATTCAAAGATCCAAGGCTGCCATTGTAAATACCACCAATGCCAAACCTATCGATGCGCCTGAAAAAGAAAAAACTGTTGTCAAGCCAAAAAACGAACCAGTTGAGGTCAGAACGGGTGATGAGCTCGTTCCATTGACTAGAATGGGTAAGCTAATTGCCCATCATATGGCCGAAAGTATCGCTACCTCTGCCCATGTACAGAGCTTTGTTGAAGTCGATGTCACCAATGTGGTCCTTTGGCGTAATAAAATGAAGAGGGCATTTGAGCAAAGGGAAGGCGAAAAACTGACCTTTACACCCATTTTTATGGAGGCAGTCGCTGTGGCCTTAAAAAAATACCCACTTGTAAACATCTCCCTCGATGGTGATAATGTCATTAAAAGGAAGAACATCAACATTGGCATGGCTGCAGCCTTGCCTGATGGCAACTTGATTGTGCCTGTCATTAAAAATGCGGACCAGTTGAATTTGGTGGGTATGGCCAAAACGGTGAATGATTTGGCCAATAGGGCACGAAACAACCAATTGAAACCAGATGAAATTAAGGATGGTACGTACACCGTGACCAATGTAGGTACTTTCGGCAGTGTTTTTGGCACCCCCATCATCAACCAACCCCAGGTAGGTATTTTGGCCTTGGGGGCCATTCGAAAAATACCTTCGGTAATCGAGACCAATGAAGGCGATTATATAGGTATTCGAAGTAAGATGTTTCTATCCCACAGTTATGACCATAGAGTGGTCAACGGCGCCTTGGGGGGTATGTTTGTCAAAGCAGTTGCCGATTATCTTGAAGCTTGGGATTTGAACCGGGAAATCTAAATTTCTTAAAAAGCCTTCTTTTGATCAAGCGAAGTAGTAACTTAGGAAGAAATTCGTGAATCCATGAAGGTGTTTCAACGAAATCTTATCCCTGTTTTGTTATCGTTTTTCAGTATTTCTTGTTTTTGCCAAGACTTTTCGGCCTATGGAAAGAAAGTTTTTGAGATGGATGGGGAACAAATGCCCTATCGTATCTTGATGCCCGACGGATACGAAGCTTCCAAAAAATACCCTTTGATTTTGGTGCTGCATGGTTCAGGGGAACGGGGCAATGACAATGAAGCGCAATTGGTGCATGGGGGGCAATTGTTCTTGCAGAAAAAGGTTAGGGAAAAATATCCCGCGTTTGTTGTTTTCCCCCAATGTTCGACCAACAGTTCTTGGGTCAAGGTCGGTGTAGGTGGTGAATGGGGCAACAGAGAACTCACATTCTATAAAAATGCCGACCCAACGCCGGATATGGAACTGCTTGAAGGGCTGTTAAAGGTATTGGTCAAAATGTACAAAATTGATAAAAACAAAATATATGTTGGCGGACTTTCCATGGGAGGAATGGGAACATTTGAATTGGTCCAACGAAATCCACGACTTTTCGCTGCAGCATTTCCCATCTGTGGTGGAGCCAATCCTTTTACAGCCAAAAGGTTGCGTAAGTTAGATTGGTGGGTGTTCCATGGTGGGGCAGATCATGTGGTGCCACCAAAATATTCCGATATGATGGTGAAGGCCTTGGAAGAGGCTGATGCACAGGTGAAATATTCACGATATAAAAATGTGGAGCACAACAGTTGGGAAAATGCTTTTGCAGAACCAGAATTGCTTTCTTGGCTGTTCTCAAATTCACGACAATAGAATTATGGCATTGCAACTTACAAAACCCATCTGCTTTTTTGATTTGGAGACTACAGGTACCAATGTGGCCAAAGACCGAATCGTTGAGATTTCAATTTTTAAGGTTTTTCCCAATGGAAATAAAGAAAGCAAGACCTGGTTGGTAAACCCTGGGATCCACATTCCAGCAGAAGTGGTCGCCATACACGGAATCACGAATGGGAAGGTTGCAAAAGAACCTACTTTCAAGCAATTATCAAAAGAAATATACAACCTCATCAAAGACAGTGATTTGGCCGGATTTAACTCAGATCGTTTTGATATTCCCTTACTGGCGGAGGAAATGCTAAGGGCCGGAGTTGATTTTGATATGAAACATATGGTCTCGGTCGATGTGCAGACCATTTTTCATAAAATGGAAAAACGCACACTTGAAGCAGCTTACAAGTTTTATTGCGACAAAAGTCTGGATAATGCCCATAGTGCGGCTGCCGACACCAAGGCAACATATGAAGTACTCTTGGCACAGCTTGAACGCTACCCGGAACTTGAGAACAATGTGAAGAAACTATCGCAATTTACGACCCGAAAGCAGTCATTGGATTTTGCCGGTTTTATTGGTTTGGATGAGAAAAGTGAGCCTATTTTTGCCTTTGGCAAGCACAAAGGAAAAAAAGTAGCTTCTGTACTTGAAGAAGAACCCGGTTATTTTGGATGGATATTGAATGCAGATTTTCCGTTATACACGAAAAAAGTATTGACCCAAATAAAGTTGAGCAAACTCAATAATAAGCTGGGGTAACGCTATGGCGTATTTATTGTTGATAAAAATCAAAGCTATTATGAAGGGCTATGGTCCATAGGTTTCCCCAATTTAAAGACTTGACAAATGAAATTGATATGCATCGGTAGAAACTATGCGGCACATATTGATGAACTGCACAATGAACGCCCTCTTGAGCCTGTGGTATTCATTAAACCAGATTCAGCGATATTGCCCAAAGAACAGGATTTTTACATCCCCGAATTTTCCAATGAAGTCCACTATGAGGTCGAAGTGTTGGTCAAGATCAATAAGGTTGGCAAACATATTTCAGAAAAATTTGCACATAAATATTATGATGAGGTAAGTCTGGGAATTGATTTTACAGCCCGTGATCTACAGTCAAAGCTGAAAGCAAAAGGATTGCCTTGGGAAAAGGCAAAAGGTTTTGATGGCGCAGCAGTAATCGGTAGGTGGATTCCTAAAGAAGCATACGGAAATTTAGATAAACTGGGGTTTTTATTGTTAAAAAATGAGGAAATAGTACAAAAAAGTGATACAAGTCTGATGCTCTGGAAGATAGATGAGCTTATAGCATATGTTTCGACCTATTTTATGCTCAAAAAAGGCGATATTTTATTTACAGGTACTCCTGCCGGGGTTGGTAAAGTAATGCCAAATGACTACCTTACTGGTAAAATTGAAGGAGAAACTATTTTTGAACTTAACGTGAAATAATGATTTACAGTCTCGTGAAGATTAATGAAATGGCAGAGGGCGACGAAGACTTTGTACTTTCTGTAGTGTCCGCTTTTTTAGATGAAGTTCCTGAAGATTTGGAAGGACTTGAAGCCGCAATCCAGAAAAGCGATTATGAAAATATTTACAAGCTTGCACATAAAATAAAGCCCAATGTAGATCTTTTGGGCATGGAACAGACCCGGGCCAATGCCCTAGAAATCGAAACGCTGGGCAAGACAGGGGCCGATATGGCCGAGATTGAAGCAAAGTTCCCCATACTTAAAAAAGATGTGCTGCAGGTCATTGCAGAACTCAAAAAAGACTTTCGCGTATAGTTTCGTACACACAAGATTATCTTAAGTTCGGTTTTGGTTACATTTGGGGCTGATTTGAACGTTCCATAATTGTACAAAACAAAACCTTATGCAGGCTGAAATCATTACCATTGGTGACGAAATCCTTATTGGCCAGATTATCGATTCCAATTCTGCTTTTATAGCCAAGCAATTGAATAAGATTGGGGTTTCTGTATTTCAGATTACCTCGGTCCAAGACAATCGCCAACATATTTTGAATGCGTTGACAGAAGCCAACGAACGATCACAGGTGGTCATCATGACTGGAGGTTTGGGGCCAACCAAAGATGATATTACCAAACATACGCTATGTGAATACCTAGGGGATAAACTGGTTCAAGATGATGGGGTTTTGGCGCATATCGAAACGCTCTTTGAGAAATATATCAGTACTCCCATATCTGATTTGAACCGTTTACAGGCTTTGGTGCCAACCAAGGCAGCCATATTGCACAATCATTTTGGGACAGCACCGGGTCTATGGATGCAGCACAAGGGTACATCTTTCATAGCATTGCCCGGGGTGCCTTTTGAAATGAAAGCTTTGATGACCAAAAGTGTCATCCCCAAAATCATTGAGCAGTACCGGCGTCCACATATTATCCACAAGACCCTGATGACCTATGGTTGGGGAGAAAGTGCCATCGCGAACAAAATTTCTGACTGGGAAAACAATTTGCCCACCTTTATCAAATTCGCCTACCTACCTAGTTTGGGCAGGGTCAGATTGCGTTTGAGTGCCAAAGGTGAAGATAAAGATGTACTGCAAGAAGCAATAAATACTGAAGCCAAGAAATTATATCCCTTAATAGGTGAGATCATCTATGGTGAGGAAGAAGATGAAAGCATTGAAGCACTGATTGCCAAAATACTGGTTCAAAAACAAATGACATTGGCTACCGCTGAAAGCTTCACGGGAGGAAAAATTGCCCAACAATTGACGGCGCTTCCGGGCGCTTCAAGGTATTTTAAGGGTACTGTGGTCACTTATGCCACGGAGACAAAAATAAAATTGCTGGGAGTAGATGAAGCCTTGATAGACACGTATTCTGTAGTCAGTGAGCAAGTGGCGGTGGCCATGGCCCGAAATGCCAGAAAACTACTGAATACCGACTTTGCCATTGCCACTACGGGTAATGCCGGGCCTACCAAAGGAGATTCAGATGTCGCCGTAGGTACCGTATTTATTGCAATCAGTACGCCACAGCATACTTTTGCCCAAGAATTTGCGATGGGAAACCATAGAGAACGCATCGTGCAGAAATCAGTCAATAAGGCCTTTGAACTGCTACAAAAAGAAATCTTAAATTTCTGAAAAAGAATTTTGTAGGTGAAATAGAAATCAATTAAATTTGCAGCCTCAATAAAATCACTCAAAAGTTAGGGCGATGTCTAAAGTATGTGAAGTTACGGGGAAAAAGGTAATGTTTGGTAATAATGTTTCCTTTTCCATCAATAAGACCAAAAGAAGATTTGATATCAACATCTCCAAGAAGAAATTTTATATTCCTGAAGAAGACCGCTGGGTGACCCTTAATGTTTCTTCCAAGGGAATCAAGATAATCAATAAAAAAGGAATTTCGGCTGTGCTGAAGGAGGCAAGGGCGAAAGGTTTTGTGAAGTAAAAAAGAAGAAAATGGCAAAGAAAGGGAACAGGATTCAAGTAATTTTAGAGTGTACCGAACATAAAGACTCGGGTATGCCCGGTACTTCACGATACATCACCACCAAGAATAAAAAGAATACGCCAGATAGGATGCAGATTAAAAAATTCAACCCTATCTTGAAGCGTATGACCATTCATAAAGAAATAAAGTAAGAGACCATGGCAAAGAAAACGGTAGCAACGCTACAGAGCAGTTCAAAAAGATTGACAAAGGCCATTAAAATGGTCAAGTCCCCAAAAACAGGAGCATATACCTTTGTAGAGTCGGTGATGCCCCCTGAAATGGTAAACGATTGGTTGAACAAAAACTAGTCGTTTTCAAACGAAAACAAAAAAGCTGCCTTTCGGCAGCTTTTTTTATTGCCACAACCGTGTGGCGGTCAATGCGTCTTTTTTGAAGGGGCAAATTTGTTTAGATCTCTCAAAAACAATTTCTTGTACTGGTTGAAATCTTGGTTGGCCTTGACAAAAATCGTCGTACTTTCCTATCTTTGATGCTTGATGATGTTAATTCATGAGCCTTTTTAAAAATATATTTTCGAAAGATAAAAAAGAGACCCTTGACAAAGGGCTTGAAAAATCAAAGACCAGTTTTTTTGTTAAGCTGAGCAAGGCGGTTGCTGGTAAATCGAAGGTTGATGACGAGGTACTCGATAATTTAGAGGAGGTTTTGGTCACGTCAGATGTGGGGGTAAATACGACTTTGAAGGTCATTGAACGGATAGAGGAGCGTGTGTCACGGGATAAATATATGGGTACTGAAGAACTGAATACCATTCTTCGTGAAGAAATTGCGGCCTTGCTTTCAGAGACATATATAGGCGAAGAACAGGAGTTTTTGATTCCTTCAAGTAAGAAACCATATGTGATCATGGTGGTCGGGGTCAATGGGGTAGGTAAGACGACGACCATTGGCAAACTGGCCCATCAATTCAAGAAGCAAGGTCAAAAAGTAGTTTTGGGAGCAGCAGATACTTTTCGGGCAGCTGCCATTGACCAATTGCAGGTTTGGGCCAATCGGGTCGATGTGCCCATCGTCAAGCAAAAGATGGGCAGTGATCCGGCCTCAGTGGCTTTTGATACCTTAAACTCTGCGGTGGCAGAAGACGCCGATGTGGTATTGATAGACACGGCAGGGCGATTGCATAACAAGGTGAACCTTATGAACGAGCTCTCTAAGGTAAAACGGGTGATGCAAAAAGTGGTGCCCGATGCACCCCACGATGTACTATTGGTGTTGGATGGCTCCACGGGCCAAAATGCCTTTGAACAGGCTAAACAGTTTACAAAGGCCACTGAGGTGACCAGTTTGGCCGTGACCAAATTGGATGGTACTGCCAAGGGCGGTGTGGTCATCGGTATCTCTGACCAATTTCAGATTCCCGTAAAGTATATTGGGGTTGGGGAAGGGATAGATGACCTACAGGTCTTTAACAAATATGAGTTTGTGGATTCGTTTTTTAATCTTCAAAATTGAGTTTTGAAGAAATTGTTCCCTTTATTGATCTTGCTTTTTTGTGGACAGGGTAAAGCTCAAATCACCCACCCCAAAGCCAGCCCCTTATCAACGGTTGCCCAAGAAATAGGCCTTTCCAAAATCACAATAGTGTATTCCCGCCCTGCCGTTCGCGGTCGACAGGTGTTTGGCCCGCAAACCGATGGGCAAAAAGGGTTGGTGCCCTATGGCCGTATTTGGCGGGTAGGGGCCAATGAAAGTACCAAAATCACTGTGCACACCGATATGGAGGTGATGGGTAATGTTTTGCCCAAAGGCACTTATGCCCTTTATGCCTTTCCTGAGGCTTCAGAATGGCAAATGGCGTTTCATACAAATACAAGCCATTGGGGCGATGGGCGCAAAAACTATGATCCTGGGGAAGATTTGTTCCGTATTGTGGTTAAACCGGAACAAATTCCGTATCACCAAGAAAATTTTCTTATGGCTTTCGATTCCATTACCCATAACTCCGCTCAGTTGAACCTGATTTGGGCAAGTACCATGGTTTCGATTACCTTTTCCGTAGCTACCGATGCCCAAATGGAAGCAGAGATAACCAAGCAGCTTGTTGAGAATCCCACGGCCCAGACATTTTATGAAGCTGCCCGTTACCTACAAGAACAGGATAGGGACCATGAACGGGCATTGGACTATTTGAAGAAGGCATTGCATTTGGGTGGGGATACCTATTATGCCCATCGGGTAAAAAGCTTGGTAGAAGCTGCATTGGGCGATTATGAATCGGCAATTCAATCTGCCCAAAAATCCTTAAAAATCGCCTCCGTACTGGAAAAGGACGAGTTTGTTCGAATGAATGAAAAAAACATCAAGTATTGGAGGGAGAAACTGTAATGATGAAGCATATACAGGTCGATATTTACCAAACCTTTTTTCCAAAATTCATTGACCAATTCGAGATGTCCGTCAGGGGCCACGAGTATGTTATTCTCCCTTGGTAGCGTAACGGTACCATGGCGTTTATTGAATTTCTATCAAAGTTGCATTTCTATCATTTATACCCCAGAGGCCATACGTTTGATAAATTCCCTCGATATTGTACGCTACCTTTTTCATATCAACCTTTTAAAGCTAAAGCTAATTTTGCCCAATATTGTCAAGGCATTGGTGAGGGCAATAAAATCAAGGTGGATTATCAGGACTAACGCGTTGACTTTCGTAATTTTGCAAACTATTTGCAAAAACAATGCGTACAAAAACCTTAAAACAGAACAAAATTAATGTGGTCACCTTAGGGTGTAGTAAAAACGTATACGATTCGGAGGTGCTGATGGGCCAACTGCGGGCCAATGACAAACAGGTGGTACATGAAGAAGAGGGCAATGTTGTCGTTATCAATACCTGCGGTTTCATTGCCAATGCCAAGGAAGAAAGTGTCAACACGATTTTGGAGTACGTACAAAAAAAGGAAGCAGGTGAGGTCGACAAGGTTTTTGTGACCGGGTGTTTAAGCGAACGTTACAAACCAGATCTTCAAGAAGAGATTCCAGACGTAGATGCATATTTTGGCACCAGCGACCTACCCAACTTGTTGAAGGTATTAGGGGCTGATTACAAGCATGAGTTGATAGGCCAACGCCTGACGACCACTCCAAAAAATTATGCCTATCTTAAAATTGCAGAGGGTTGTGACCGACCCTGCTCATTCTGCGCAATTCCGTTGATGCGGGGTAAACACCGTAGCAAACCTATGGAAGAATTGGTCATAGAGGCAGCAAAATTAGCGGCCAACGGGGTCAAGGAACTTATTTTGATTGCCCAAGACCTCACCTATTACGGATTGGATCTTTATAAAAAACGGCAACTGGCAGGGCTTTTACAAAAACTGGTCACTGTCGAAGGCATAGAATGGATACGACTGCATTACGCATTTCCCACAGGTTTTCCCATGGATGTCTTAGAAGTAATGCGAAATGAGCCCAAAATCTGTAATTACATTGACATACCCTTACAACATGTTTCTGATTCTATTTTAAGAAGTATGCGAAGGGGTACCACCCAAGAAAAGACCACTAAACTGCTTAAGGATTTTAGGAAAGCAGTACCCGAAATGGCCATTCGCACTACCCTGATTGTGGGGTATCCCGGAGAGACCGAAGAAGATTTTCAGACCTTGAAGCAATGGGTGGTGGATATGCGATTTGAACGTTTGGGGTGTTTTACCTACAGCCATGAAGAAAATACCCATGCCCATGCATTGGTCGATGATGTGCCCGAAGCGGTAAAACAGCAAAGGGCCAATGAAATTATGGATATCCAATCACAGATATCATGGGAACTGAACCAAGAAAAAATCGGGAAAACGTTCCGGTGTATTATCGATAGAAAAGAGGGAAATCATTTTGTGGGCCGTACCGAGTACGATTCCCCTGATGTCGATAACGAGGTACTGATCGATGCAACACGGCATTATGTCAAAATAGGTGATTTTGCCCTTGTCAAGATTACCGAAGCTTCTGATTACGACCTTTACGGAGAGCCTGTCTAAAGGGTCACGTAAGAAATTAACTGCGCTACAGTCGGATGGTCGTTGCCACCGGCAGGTTCAATGGTGATGTTCAAAGATTCGGCTTTTTCAATATACCTTAGGGTAACCAGTTCTTGGTCAGTCGGCAATAGCCCCATATTGATCATTTCACCTTCAACATCGCTCCACATTTGATATGTCTTGTCTTTGGGTAGTTCAGGTAGTCCCTGGGCATTCACCACGACCATTTTGTTGTCATGGTTCACGTAGGCCACGGCCCTTGCGTGGGGCACCATTTCATTACCATGTAAGACCAGTGGTATTGTTTTGGGGCCATTGATGGTTTTCAAAAGGGTATTGGTCGACAAATAATTTTCCTCCAGGGCATTGAGTCGTTCTTGCAATACCAGGGTCTGGTCCTGTATGGTCTGCAGGTCATCCTGGGCGTTTTGCCATCGCAGGTACATCAAAACGGTGGTCAATAAAAAGAGAAATGCCAAACTAGCTGCAACCAAGAGGGTAGGGCTAAAAAATATAGTACTGTACTGTTTTTCCAAATGGTGCTGTATTGCCGATTTGATCCGAGATGGAGGTGCTATGGCATTTTCGAAAGCCATTCGCTCAAAATCGGACTCCAAACGTTCAAAATGGGCCTTTAGCGTCTTGTCTTTGTTGAGGGCATCTTCGATGGACAGGCGCTCTGTTTCTGAAAGTTCATCCAGCAGGTATTTCTCCAAAAGTCCTTCTTCCCATATGTTTTTCTTATCCATCATGCCAAAAGTTCAAAAATGTACCAGAGCAATAGCAATTCGTTTTGATAGCTTTTGCGGAGCTGATCGAGGGCTTGCCTGATGTACGATTTAAAAGTTCCTAGAGGAACCCCCATTTCCTGGTAGGCTTCCCGATGTGTGTATCCTTTAAAATAAACCAATGAAATGGCCTCTTGATGATGCGGTTCCAATTTTTTGATGGCACCACATAAATCGGAATAGTCCGGTTTGGGTTCTATTAGGGTTTTATTGTTATCTACACTTAAATTCTCGGTTTGGATGAGAAGATTTGGTTTTCGCAATGCATTCAACGTCGTGTTTTTTGCAATTCGGTAGGCCCAAGTGTAAAATTTGCCCTTAGTTTCATCATAGCTGTCAATTTTTTGCCAGATCTTGATGAAGGTTTCCTGAAGTAGGTCTTCGGCTTGGGCTTCACTTTGGCACATTCTTAATATGACACCGTATAGGGCACTTGAATACTTATCATACAGTGCATAAAGTGCTTTTTTGTCTTTATGCACCAATCGGGCAATGAGTTTGTTGTCCTCAGTTGATTTGTCCATATGCTTTGTTAAAGATATGATAAAAATTCAGTGTCCTCATCCAAGACCACAAATGTGGTGTAGATACATACGAAAGCGCGCAACAAAAAAATCATTAATACGTAATTTTTAAAAACAACAACATGAAAAAAATAATTTTTGTTCTTTCAACAATGGCCTTGTTCTTATTTGCCCAGACTGTTAAGGCCCAAACAAAGGATATCGTTGATACTGCGGTGTCGGTAGATGATTTCTCAACCTTGGTAACTGCGCTAAAGGCTGCAGATTTGGTAAGTGCATTGAAAGGTGATGGGCCATTCACTGTATTTGCTCCCCTGAACTCAGGTTTTGCCAAAATTGATAGCAGTACATTGAATTCACTGTTACAACCAGAAAATAAAGCGCAGTTGTCGGCAATCTTGACCTATCACGTGGTTTCAGGAAAAATTGTTGCTGCTGATGTAGCTGCTGCCTTGAAAAAAGGCAATGGCAAGGCTGAATTGACCACGCTGAACGGTGCTAAGGTAACTGCCGTGGGCAAAGATGGGGGCATTTACTTGAAGGATGCCAAAGGTAATTATAGTAAAATTGCCAAGACCGATGTGATGGCTTCGAATGGGGTAATCCACATCATTGAGGATGTGGTCATGCCCAACTGATTTTTGATGTGATGGAGTAATGCTAATTGGGCACCGTTAGCAACGGTGCCTTTTTAGATGTTTACAAACTCGAAACCTGCGAGTGTATTATTTCCTAAATCAAATTCAGTTTCGTTCAGAAGAATACCATGTTCAATATATGCCTTGAGATTGGTAAGCCAAAACGTCCATCCATTACTGCACCCATAATGGATGTTGAGCTTACTTTGTTCGTCCGTCGGTATTCCATACTGTCTCAAAGTGAGTAACACAGCATTTTTCTTTTCTTCAAAAGACACCATGACCTTACTGTCTGTGAATGAAATTTCAATGGAATCCTTTCCATTTGCATACAGTACCTTGCCTTTTTCCTGTCCTTCCCAATTGTGCCATTGCCATGTATAGCTATCACCTGACTGAATATGTTCTGTCGGTTTCCGTATTTTTTCTTCAGATGAAGTATAGATGGCCTTTTTTAAAAACCAAGATTCAATGCCTTCAACGGTTGCCCAGCACCAATACAGTTTTTGGATCGGTGCCTTGATGTAGATTTTTTTGGTAAAGTTATCAAAGGCAAGTTGTCCCATCATTTTCTTTTTAGTTCATATTCATACAGTTCACGTCCTAATTGGGCCAAGAAAGGAACCCCAATGTCATCGTATTCATAGACGTTGTCATTAAAAATGCCATTTTGATTGACCAAAATAGTGGCAGTAAGTAAAAATTCCACCATATTTTTTTCGTCTTTGATATAGGCACAATCGGTCAGGGTACCATAGGCATAGCCGACCTTGTTATAAATTTTTATATGATCTGGAATGGGGTTTTCAGAATCACCGTACATAAAAAATTTTCCATAGCTATCGTAGTATTCCTGGTTATCGTAACCTGCATTTTTTGGTAGGGTGTGCATGGACTCTAAGAGGAAATCATGTTGTTCTTCGGTCAAATTGAAACGCTCTTGTTCAGGGAATTTTTCTGGAAAGACAATTCGTTTCATCAGTGCATGCTGGGCATCAATGGGATAATAGTTTTTTAGCCCAAAATTGAAAGGTGCCATAACCAATGTATCTTCATCGAGATACCCTTTTCCTTTTAAGGTGCCCTCCAGTTCAAGTGCTTTTACAACGGTGCTGACAATGGGTGCAGTGATGCTTGTGGTACTGTCATTCAAATACATGACCAACGGTTTTGTAGTGACATCATCCGCATTTGCAGTTGAAAGACGATGTGCGATCCGAATTGGGGCGATTCCCCTTGCCTTCATTTTTGAGTTAAGCTGGTCAAAACCCAAAAACTCTACCAATCGATTGTTCGCTTCATTATCACTCACGGCAAAGATTTCGGAGATGGCTTTTGCAAATGTGGTTTCAATGGAATCGCCTTCAACGTAAAATCGAGTATTTCTTGTCAAGGTGTCTATTTCATTAAGTTTTTCCAAAGTAGCTACCGCTGCTGGAAATTTTACGGTGCTTGCCGGATAGAAATACCTGTTTTGATCTACTTGAAAATTGTAATCGGTAAAGACTATGGTATCCTTTTTTTTATCAATTTGGGTGTATTTGATCTGTACCTCAAATTGGTCTAGGCTGTCCATTACTTTTTTTATTGGAACACGGTCGGTGTTTAGGGCATGCAATAACGGGTTTTGGGCTGGTTGGTGTACGCACGACAAAAGAAAAGGGGCCACACATGCAATACGTAAAAATTTAACTTTCATTACTTGATACAGTTTCAATTGAGATATACTTCCCCGCGGTGCGGTTTTAGCATGTCGCGAACCATGGGCATTTCAAATTCTGCAACGACCAGATAGGCAATACTATGTAAATGGCTATAGTGATGAACTCCAGTAACGTCAAACTTCAGTTCTTCATTTACGACGAATTCCATTAAATGACGTTCATGGTGCTCCGCAGTCTTCGATGCTTTGGGGCCTCGAAAATCCCAGATTAATTTTATTTTCCGATCCAATATTTTTCTCATGGGCCAGTACGATCAAGTGTTCAGTACAGAGATGCCCTTTTCGGCAAAATTCTTGAAATCTTGTTGGTATTTCATAGACTGTTTTTTGAATGCACCAGGCATTAAAAATGCCATCAATTTCATCATTGCACCCGAAAATTGAAACTCACTTTCTGAAATCCATTTGGTTTTTCCGTCATCTTCTTTAAAAAAGTTCTTTTGCATATTATGCACCCCTTTGGTATCATAGGTGGTATGGAGTTCATCGGGTAGATTTCGTTTAATTATGGTTTCAACCATATCGAATTCCCGTTTTCCCATTTTGTATTTAAGGCTCATGCGCGCCCCTTCTTCTCCTGGGTTGCCAGATAAAAAGTCATGGTCAATAAGGCCGCGCTGCCAATGTTTCATGTTATCGACATTGTCCAGTTTTTTTAGAAATTCCGATCTGGGCAGGTCAATGGTGATTTCGGTGGTATACTTCATGCTAGCTGGTTTATGTATTAAATGTACTAAAATATTGATTTGTAGTAGGTGCTAAAAGACTGTTAAGGAATACAACGGCATTTGCCCAACTTTAAGTTATTGTTATTTTTGCCCAATGTTGTTTTTAATGAAGCAAACATTCAGATTTGCCTTGGTTTTGTTACTGGTCATCGTTCAGATGTCTTGCGATTTTCTTTTGAAAAACAAGAATGAGAAAGAACCTTTGGCCAGGGTCGGAGACACCTATCTTTACAAAGAAGATGTAACCTCACTAATCGGTAAAAACATTTCTTCCCAGGACAGTGTTTCATTCGTGACCAATTATATCAATACTTGGGCGGCCAAACAATTGTTGCTTTCAAAGTCAAAAATTAACCTTCCAGAAGCACAGTTGACTGATTTTGATCGTTTGGTCGCTGATTATAAAGCAGATCTCTATAGCAGGGCCTATATTGATGCTTTGGTACAACAGTCACAGGATACGGCCATTAGCAATGTACAATTACAGCAGTTTTATGAAGCGGAAAAGAAAAACTTTACCCTAAATGAAAAACTGGTACAGCTTCGTTTTGTGGTACTCCCAAATCAATTTTTAGACAAAGAAGCCGTCAAGCAAAGGCTAAAGAATTTTAAGGAGGAAGATAAGGCCTACTTAGATTCCATAGCAGTGCAATTTAAAAAAATACATTTCAACGATTCGATTTGGGTGAGCGCATCGAATGTCCGTGCCGAGATACCACCCTTGAACTATTTGGATGAAGACAGCTACTTAAAAAAATCACAATTTTTTGAATTTCAAGATTCCACGGAACTATATTTGGGAAGGGTTAACAATGTACTTGAGGTCAATGAAATAGCCCCACTTTCATATATTGGACCTAGCATCAAACAGGTAATCCTCAACAGAAGACGATTGGATTATGTTAGAAAATTAGAAATTGAGATTATTGATGAAGCCATTAAGAAAGAAGAATTTGAGGTTTATGAAAATGAATAGAATACGAGTTGCATTGTTGACAATGCTAGCAAGCGTCGCGCTCACTTTCGCACAAAATGTTCAAAGTGACAATGATAACATAGCTGAATTGCCGGCAGTCAAAGATGACAGCACAAGCACTGCCAATAAAATTAAGGTAGATGGCATAGCAGCTGTGATTGGCGATTATGTGATATTGGATTCTGACATTGCAAAAACCTTGATCGACCTAAAGAGCCAAGGTGCATCAGCAGATGACATTACCCATTGCCAATTATTGGGCAAACTTATGGAAGACCGTTTGTATGCACACCAGGCCGTACAGGACAGCCTTTTGGTTTCAGATGAGCAGGTAAATGGTACCAGTGATCGTCAAATACAACAATTAGTGGCCCAAATAGGGTCTATTGAAAAGGTGTTGAAGTTTTATAAAAAGACAGATATTGAGAGTTTTAGGGCAGAACTCTTCGAGATTAATAAACTTCGTATGCTTTCTGAAAAGATGCAGAACAAGATTGTTGAGGAAATTCAGGTGACCCCAGAAGAGGTGCGCCAGTTTTTTAATAAAATACCCGAGAGTGAACGACCCGTATTTGGAGCAGAATTGGAGATTGCCCAAATTGTGAAGCAGCCCCAGGCACCGGAATCTGAGAAACAAAAGGTTATTGATAGGCTTAGGACAATAAAACAGGATGTGGAGGAAAATGACGCCAGTTTCAATGTGAAGGCCATTTTATACTCTCAAGACCCAGGATCAAAATCAAAAGGGGGCTTTTACAGCATGACCCGTGAAACCCCTTTTGTGAAAGAATTTAAAGATGTGGCCTTTAGCCTACAGCAAGGTGAAATTTCAGAACCTTTTGAATCCCCTTTTGGTTATCATATCATTTACATGGAAAAGGTACGTGGGCAAGAACGCGACCTTAGGCATATTCTCTTGATACCTGAAATACCACAAAGTACCATTGACAATGCAGTGAAAGAATTGGATAGCATACGGCAGCAAGTTTTGCAGGGCAAGTATGAATTCGCTGAGGCAGCCTTGAATTTTTCAGATGAAAAAGAAACTAAGTTTGACGGTGGTTTATTGCGAAATCCGATAAATTTTGACTCTCGATTTGAACTGACGAAGATGGATCCTACCCTCTACAATCAGGTGAGGGACTTAAAAGACGGTGAGATATCCCGACCAATTCGCGAAGATGACCAAAGGGGAGGTCCACCAAAGTTCAAGATCATGAAAATTTCAAACCGATATGACGAGCATAAGGCTGATTTTGCCAAAGACTATCTCAAAATACAAGAATTGGCTTTACGTGAAAAACAGTTCAAGACCATCAGGGAATGGATGAACGATCACATAGAAGATACTTATATTCACGTAAATGAAGCAAACCGGAGTTGTGATTTTGCAAATAACTGGTTAAAGGACTAAATGCATGTCAGACGTTACAGCGGTTGAACAGCTTGTAAAAAAACATCAGGCTCTAAAACAGGAAATAGCCAAGGTCATTGTTGGCCAAGAAGAAGTAATTGACCAGATTTTGCTCTCTATCTATACCGGGGGTCATTCGCTATTGATCGGAGTGCCCGGCTTGGCGAAGACTTTAATGGTCAATACGATTGCACAGACTTTAGGCCTTGATTTTAAAAGAATACAGTTTACCCCAGATTTAATGCCCAGTGATATTTTAGGGAGTGAGATTCTAGACCAAGACCGTAATTTCAAATTTATCAAGGGACCTGTTTTTGCCAATATCATCTTGGCCGATGAAATTAATCGTACCCCCCCAAAGACCCAAGCTGCACTTTTGGAAGCTATGCAAGAGCGCGCAGTCACCATTGCTGGGCAGCAATATAAATTGGAATTGCCCTATTTTGTATTGGCTACCCAAAACCCCATAGAGCAAGAAGGTACCTATCCGCTTCCTGAAGCACAATTGGATCGTTTTATGTTTGCTATCAAGTTGACATATCCGTCAGTTGAAGAAGAAGTTGCTATCGTAAAATCAACAACTGCTGATAGGTCAATAGCCTTAACGACCTTGTTCAGTGCCGATGGCCTTATCGAAGTGCAACAGTTGATTCGAAGAATTCCAGTTCCCGACAATGTGGTGAACTACACGGTCAATTTGGTCAATAAGACGAGGCCCGGACAAAATGGAACATTAGACTTTGTCAATAATTATATTGATTGGGGGGCCGGTCCCAGGGCTTCGCAAAACTTGGTATTGGCTGCAAAGGCACATGCTGCCGTAAACGGTAAGTTTTCACCTGATATCGAAAATGTGAAAGCAGTTGCCATGGGTATTCTCCGTCACCGAATCCTTAAAAATTATAAGGCAGAGGCTGAAGGAATAACCGAAGAGGATATTATTTCAGAATTACTGTGATATTTTGATTTCCCTTCCTTGCATTTAGCTTCATTTCCCTCTAAGAAATCATGGTTAATTTAGTAAATTTACCAAATTGAACAACTTCTAAAAATCATATTGGATAATGGCATTTGACATTGAAATGATTAAAGGGCTATATGCTGAAATGGGCAGGCGTGTGAACAAGGCTCGCGAACTTGTTGGAAGACCGTTGACTTTGGCCGAGAAAATACTATACTACCATTTATGGGAAGGTACCCCCAGCAAAGAGTTTACAAGGGGCAAGGATTATGTTGATTTCGCCCCAGATAGGGTGGCATGTCAAGATGCCACTGCCCAAATGGCCCTTTTACAGTTCATGCATGCAGGCAAGCCAAAGGTTGCCGTGCCCACTACGGTTCACTGTGACCACTTGATCCAAGCCAAGGTTGGTGCTGAAAAAGATTTAAAGCGCGCCAACGAAACCAGTAACGAAGTATTTGATTTTTTGGAGTCCGTATCCAATAAATACGGTATCGGTTTCTGGAAACCAGGAGCGGGTATTATACACCAAGTAGTTTTGGAAAACTATGCTTTTCCGGGAGGAATGATGATTGGTACAGATTCCCATACCGTGAATGCAGGAGGTTTGGGAATGGTTGCCATTGGTGTTGGTGGTGCAGATGCCGTAGATGTCATGGCCGGTATGCCATGGGAACTAAAATTTCCGAAACTGATAGGGGTCAAATTGACCGGAAAACTCTCTGGGTGGACCGCTCCTAAAGATGTCATCTTAAAAGTGGCGGATATACTTACCGTTAAAGGGGGTACCGGGGCCATTATTGAATACTTTGGTGAGGGTGCCATCTCAATGTCGTGTACCGGTAAAGGAACGATATGCAATATGGGGGCAGAGGTCGGAGCGACCACCTCTACCTTTGGTTATGATGACTCTATGGATAGGTACCTGAGATCCACTGGCCGTGCTGATGTTGCTGATGCTGCTTTGGCCGTGAGGGAGCACTTGACGGCCGATAAGGAAACTTATGAAAGCCCAGAACGGTATTTTGATCAGGTCATCGAGATAAATTTAGATACTTTGGAACCACATTTAAATGGTCCGTTTACCCCAGACCTGGCAACACCAATCTCAAAAATGAGTGAAGCAGCCAAAGCAAACGATTGGCCCATTAATGTCGAATACGGGTTGATAGGTTCCTGTACTAATTCTTCTTATGAAGACATTTCCCGTGCCGCATCTTTGGCCAAACAAGTATCTGAGAAGAATTTGAGGACCAAATCAAATTTCACGATAACGCCTGGTTCTGAACAAGTGCGTTACACCATAGCACGTGATGGTTTTATTGACACATTCAACAAGATTGGTGGAACCGTTTTTGCCAACGCTTGTGGCCCTTGTATTGGTATGTGGGACCGTTACGGTGATAAGGCAGCCGATGGCCCAAGAAATACCATCGTCCATTCTTTTAATAGAAACTTTGCCAAGCGTGCCGATGGTAATCCCAATACCTTGGCATTTGTCGGTTCTCCTGAGTTGGTGACTGCCATAGCCATTGCGGGTAGACTTGATTTCAATCCGGTGACCGATAAATTATTGAACGAAGACGGAGAGCAGGTAATGCTAGATGAACCTAGGGGGTATGAGTTGCCTCCTGAAGGTTTTGCTGTTGAAGATTCTGGGTATATTGCACCCAACGAAGATGGTAGCAGTGTTGTGGTCAAGGTTTCACCAAGTTCAGAACGGCTACAGTTGTTGGAACCGTTTGTTCCCATACCACCTGAAAGTCTTCGAGGTGCAAAATTATTGATAAAGGCTTTTGGTAAGTGTACCACTGACCATATTTCAATGGCCGGTCCATGGTTGCGCTATAGGGGGCATCTTGATAACATTGCCAACAATACGCTTATAGGTGCCGTAAATGCCTTTAACCATAAGACCAATTTTGTTAAAAACCAACTCACGGGCGGTTATGGGGCCGTACCTGAAGCGCAGCGTGCATACAAAGCTTCAGGTATTAAGACCATAGTCATAGGTGACCATAATTATGGGGAAGGATCATCCAGGGAGCATGCTGCCATGCAACCTCGACACTTGGGTGTGGCTGCAGTATTGGTAAAGTCATTTGCCCGTATTCATGAAACCAATCTCAAAAAACAAGGTATGTTGGCACTTACATTTGCCAATGAGGATGACTATGATTTGATTCAAGAAGATGACACGTTCAACTTTGTTGATATCGATTTGTTTGTACCCGGTAAGCAATTGACTTTAGAAGTTGTACATAGTGATGGTGCCAAAGACACTATTATGGCCAACCATTCTTACAATGAAGCACAAATTGGTTGGTTTAAGGAAGGTTCGGCATTAAACGTGATCAAAAAAGAAAATGCCTAGTTGAGAAAGCCACAAAGCAACTGCCCATATAAAGTGTCGTTATGTGTTTCTGATTGTAGATTCCTTTGAAAGTCAATTATGGACTGAAAGGGATTTTGACAGAACACACAACGATATTGCTATTCTCGATATCATCGTATTTCTATATTTTTGAAAAAATCAAGTCATGAAATTGAGCAAGAAGACTTTTCTGAATATTGTTCTGATTCTTTTTGTATTGTCGTTTTTTGTCACCCCTATGGGGCATTATGGAAAGATTGCCCTGAATCGATTTTTTTCTTTTTCACCACCAGTTATTGAAGAAACCAAAAGAACACAGATTGCCGATTATGACTGGAAGCTCAAGGATATGGATTGGGCCTTTTTTAATTTTGAGCGCTCAAGGGGTAAGGTAATTTTTATTAACCTTTGGGCCTCATGGAAATTACCTTCAGAGGCAGAATTAATGGGTATTCAGGGACTTTACGATCGCTATAAGGAAAAAATGGATTTTTACATCATTACCAACGAGAACCGACCTCCTGTAGAGGCTTTTATGAAAAAACACAAGTTCACCTTTCCGGTAACCTATTTGATTATTGGGGAGAAAATGCCGGTTGACACGCAAAAGGTGCCGGCCTCTTATCTTATCGATAAAGATGGGTACATAGTGGTAGATAAAAAGGGTATTTCAGACTGGAACACCTCAAAGGTGCATGAATTACTTGACTCCCTATTGATTGAATGAAAAAGCTTTCTAAAAATCGGATCTTAAATGGAATATGGCTCTTGGCCGTGTTATTGATTTTATTTACCCCAATAGGTTTTCATGTCAAGGTCTTCATCAATACGGTATTTGCCGGTCGCGTTGATTCCTTAGCCTCAGAAAATCGGAAAAAGCTGCATGATTATCACTGGCAACTCACGGATATTGAAGAAAACGCATTTTTTTTTGAACAAAATAAGGGTAAGGTGGTTTTGATAAGTTTCTGGGCGACATGGTGCCCACCCTGTATAGCTGAGATGCCAGATCTGGTCAGTCTCTACAACGACTATCACGAAAAAATGGTCTTTATGTTTGTTGCCAGCGACCAAAGGAACCATGTCATTAATTTTCTGGAAAAGAAAGCCTACGAAATCCCTGTATATTTTCAGAATTCAGAAGCCCCACAACTACTAAATTCAGAGCGTTTGCCTGCTACATATATCATTGGTAAAAACGGTGAAATTGTTGTTGCTGAGATTGGTGCTGCCAAGTGGAACTCAAAAAAAGTTACGACATTACTTGATGAGCTTCTGTATTGATTCGGTATAAATTGCCTCAATTTATGGGGAAAAGATAAAAGTAACCGAAAAATGCCAGTTGGGATGCATATAAATTTATTGAAATCTGAAAACCACTGTTCTTTATGTTTGAAGCATGTACCATTATCTGCAGTAAAAGACTTATCAAAAACCATGTAACGTAATTGCTTAAGGGAACTTCCCCATCAAACTCCCAAAAATTAAACGCTGGGGCATTTTTTTCCATAAGAAAATCCAAAAAGACCATTAAAGATGCCCCGAGAAATGTACATAGCCATTTGTTTTGGGTAACGTGTCTCGCTATGGAAAAGGTAGTAAAAGTCAATAAAGCCCAATACGTTCCGATCAACAAGGGCACACCGTCCAGTTTTGGCCCCAGATTTTTACCATAAGCGTAATCGCCAAATAAAATACCGTAGTTCACCCCTAACCATTCTACAGCCATTCCGATGATAAAAAAACTTAAAAATAGTGTAATCTTGGTTTTGTTGTTGATGGCAAAAACCAATAAAAAGAGCATGAGGCTTACAAAAAGATTTATTGGTGTTTTTTCAATGAACCAAGTATCATAACCTAGTGCAATACCCATAACACCAGATAGGTGAAACAACCAGAGTAAAAAGATACTCGTTGTAAGTACGTATTTTTTCGTAAACCACATTATTTGCTGTTTTCAGAGATGAGGTTGCTGACAATTTTTGCAGAATGCAAACAGAGCGGTATACCACCCCCAGGGTGAACCGAGCCGCCACAAAAGTATAGGCCCTTTATGGATTTGTGAAAGTTGGGCTGTCGCAAGAAAGCTGAGAATCTTGAATTGCTTGAGGCCCCATAAAGTGCACCACGGAAGGAACCTGTCTTTCTTTCAATTTCAGTGGGATCGAGCACAAACTCTGTTTCAATATGGGATTCGACAGCAACCTTGAGCATGCGCTCTAATTTGTTGATGATATTTTTTCTGACATCTTGTATCAGAGCAGGCCAGTTTTGCCCATAATTGGCTGAGGTATTTACCATGACAAACCAATTTTCCTTTCCCACCGGGGCATCAGGTCTATGGCTTTTACTGGTAATATTGATATAAATTGTGGGATCCGACGATACAGATCTATTGGCAAATATGTGTCTGAACTCACTTTGGTAATCATTTGAGAAGAAAATATTGTGGTGTTCCAGTTGATCAAATTCTTTTGAAATTCCCCAATAAAAAATCAATGCAGAACTGGAACGCTCGTGTTTTTTGATTTTTTTTGGTAATTTTTGTTTAGGCAATAGATTTTTGTAGGTTGGCCATATATCGCTGTTTGCCACTACACGGGTTGCCTCATAAAACCCATTGATGGTAGCCACTCCATGAACAGTATTGTCTTTGACTTCAATACGCACGACTTTTTCATCAAACTTGAACCGCACCCCTATATCTTTAGCAAGCTTGTAAAGTGCTTTGGTAATTTCGTACATGCCACCAATTGGGAAATAAGTACCGACTCCCAACTCAAGATATGGAATCATAGACATGATTCCTGGTGTTAAAAAAGGGGATGAGCCATTATAGGTGGCATAACGATCGAAAAGCTGTATCAATTTTTTGTTGGTAAAGCTTTTTTTGTTCAACTGGTGTAATGTGTTTCCTATACCTAGGCTATGGGCACTACAAATCGCTTTGAAAGCATCTTTTGAAATATAAGTAGATACTTTATGTAAGGACTTTTCTAAAAAAATGGGGGAAGTGCGGTCATACTTTAATTTGCTTTTGGAGAGGTATTTTAGAATATGCGCTTCAGATTCACTAAAAATTCTTGAAGCTTGGTGTGCAAAATCCTCTACATTGGCAGGCGCGGCAAATTTGGTGCCATCTTCCCAAAAATAAGCACATGATACACCTAGTTGCTTATAAGAATAATAATCTCTTGGATTTTTTCCGGTCAACAAAAAAAGTTCATCCACTAGGTGTGGTAGTGTAAACAATGACGGACCCAAATCAAAGCGGTACCCCTTTTTCAAACTATTGCCCAGTTTACCACCAGGGGTACTGTTTTTTTCGATGACCAGTACTTGGTTTCCCGCGTGCTGTAGTCGGATTGCGGTAGCAAGACCTGCAACTCCCGAGCCTACTACTATGGTTTCCCGCATTATTTTTTGAAATACTTAAAGGGTACGATCAGCATTCCGAAACATTCGCCATCCTCTTTTCCCAAATGCTTGTGGTGAATCTTATGTGCCCTTCTGACTCCTCTGGCATACCAATTATTTGCATTTCGAAACAATTTAAAACGCTGGTGTATAAAGATGTCGTGTACAAAAAAGTAGGCAATGCCATAAGCGAGAATACCAAGGCCCAAGGGGTAACCATACCAGAAATTGGTTTGTGCACCCAAAACGAAGAAAGTCATGCTTACCGTGGCGTAGAATAAGAAAAAGGCATCGTTGCGTTCAAACCATGAATCATGATCTTTACGATGATGGTCTTTATGGAGCGACCATAAGAAGCCATGCATGATATATTTATGGGTAAACCAAGCCATAAACTCCATAATCGAAAAAGTGCCTAGAAAAATCAGTATCCAGATCAGGGTTTTCATTTACACCAAATGTAATTTGTAGTTGACATATGATTTTGCCAAAAGACCAAATTTCTGGTAATTTGGAACACGAATTCGGGTGTTTTTTATTTCTAGGGGGGGCGTACGCTTTAATTTATCCAACAGTTTCCCGTAATATTTATAAGCCGTGTAGACCCCAAATTTAGCTTCATTGGGCAGTTTGGTAATACCGGTATAGCCCAATGCGAAATCTGCCTTGATTTCATCCACTATTCTTTTTTTGGACGTTTCGTCAAGCTTCGTCAAATTCGTATTGGGGAAATAAGTGCGTTCCAACTCTTCGTAATCGGCCTTTAGGTCACGCAGAAAATTTACTTTCTGAAATGCGGAACCCAACGCCATGGCCGATTCCTTTAGTTCTTCATATCTGGTCTTGTCTCCCTTGACAAAGACACACAGGCACATCAGACCAACAACGTCGGCAGAGCCATAAATGTAATCTTTATACTCTTGGTTGGTCACATAGGTCTTCTTGGTCAGGTCCATACGCATACTTTTCATAAATGCCTGTACCAGATGGTAGGGAATGGCATATTTATGATAGGTATGCTGAAATGAATTTAATATTGGATTGAGACTGATTCGATTTTCCAAGGCATCATCCAAAGCCTTTTCAAAGTTTTCGAAAAGTAACGCTTTATTATAACTATGAAAGGTATCTACAATTTCATCGGCGAAACGGACAAAGCCATAGATGTTATAAATGTCTGCCCTAATTGTTGGTGCTAACATTTTTGTGGCAAGGGCAAAGGAAGTGCTGTAAGATTTTGTAACGATTTTACTGCAATCAAATGATACATTGTCGAAAATAGCTTTCATTTTCTTTGGTCTTTACGAGCAATAAGATCCGCAACCAACTTTCCAGAGATCAGTGCTGGAGGTACACCGGGTCCGGGCACGGTAAGTTGGCCTGTGAAATATAGGTTCTTTACTTTATTGCTTCTCAGGTTTGGTCTTAAAAAAGCGGTCTGTTTCAGTGTATTGGCCATACCATAGGCATTGCCTTTATATGAATTATAGTCAGCTATAAAATCGTTCACACAGAAGCTTTCCTTAAATATAATGCTATTTTTGATATGTTGTCCGGTTCTCTTTTCAACCCTATCCATGATGAGGTCAAAGTATTGTGCCCTTACTTCTTCGGTGTCTTCCAGCCCCGGTGCTATTGGAATCAGAAAAAAACCGGTCTCACAATGTTCAGGTGCCATTGAATGGTCTGAGACCGATGGAAAATTTGCGTAGAACAAAGGATCACTGGGCCATTGGGGCATATCATAGATTTCTTGTGCATGTTTTTCGAAGTCAGTATCAAAAAACAAGTTGTGGTGCTCCACTGCCGCAATTTTTTTATCAAAACCCACATAGAACAGGAGTGATGATGGTGCATAGGTTTTATTTGCCCAATAGACTTCTGGGTACTGTCTATACACTTTGTCCAATAGCGTTTCAGAGTGGTGGTAATCAGCTCCGCTGACTACGATATCGGCCTCCACTACTTTTCCGTTGACCACTATCCCCGTGACCTTTCCGCTGGCAACCTCTATTTTTTCTACGGGACTTTTGGTATTGAAATCGACACCCAGTTCTTGTCCCAATTTTTTCATGGCCTTTATGATTTCGTACATCCCTCCCTTAGGGTGCCATGTGCCAAGCCCAAAATCGGCAAAGTTCATGAAGCTGTAAAAGGATGGGGTATTATTGGGCTTTGCCCCTAAGAACAAGACCGGAAACTCCAATGTGGAAATCAATTTAGGGTTTTTAAACTTTCTTCTGACTTCACCACTTATCGTCTTGAAGAATTGATCTATTCTTAAAACGGTTTCCTTGGTAACCAATTCCAGGGGTGAAATACCAGGGCGGAGTACAATTTTGTTGATGGCGATATCATAATTTTCTTGGGCCTTTCCTATAAATTTCTTAAGGTGTTTTCCACTGCCATATTCAATACGCTCAAACTCCTTACAAATTTTTTCCAAGCTATCGCCTATGGTCATGGTATCGTCTGAAAAGAAAATTTTATACGCAGGATCTAATTTTTCCAATTGGTAGTAATCGGTAGTTTTTTTGCCAAAGCTGCCAAAAAAACTATCAAAGATATCAGGCATCCAGTACCAACTTGGCCCCATGTCAAATGTAAATCCTTGTTTTTTTAGTTGTCTTGCCCGGCCCCCAATACGGTCGTTTTTTTCATAGATATTTACACGGTAGCCCAACTTGGCCAAATGGCAAGCACATGATAGCGATGAAAAGCCAGATCCAATTATGGCCACTTTTAGCATAAAGTTGTTAAAGCGTATTTGTTAGTTGTTCGATTGAATTAAAGGTTTTTACCGAATCTGGAAGATTTTCAATGGCCAGATACTGAATTTGATGCCCAAGCAGCCAAAGTTTTGAATTACCTTTATCATTCAATTTTCTAGAAAACTCTTCAACATATTTTTTGACCTTGTCCTTTGTTGGTGAAACGGTCAGGTATGACACAAAATGGATATTGTCAAAATATTTGAACAAGTCGACCAGACTTTCAATAGGCATGGTTTGTCCGAGGTAAATTGTTTTGTAGCCGTTTAGGATAATTTCATAATTGACGTACAACAGGCCGATTTCATGTATTTCGTTCTCTGGCAAAAACAGGGCAAACACTTTGTGGTCTTTTGTCGGGTCAAGTACCTGCAGCTTTTCAGTATTGATGTAAATTTTTTGCTTGATCAGGTTGGTGATAAAATGTTCATGTGATGGACTAATGGTATCGGTTTGCCAAAGCAATCCGAGTTCACTCAGCAGCGGAATGAAAACTTCGTAAAAAATTTCCTTGAACGATCGGTCCCTGAGCAGGCTATTGTACGTTTTAAAAAATAGGGTTTGGTCAAAATTTACCATGGCCAGTTTGAAAGCATTCATGGCATGGTTCTTTTCACTGCTTTTCGCAACTATTTCATGAACCTTTATCGGTATTTCACTTTCTGAGATTTTGGCAATCTTTGATATTTTATAACCATTGTTGTAGAGTAGTGTAATATTCAAAAGCTTTTGAAGGCTGCTCAGGCTGTAGGTCCTTATGTTGGTATCGGTACGTTCTGGAGTGAATAGGTTGTATCGCTTTTCCCATATTCGGATGGTATGGGCCTTTATTCCGGATAGGTTTTCCATATCGCGGATACTGAACGATTTCTTTACATTGTTCATTCTTTTTATGAAAAAGATAAACAAATTTACAATTAAAACTGTTACATCTTCACAAGTAATCGTTAAAATTGTTCATGGCATGGTGAACTCGTTGGCGTATAAAGAAAAGCCTTCTATCACAAGTAATAGAAGGCCAAGAGTGCCCACGACTGGATTCGAACCAGCACGTCCTTTCGAACACCACCCCCTCAAGATGGCGTGTCTACCAATTCCACCACGTGGGCAAGACCATACTCAAATTAACGAAAAAGGTCGTTTTGATCGATATATAGGTGTTGACTGGAATATAAAAACTTAATTCACAACTACAAATTAGGTATCTCTTCTTGAAATACCGGGAATTGCAATAATAAGCTGTTTTTTAAAAATAAACGCTGAATGAACCACCTTATTTATGGGTATGCAAGTATTTTAAAAAACAATCCCATGATTTACAATGACACCGATGCTATATGATTTTCTTGATTTTATAGGTTCCTACATGCACAAAGCCATTCATGGCGATATTCCCATAAATTGTTTTTACTAATGATTTTTAGATTGATAAAAAACTGATATACAATGTGTTATTGTGTTGTATGGTGTCATAATTATACACGATTGAATTAATTCAATACTTAAATGTTTTTTTGTGAATAGTTTTAACATCATAACATTTTTTTACCATCGGAGGATGAAATTAGATATCTCTCTCTGTAAGTTTTTAAAGTTTGGCAGCCTCATCAGTAAAAGGTTCGATCATTTTTGGGTTGTGACTTTTTTTTGAATAGAATGGATTTCAAACGCGTTAGTTGATAGCAAAAGGTATGCTGCATAAGTTGAAAAGTAGAATAGAGGAAGTGGCTCCAGTAAGTGAGGAGTTATGGAATGAAATTTTGCTACATGCCAAAATAGTTGATATCGAAAAAGGGCAAAAACTGGTTACTTGCAAAAGCACCCTAAGAAGGGGCTATTTCATTGTTTCAGGAAGTTTTGAGTCTTCCATTATAACTACTGATGGTTCTTCAAAAACCATATGGTTTTACTTCGATGAACTGTTTCCGGTAATCGTGTGCATGGACAGTTATTTTATGGGTATACCCACGATGTATCAAGTAACGGCACTAGAACAATCTAAGGTAATTGTATTTGAAAAAGAGATGATTGACGCTTGGGTATTGAAATACCCTTCTTTTAATGAGTATTATCGTTCCGATTTAGCTAAAGATTTTATGATTGCCAGCGAGATTCGCAACCATTTGGTATCAAGGTCATCACTGGATTTTTTAAAATACATCCATGCAAATTATCCAATACTGCTGTCAAGAACACCTTCAAAGAATGTAGCTCATTTTATGGGTATTACCCCTGAATGGTATTCTAAACTAAAAAGAAGGATTTCCTAGCCATGATGCTATAGAAGTTGTACATACATGATTGAAAAATTAAAAGCGAACCTAGAAAAGGTTGTACCCATTTGTGATGAACTATGGTCAGAAATACAAAAGAAAGCCAAGGAGTTTTTTCTAAAGAAAGGAGAGGTGCTCATAAAATATGGCAGTTTTTGTAAAAATGTTTATGTTATCTCATCTGGCAGTTTTGAGTCTTCATTAATATCAAAAAATGGGAACCGCCAAACGGTCTGGTTTTTCTTTGATGAGCTTTTTTACGTCACTTTGACGATGGACAGTTATTATTTGAACGTGCCCACACAATACGAGATAACGGCACTTGAAGATTCTAAAGTACTTGGGTTTGATAAAAAGTTCATCGACCATTTGATATTGAAATACCCCTCTTTCAATCAATTTTACAGGCATGATATTGTGACCAGTTATATCAGTACCAATGAGATACACAATATCATGATCACGCATACCCCATTGGAAATATTACAGTACCTCAAAACAAACTATCCGGCCATTCTCAATAGGGCACCATCGAAAAATCTGGCCCATTTTATGGGGATTACGCCAGAATGGTATTCTAAGCTAAAGAATAAAATAGCTTAAATTTAGTGTGCTAATCCAATTGACCAATAATGTATTTGATTGATAAATTTAAGCGCACCATAGAGCTTCGAACACCCGTAAGTGATGAACTATGGGGTAGGTTAAAGGCAAGCGCAAGTGAGATTTGTGTAAAAAAGAATAGAGTGCTGATTCCATATTCCAGTAGTTTGCAAAAAGCATATTTTCTAGCGAAAGGTAGTTTTGAATGCTCGTTGATCACTACCGATGGTGATAGGCAAACCGTCTGGTTTTTCTTGGACGAAGTATTTGACGTTGTGGTATGTATGGATAGCTATTTTCTGGGCGAACCCACCAAATATGAAGTGACCGCCTTGGAAGATTCGATAGTATATAAGTTTGAAAAGAAGGTTGTTGATGCTATTGTATTGGAATATCCTGAATTCAATAAATTTTATAGGGAAGATATCATTGATGATTATATCAAGTTGAATGAGATTCGCAACCACATGGTTGCCAAGTCACCTGAAGCATTTTTGCGTTATCTCAAGGACAACTATCCGGCCATTCTCAATAGAGCGCCATCAAAGAATCTGGCTCATTTTATGGGCATTACCCCAGAATGGTATTCTAAGCTCAAGAAAAAGTTAAGCAGTGTGCCCATCACTTAATTGATTGCTACGAACCTGTATTGATCGATTCCACTTCTGATAGTTGTGGTAAAAGATGGCAATAGGCCCATCAGATGTGGACATACTATCGATGTGTCATGGCTATTGGTTAAGGATTTTTACGATTTTTGATCGATGTATTTGTTTTATGGTTTACAGCCTGTGCCTTTTTGATGGCGCGCTTTCTCGAGACCCCTCTGTTGGTCGTCTTTCCGGTTACCTTGACTGATTCGATTGAACTACTGGCTTGTTGGCCGTGGATCAAGGCACTTAGCCATATTGGTTGTGAAGAATTGACGACCTGTCTATAATCAACAGCAACTGTAATCAATAACCACCTTCTACTTTTATCTGAAAATTCGTTATACTAAATTATTGAAAGTGTTGGGGTCAGGCAATGGCTAGTGCAACTAAAAACGCATACTCTTGTTTCTTTTTATTTGTGCACCACTATCTGTTTGTGCACCACGCTTCAGACCTTGATCTTGTGCTGCTGCTGGCCGTTGTTCAACTCCCTGTGGCATTAGTGCTGACGTTAACGCTATTAATTCTTCTTTATTTTCTTCATCATCAGTTGCATGATAAACCGGTGTTCTTTTTGTAGCATTATCTTTAGTCATGGTAAGTTGATCTAACAAACCCTCACTTAAAGATTTCATTTCTGCTTGAGCAGGTAGAACAATTGATCTGAGATTTGGGAGTTTTTCGTTTATTTGACTTGCTATATCTTCTATTGAACTACTATCAAAGTATATTCCCCTGAGGTCTAATTTTTCTCCTCCGCCAGCTTCAGCTATTTGTATTAGCTCTGCTACCTGAGCTGAAGGACCTATGGTTTCAACCGCATAACCTTTTCCCTGCGCAGCGATAATAGCTTCTTTTGCAGCTTCTTCTACGTTTCTTTCAGCTTCGTTTGATTTTTTTTCTTTTTTTATTAAAGCTTGAAAAGCTAATCGATCCTTTTGTGGTATGCTTGTTATAACTGGTTTCTTTGGAAATCGTACTGTATATGTATTTTCTTCCAGATTTATGACATGAAGACTTCTTTCATCTTCGGTTACTTCTTTAGTGGCACTAGATATGGTGGGCTCTTGTTGTTCTTCTCTTTCAGTTTGATTTTTTGATGTTTCTATTGTATTCATTTTTTTAATTAAAATCCGTTTATTTAACCATGATTAATTCCAATACCTTTAAATTAATTCATCCTATATTCTGGGTCTTTTTGGTCGTACAGGATCTTGAGGGCCTTCGGGTCTTGGTCTTGTTGATGATGGTGTTTGCTGTGGCCCGCTACCTTGCGCAGCTGGTTGCTGTGCTTGGGTCATGGCACTTAACGATGATCCTTCAGGTACTGAAATGGCGATTTGTGCTTGGGCAGATACATGCTCTTGCGATTGTCTTTCGGTATTGATCAACCCCATATCTAAACAACTGCTTTGAACAGCCCTGAGCAATTGGATTTCATTGGCCCGTTCAGGGTCATTTGAGATGACGATGTTTTGGTTTTTTGCCTGATCAAAGTCCTCAGTATAGTCAATTTGGGTACCATTATGGTAAAATTGCCCATCTGGTGTAGCCACGATAAGATTGGTGTTGTCAGTTGCCAAAGCCTCGAGGTTTGATTTTGATTCCTCATTATTGGCCATCAAAACGACCTTGCCTGCCGACCATTCCCTTAATTGCTCAAGTGTCTCTTGAGGGTAGCGTTCGGGTTGTTGCAACAGTATGTCACCTGAAGCGAGCAGTACAATGGGAGGCACTGCTTGCTGCTCATTTTGTGAAGGCAACAGTTGTGCGTCAGACAAGGTTTTTCGAAGTGTGTTCAAGCGCTCGAATGCAGCAATGTCTGTAAAGTTTTCACGATGCATTTCTTGTGCCAATTTCTCACTGCTCCCTAAAATATAGAACGTATCCCTTACCTCAAGTTCTTTGGGTCCATTGGGTGTTCTGCCTTCAGGGTCATGTGGTGTAAAGTTGCAGGGTCGCGAGGTATAGCCCTCTAAGGTTCCTTCTGTAAATCTTTTATTGAGTTCGCTCAGTGCAGGTCGGTCCCCGGTATCGTCACCTGAATAACTGATTTGTACCGGCTTCTCGGTAACAATGCCATTGGCCAATAAAACTTTGCTCAGTTCTGGGTCATTGTCTGCCAGCTTTCTCATGGTCGCCCCTTTTGAGACCCGTTCTATGGTAAACGAACTGGTGGCGCCCAAATGCACCTCGAGGTCTTCTTCTTCTCCCAATTTTTGGAACCCAGCCTTTATCTGTTCTTTGACCTGTTCAAATTCAGCTTTGTCATTTGGGTCGCTGGGTTCTCGATAATGTGCGGTAAAACCATATTTTTTTACTTCGGCCCTGATCCATTTGTCTTCTGATGTATCTTTGCTGTCATTGGTGTAGTGTTCGCCTGCCGCTGCCGCCATTACCGCTTCAACCCTTTGCATCAGTGTTTCTGATACAGGTTCGGCCATTTGGTGCATATGTTCTTCTTGCTCTGAAATAATCAGTTCATCGGTTGCAATGGGCTGCAACTGCAAAAAGGCTCCGTTTTCTGAGGCGAGTACAAATTTGGGCCTTTTTCCTTCTGCATCTTCCCGTAAGGCCTCCCCATAAAAATTGTTTAACTCTCCGTTCTTTCGGCCCGATAGAATCATGATGCCCACTTCAGGGTTCTCAAAACTAAACCTTCGCAGGGCTTCCAAAAATTCTTTTGGCGGAAGGGCTTTTTCCATTTCTGCCAATTTTACAAAGGGTGCAACGGTACCGTCGCTATCGGTGACCACCCATTTCGTCACAGGGGTGTCTTGAAAATTTGGTTCTCCTTCTTTTTTCATATACTTGTGTTATGTACGATTTTTCTTCGGTTGAGCCATACCGGTTTGGTAACAGCTATATTTTTTTGGTAGGCGTTGCTAATACCCAAGCTGTTTAAACTGATGGGGTTTATGTTTTCATCGCAGGTCTCCTTTTGGATGATGGTGTGGTTTTAACTTCAGGTTTTGGTAATTTGGTAACCGATTTGCTACCTTCGGGTGTTTGTGGCTGGGTCATTTGTCCAAGTTGGAAACCGCTACTACCTGCAGAATCAACTGATGTGGATTTTGCTTGTGCAGTAACGTCTAATTCTTCAGATGATTTGTCGGATTCAGAATCATGTAATCCTTCCCGTCGTCTTTGGGTTTTTACCTCGAGGGGTGCCGTGCCACGGCCTGAGGTTGACGGACCACCCATTTCTATATCATGTTCCTGAGTACGTTCTTGTGCCTGACTGTGCACTAGTTGCCCGCGCTGCCGCAACGAAGTTTTTTCTTTTGCCACATATTCTTTGACCAACTTATCCCTTTTGTCTTGGGCACTTTTGTAAGATTGTCTTGCTCGTGCAGAAGCCCTGTGCCATCGTGACAAATGTCTTGAATTGGCTACTTGCTGAAATTTTAGTGAAGTTGCCAATAGGGTAGTAAAGCCTGCAAATACAGATGCCCCTACTATGGGAAATGCGATACTTGCAGAGGTGGCAGTGGCTGCAAATGCAAGCCCTACAGTTGTGGCTGCTACCCCATATGCAAAATTCAGTGGTTGTGGTCTTACCAGTGAGATGCCACGTTCATTTTTGTTGTTGGTCTTATTGGCATGCTCAAGGGAATAGAGTCGTTGCATGTCGCCCTGTTGGGTCTCGGTTACGACTTGGCGGTCGTTTTCGATTTGGTTATAAGCGTTGAACAGTCGATCAAGGGAGTGTTCAAAGGCCTCGTGTGCCTCTGCTGCTGGCGTATCACCGGTAACTTGGGCTGCTGTCAAGGCATTGAACAGCGTTCGATAGGCCAGCATGTGCTCTTGGTCTTCTTGGTGCTTATCGTTGGCCGTATCGATCATCGTAGAGTTGATGGCAAAACGGGCTCCATATGCTGTGGCCACAATACTACCATAAACTGCCCTTGGTAAAGCGTCACCAACCACGATGGCCCCTTTTCCATTGATGCCCGATTGGGCCTTGGTAATGGTCGTTGCATATAATTTGGGACTTAGGTTGTTGAGGTAAAGACTCTTTTTTGTAAGCATGTCTTTCAAAAAAGCAGTGCTTTTGGCATCAAGCCCATGTTCTTGGGCTTTTCTTTCAAATAACCGGTCTAGATCCGGATTGAGTTGAAATTGGCCTGGGGCCAAGATATCACCTGGATTCTTTGATGTTGTAAGGTGTTGTAAAGGTTGGTCAATACCCTCTAAGGAAGCCGTCCAGAAAAGGGCGTTGCCCTCGGTTTCAAATTCATTGCTTTTTATCGCCATGTAGAGATCGACACCTGATTGCTCAGCCAAGCGAGGCAATTGTTGGGCCAGATGGTCAGATGCTCCATAAAGGACCACTTCATCAATTTTTGAGGCGAAAGTACCTTCCAATTCACTACTCAAATTCTCGAAAGAGATGTCATTGGCCGTACTGAATCCATGGGGTCCCATAAGGGTTTCCAAAGTAAGGCTCGCATCATCGATACTGGTAATGGGATGTTCTGGGTCAGGTGACATTGCCATAAGCACTTTCTGCCGGTAGCTCTCTGGATCTGTATGTGCCGCTATTTTCTCTTCCCATTGCGCTACTAGGGCAGTTTGCAATTCTTGTTGTTTGTCTGCATCTAGGCCAACAACGACAACCCGTTCTAAAGGGCTTGCCTCTAAAAGGGCTTTCGCTGTTTCTTGAATATTGGTATCAGTGGCCTCAATGAGTACCAACCTTGCCCTATTGGCCGTCGATTCAAACCATTCTTTCGGATTTTTGGCATAATCGCCTTCAATCGCTTTTTTACTGAAGTCTGAATAACTGTCAAGCACTTCGTGAAAAAATTCGGTCAATTGTGCTTCCGTTATCAGTTCAGGTATCTGTAGTTTAATGTTGAAGGCATCAGGCCCATTGATATCATTTTCAATGGTAGCATCTATTGCGGTAAAGGCTTGCCTATAGCGTTCCAATTCTACAGCTGCCTTGACAGGGTCGTCAGAGTACTTGCTCGCAATGATTTTTTCAGCAGTTGTAAATTTTTTACGTCTTGGTGGAGCACTTGATTGGCTAATTTGCCCAGCTTCCATTAATTCAAGTCCCTCTGCTTCTTTTTTTTCGTCCATAATACTGTTTTTTTTGTTAAAAAACACGAGAACACTGATCAATTGCTTATCCCGCTAATTGTGAATACCCCTGTTTCCCCTATGTATAGCAGAACCTAATTTACCCCCAATACCCCCTTACCTTTACCCATTGACTGATTGCACAGCCTTTTACTTTAAAAAAATAATCGATTGCAAGTGAAACCCATATCCTGATTTCTTTTTACGATTATTTATTCAGTGCATTGGTCGTTGATTGGTTTTTAAAAAAATGTAGTGAAGTTACCTGCAGATGGTTATTTTCAGGTGTTTGCCAAGCCTACTGTACACATGATAAAGAAAGTTCTGTATGGTGAAGATGAACAGTAGGGAATCAGCTAAATACGGGTTGCTGTATTTGCACAAAAAGTAGAAAAGGTTAAGTTTGCATAATTTGCATTGCTATGAAAAAGTTGCATAAAACGAAACTGAAGGATATTGCCCAAGAGGCAAAAGTGTCTGTAGCCTTGGTTTCATATGTGCTTAACGGGCGGCATTCCGGTAGGATCAAAAAAGAAACAGCAGACAAAATAAAGGCCATTGCCAAAAGATTGGATTACCATACCAATTCCTTTGCAAAGGGGCTGCGAACCCAAAAGAGCAATACCATTGGGCTCATCTTGGCAGATTTGGCCAACCCATTTTCGGCACAGATCGCACGTATCATCGAAGATAAGGTTATGGAACGTGGCTATATTTTGCTTATAGGGAGTATGGATGAGGATATCAGTAAGTTTCGTCGTCTTATCGATACTTTTATAAAGCAACAGGTAGAGGGCCTGCTTATCGTACCTTCTGAAAATTCAATAAAGGAAATTGAAGATATTCAACGTAAGGGAATCTCGTGTGTCTTGATCGATCGTTATTTTCCGTCACTTTCGTTCAATTACGTGGCAAACGATAACTATTTTTCAACATATACCTGCGTAATGAATATGATTGAAAATGGTAAGAAGACCATCGGATTTATTACCCAAAAGACCGATTATTTCCATTTTCATGAACGAAGGAGGGGATTTGATGATGCCTGTCGAGAAGCCGGAGTGGATGTGGAAAATAGGGTAAGAGAAGTAGATAAATCAGATTTAAATAACAACGTTGAAAGAGCCATTAGCGAGTTATTGGATGAAAATCCTGGCATGGATGCCATTTTGTTTTCAACAAATATGCTTACTTTGCACGGATTGAAATATGCTATCCGCAATAATTTAAATGTTCCAGACCAGATAGAAATCATGGGATTTGATGAAGTACAGTATTATGATATATTTCCTGTGCCGATTTCCTATTTCAAACAGCCCTTGGAACAAATAGGGCACAAAGCAGTCGAATATTTGATAGCTGAGATTGATAACCCAGGGCAGCCTCCATTGCAACAGGTCATCAAAGGAGAACTGGTCATGGCAGCTCAATCAGGGGTGGAGTAACAATTTTTTGTATAATAGTTTAAACGTTTAAACATAATTTATGGGTTCAAAGAAAAAACCGATGTTAAGCTTCGGACAGATTTGGAATATGTGTTTTGGCTTTTTGGGCATACAATTTGGTATGGGCTTACAATTGGCTAACATGAGTCCTATTTACAGGTATTTAGGTGCCGATGAGCACAGTTTGCCCCTATTGTGGCTGGCCGGACCTGTGACGGGCTTATTGGTACAGCCGATCATTGGGGCAATGGGAGATAATACCTGGGGTAAATGGGGGCGTCGTCGCCCTTATTTTACAGCTGGGGCCATTGTGGCGAGCATTGCCCTGGTCGCTATGCCCTTTTCATCTGCAATCTGGATGGCCGCTGGATTGATGTGGGTTTTAGATGCCGCAGTGAATTCTTCAATGGAATCGTTCAGGGCCATGGTCGGTGATGTGTTACCAAAAAAGCAACAATCCTTGGGTTTTTCGATGCAGACCTTTATGGTAGGCGCGGGCGGACTGATCATAGGTTTTTTACCCTATATTTTGAGTACACTGGGGTTTTCTACAACGGCAGATTCGAATACCGTTCCCGATTTTGTCAAATATGCCTTCATTTTGGGGGCCTTCGTCATTCTTGGTTCCATATTATGGACCGGATATACGACAAAGGAATATCCGCCAGAAAATCTTGAGGTTTTTCATAAAAGAAAAACAACCGGCAATATCATCTTGGGTTCTTTTTCGGAAATCATGGAGGCAATACAAAAAATGCCATTGGTGATGAAACAGCTATGGTGGGTTCAATTGTTGGTTTGGTTTGCCTTGCCCTTAATGTGGCAATATTTGTCCCTATCCATAGCGAGGCATGTATATCATGCCCCTACCGCTGCCGATGCAGGTTTTAGTGAAGGGGTATCGATGGGTGGCATAGCTTCTGCCATTTATGGTATTTCACCCATGATTGTCGCTTTTATGATTCCTTCGATCATCAATTACTTGGGTACTCGCAAAACCTATGCGCTATGCCTTGGTATTGGTGCCCTAGGTTTTTTGGGAATGCATTTTACGACAAACATCACCGTGGTGTTTGCCCTTTGTTTTTTAATGGGAATAGGTAATTCAGGGGTAAGCACCGTACCCTATGTGATGGTATCTGCTTCAGTACCGCAAAAACAGATGGGGGTATATATGGGGCTACTGAACACTTTTGTCTGCCTGCCACAGATTTTAATGATGCTTCTATTGCCTCTTTTTTACAAAGATCTGCTATCTGGAGATCCACGTAATGCTTTGATTTTGGCCGGTATATGTTGGGTGTTTGCGGCATTGCTTTGCCTACGTATTACAAGAACTGTCGATGTTGAAGATGACCCTGTTCCAGTTGCTTCCGAAGAAGAAATAAATGTCTAATAGTAGGTATTGGAATATGAAAATCAGCATCGCAAAGGTTCAACATATAGGCATACCGACGGGCAATCTTGAAAAATCAAAAGAATTTTATGAAAGGCTTGGTTTTGTGTCAGTGATGTCATCAACATTTGACCATGAAGGAGAAAAGGGTAGGGTGGTGATGATGAAAAGCAACAAGGTGCTGATTGAAATATACCAATTACCAAAACAAGTTGCACATCAAAATGGACATGGGCCCATTAACCATATCGCATTTGATGTTGACGATATCGAAAAAGTGTATGGGCAACTAAAACGCCAAAATTTTTTCATCCTCGAAGATGCCCCTGTTTTTTTGCCTTTCTGGAAAAATGGCTGTAAGTACTTTAATATTCTCGGTCCCAACGGAGAGCGACTTGAATTTAATCAAATTATATAATCTTCAAAAAATTGAATACACAAAAAAGAAAATGGTGGAAAGAGCAAGTGGTCTATCAGATATACCCACGTTCTTTTAAAGATTCCAATGGTGATGGCGTGGGCGATCTTCAAGGAATTATCTCAAAAATAGAGTATTTGAAAAAACTGGGCATAGATATTGTTTGGTTAAGTCCGCATTTTGATTCGCCCAATGCAGATAATGGATACGATATTAGAGACTATGGCAAGGTCATGGAGGTGTTTGGTACCATGGAAGATTTCGATGAACTCATAGCCAAGCTCAAAAAAAATGGAATTAAGCTTATTATGGACCTTGTGGTCAACCATACCAGTGATGAACACGAATGGTTCAAACAGAGCTCCACCTCAAAAGACAGTCCGTACAGGGACTATTACATATGGCGACCAGAGAAGAATGGTAAAGAACCTAACAATTGGCCTTCATTTTTTGGAGGCTCCGCTTGGGATAAAATAGAGGAACATAATGAATATTACCTGCATTACTTTTCAAAGAAGCAACCCGATTTAAATTGGGAAAACCCAAAATTAAGGGAAGAGGTGTTCAATATCATGAGGTTTTGGTTAGATAAGGGTGTCGATGGTTTTCGTATGGATGTCATTGCATTCATATCAAAACACCAAGATTTCTCTGACATGGACCTCGAACAATTACAGCAGCCTGAATCGGTATATGCCTCAGGTCCCCGTTTGCATGAGTTCTTGAAGGAAATGAATCGCGAAGTGCTATCAAAATATGATATTATGACTGTTGGGGAAGCATTTGGGGTCGGGCCTGAGTTGACACAGCGTATGACCGATGAAAGACGAAATGAGATCGATCTTGCCTTTCTTTTTGATGTCATACGTATAGGACGTGAGAGTTGGTATCAAAATAATTGGACATTACCCCAATTAAAGGCCATGTTTACCATGCAGAGTGCGACCGATAACTTTCATTGGCCAACGGTATTTTTGAACAATCATGACAATCCGAGAAGTGTGAGCAAGTTTGGTAGTGACGCTCCAGCCTATAGGGTAGCTTCAGCAAAGCTTTTGGCACTATTGTCGCTTACACAGAAGGGTACTCCTTTCTTGTACCAAGGAGAAGAAATCGGTATGACCAACTATACTTTTACTTCATTTGAAGAATTTGATGATGTTGAGGTAAAGGGCAATTACAAGCAGATCATAAACAATGGTACAACGGCCAACAATTATTTGAAAGCATTGAACCAGTCATCACGAGACCATAGTCGTACCCCCATGCAGTGGTCAGATAAAAAAAATGCCGGTTTTACTTCGGGTGAAAAATGCTGGTTTCCAATCAATCCAAACTACACAGAAATAAATGTTGAAAATCAACTCACAGATTTTAATTCAATTTTTCATTTCTATAGAACATTGCTCAATATCAGGCGGGGGAATACAGATTTGATCTATGGTGATTATTTTGATTTAGATCCAGACCACCAACAAGTATTTGCGTATACCAGAACCGGATATACGCATACCTACCTTGTCGTACTCAATATGTCTGATATGAACGTGACTTTTGAAGTGGAATCTACTTCTAAAGACTACCAATTGGTCGTTTCAAACTGTCTGAAAACGAATAGCAAGATTGGTTCAAAAATTCTGAAGCTTGCCCCGTGGGAGGCCCGTATGTATGTAAGTACGCTTAAAAAGTCTTGCATATTGGGGTAGTGTAAAAATAATTTTATTTGTGTTCAGCTAAGCGTGCATCACGCACTGGCCCTCTATCGATTACCGTTAGGGGGCCATTATTTTTATGTAACAGAAGTATCAAGAAAACCAGGACTTAACGAAAATCATACACGTACAGTCGCTTTTGAAACCCTTTCAAGTCATACTTCGCAACCGGTTCAACCCCGTGAATGGCGAACGAAAGGCTTAACAACAAGCAATGGTCAAATGCTTTAGCGTTATAGAGTTTATTTACTACATGTTCAGACATATAACAATAGATCACGGATTCTTGCGGAATACTGTATGTGAAAATATCTGATTTGATGTAAGTTATGGGTAATTTGTTCAATCGGTTTTTCAACCTTGCCCATGATAGGGCAAGGTGATCTCGTTCTACGGCAATCAATGATTTCCATATAAAACTACGGGCAGCAAGCGTACAGATTTTTGCATAACCGGCACCAAGCTCTACAAAATTCATGTTTTCAGTCTGTGGCGCATACGTATTGATAGCCTCTAAAAATGGATGTTCGACATGCCTTATCCTGCTTGACACCAAGACCACTCGATCTGGTCGTAGCATGGTCAACAACTCCTTAAAGGCAAATACTATGGCCAATACGACCAATACAAAAAGTAAGATTATGGTTTCGGTGTTTGTCATGCTTGGTAAGGTTCCTAAATTATAAGGTTGTCTACAAGAGTAATACTGGCTACAAAAATAGGGGTATTGCGATATAAACCTGGATAGGTGATCGAGTTACTTTAGATGTTATCGGTTCAAATTTTACAGTGACCATTTTTTTAAAGAGGTCACACCGCTATCTGAACTAGAATTGGCATAAATACCACCTTAAAAATTCAAAAAATGAATCTTTTTATGATTTAATCTGATAAAAATTCATGAATGTTATGCTTTTGCTCTAAAAAATCGATGAAATACAGTATTAGAGCCATCTGAAGATGTAGGTTTAAACGTATACAAGTTGCGGTAGAAAATTCGTGATATGAAAAATAAAGATTCATTTGAGAGGCTCATGTTTTTAGACGCTAGGGCAAGACGTCTGATTCAATTATTTTTTGTATTGAGTCTTGTACAAGCAATGGTTTTGGTCGTATGGAGCTTTTGTTCCTTTTCATAGATAAGTCAGCATGCTCGTTTAAGCATATTCTGGGTTGGCCATTTCAATCCGTTTGGCCTCCAGTCATAATTCTAAAAAACACTTTTGATTTTAAACACTGAAAATACGTAGATTGGCCAAATCTGTAGTTGTTGACTTCCTTTCGACATTCACTTTCGTTTGTTTGTCGAGTATATCGCATGATTTAGGTTTTGATACCTTCATGGTATCATTGAATATCGTTTCTTTGACTAAAGTAAAATGTTGAAATACAGTTTGTTATTTCTCTATGAAAATAAGGTTTTCACAAGAATTCTTCACAACCGCTTTTATAATTAAAACATTGAAAGTCAAATTTTTACTCGATTTATCTTAATGTTAAAATTAAATTTCATTGAATTAATTCAACCAATAAGTTTTTTTTTAAGGTAAATTGGGTACCTATAAGTATGTTTTCTCCCAGATGTCACTAAAAAAACACCATTTAGGCATTCGGTTTTGTATTTTAGGGAACGGGTACAATCGCTTGGTTAAGAGTTTATGTCAATGGACAAAAAAGTCAAAAAAAAGAAGCGGATCTTTTTTGGCCGTATCTTAAGAATAACGGCCTTTATCATTCTTGGTCTTTGTTTGGTTCTTGGAATCGGTCTTTTTGGCCTCAACCGCTATTTGAGATCCAATGAAGAAAAATTGTTTGAGAACCTACCATTTCTAAACCATGGTTCTTTGTCTTTTGAGAAGGTGAAAGTTAGTTTTTTCAAAGACTTTCCGAAAGCCTCCATTGTATTAAAAGGAGTGAAACTTGAGGATTCGTTGGCGAGTGAAATAGGTTACCCCGTAGTTTTCTTCAATGAGGTAAGGGCCGGTCTATCACTGAAAGGTTGGAAAGATAGACGTTTAGATATCACTAAAATAGTGGTCAATGGAGGGGAATTCAATATTAATAAGCGAAGTGATGGGTACAGTAATCTAAAGAGTGTTTTAAGAAAGAAGGAGGGAGATGAGCAGAATACGACCCAACAACCGAGTACAGCAGAAAAACCCTCTTTTTTGAATGTAAACACCAATGACTTGAACATCTTTCTTCAAGATATTGACTTTCGTCTTATAGATGATATCAAGACAACCGACATTCAAACAAAGGTAAGATCAATGGCCGCCAATTTGAATATCGGCAATGGCAAGGTAGTCGCCAACATCGACATGGATGTGGATGTAGCGGGACTTACCTTCAAGAAAAAGAATGGCCCCTTTCTTAGCGAGAGTCATGTTCAGGGAACGTTCGATGCAGAAATCAAAGAGAATACCATCTACATCAGTCCTTTTGATTTACAGGTGAATGAACATGATTTTCTGTTTTCGGGTGAGGTGGTATTGAACAAATCAGGCCCTACCACTTTGTTGCTTGAAAACAAGCATACGGTATACAAAACAATAGCTCCTTTGTTGGCAGAAAACCTGAGAAAGGCCATTTTGCCCTATCATGTAGATGGTTCTTTTTATACGAAGACCAAGCTTTTACTGAATCCAGGGCATCCGGTGAAAGTAAATATTGACTTTGATTTACCAGAAAATAATGTACACGTCAAAGATATGGTATTTAATGATGCCGCAGTAAAAGGCCGGTTTGTCAATCGTTTATATGATGATGAACGCAGTTTGACAGAAGCACGGGGAAATTTACGCATACTTCTAAGCAGTGCCGATACTAAATTCGGTGCCTTCGATATACGGGCAAGTGATGCAACGATTATACTTATTCCAAAAACAAAGGCAAAGATAAAAGCCCATGCTCTGGTAAGGGGAAAGGCCTTAGGAATAAGCAAATGGCTAAAGAACAGCAAGTTTCTTTTTGAAGAAGGCGATTTTTATTTAGATGCCCAAGTAGATGGCACTTTGGATAATTTGGCCAATATCATCACAAAAAGTTCTGCAGAGCTGAATTTGACCAATACCACGATGCGTTATGAACCGGCCAATACTGTTTTTCCTTTTGAAGAGTTGACGTTAAAGAAAGAATCAGGGCAGGTCAGCTTCAATATTGTTGGTGGTACTAAAATCAAGGGGCTAAACTATCAGCTTCAGGGTGGGGTGGTCAATCTCTCCGCGCTATTGGTTGATATTCAAGGTCAAATGGCCACGACCAAAGTGCACTTGAGGGCGCCAAAAATAGGCTGGCAAGATTTTATTGATCTATTTGGAAAAAAAGGGGCACAAAAAGAACGGGGCACACGTGGTGAAAAACTGAAGAAAAAAAGATTGAAACAGACCCTTAGGGGCATTCAACAGAAGTTTGGCCCAAGTCTTTCCATCGCATTGGATACTGTGCAATACCTAAAAGGGTTACCCATACGAAATTTCAAGACAGGAGCCCACTTTGAAAACCAGTACACCTTGATTCTAGAAGAAACGACCTTTGAACTGGATAAAGGGCGCATTTCATTGGGCTCTAAACTGGATATCAGTGACCCCCATCAAACCGCATTTGAATTTGACCTTCAAGCACAACATATTGATATGCAAAAGTTTCTTCCTACGGTAGACTATTTTGGTATTAAACTGCTCCAATCCCTTGAGCGACATCCCAGTGATTTGAGCGTTACCATAAAAATTAACGGTATAGTGGACGATGTAGAAGGGCTCTTGCCCAATAGCACCTCTGGTGAGGTCACCTTTAAGATCAACAAGGACATCCATTTTGAAGGAAAAATTTCTTTTACGCCTGATGCATCGGAAAATGCCAGTGGGCAGGCCATGCACACTACGATTGACCTTGAAGGGTCGCCCCATTTGTTCAATGATTTTTTTAAGACAGAAAAGTTCATTTTTAAGGACAAGGGCAAGTTTGTGGTACGGTTCAATTACACCGGCGATGTTGCTTCAGTAGCGCATTTGTTGAATGAATCACAGGCTGTTTTGACTATTGAGGATTGCGAAGTGCTCTATGTTGACTCCAATGTTACCTTTCCATTAAAGCGGTTGGCTTTGTATATGGAACGGGATCAGGCCAGTTTTGATATCTTCATGCGTTCTGATTCATTGAACAGGCAAATAGATGTCGTTGGCGAGATTGACAATGTTACCGAAATGGTCTTGGGCAATACCGGAAAAAAACTGCAGACCACATTTGATATCCGCGCCCCTAAATTAAACGTGGGACACATGCAGCATATTTTTGGCACTGTTTCAGAAGAACGTTCAGAACCGGTTAAAAAACAGTCGAAGTTAGAAAACCAGGTAAAGGTTTTTCTAAAGGGATTGCTGAATAGGTTCAACCCAAGAATTCATGTTGACATTGATAGCTTGATCGTGACCGATAAGCTTGAACTTCATAATTTCAAGACAGGCATTGTCATGAAAGACTCTACGTTTTTAATGTTGGATGAGACCGGTTTTGATTTCGATGGCGGCAGTATGCAGGTGAATGCAGAATTTGACCTCAGCAGTTATGAGGAAGCTCCCTTTACGGCCAGTTTAAATACCAAAGACCTCAATTTGGCCAGATTTCTTGAAGGTTTGGACTATTTGGGCAGCAATTCCCTTAAAAATACAGAGAAGCTTGAGGGAAGATTGAACCTAGATCTAGCTATCACAAGCAGTATAGTCGATGAAAAATTGGTTCCGGCAAAGACTTTTGGTGAAATTGATTTTGATCTTTATGACCTTGAGATACAGGGTCTTGATGCCATTGACAAAATTGCGGCAAAGTTGTTGGCAAAAAAAAGGTTTCATGATATTCGCTTTGCCCCGATCCGAAATACATTGACCTTGAATGGCAAAGAAATCCAGATTCCACAGATGGAGATCGAATCGAATGCCTTGAGCCTTTTTGTAGAGGGTATTTTTAGTACAGATGAGCGCATGAACATTTGGTTATCGGTTCCAACCAATAACTTGACAAAGAAAACAAAGAATGCCATTCCAGAACTGAAAGGTTATGAAGACAGTAAGTCTAAAGTGTATCTTGAATTGACCAAGGGAGAAGATGGCAAAATGGCAACAAAATTCCACCTGTCAAAACGAAAGTTTTATGAAGAAAGGGGTATTCTCGAACAATACGGTACCGATAGAAAAGAATACCGAAGAATTCGACAAGAAAAAAAGGCAAGTAAACAGATTGATAGGGACTAATATGTTGGATAACCGTTTTTGTATTGCCAAAAATGTGGCAATTTGGTCTTGTGGTAATGTGACAGACCATGTTGAACAGGTTCCGTTATCAATATCAGGTTATATGTTACCGGTATTTCTCTGAATATATCTGTTTCCTAAAATAGCCGATGTGACATATTCTTTCATGGCTCGACTACATATAACCCTATGACTTTCCAAGTAAAGTAGATTGCCATCTATCTTATCCACCCTATCAAGATTGACCAGAAAAGAACGATGCACCCTGGTGAACTGATTGGCGGGCAGATATCCTTCCAATTGCTTAAGTGACAAAAGGGACATGTATTTTTTTTCTTCGGTATGGATAAAGACATAATCCTTTGCTTTTTCTGCGTAAAGAATTTTGGCAATAATGATTTTTGTGATGATGCCATCACATTTGATGAAGATGGCCTCGCTGTCATCTTCTTCACTTCGGTGGCTCAATACCTTGTTGATCGATCTTAGAAAGCGCGCGTAATCAATAGGTTTCAATAAAAAATCAACGGCGTCCAATTCAAAACCTTCATAAGCATACTCCCTATATGCTGTTGTGAAAATCACCTTTGGTGGATTTGCAAGGGATTGGAGCAATTCAATTCCACTAAGCCCGGGCATCTGAATGTCCAATAGCAATAGATCGATTTTGGTTTTCTTCAGAAAATCCTTGGCTTCCAGGGAAGAATCGAATGCTCGTACAAACTTCAAAAAAGGAGTACGTTTTACATATTCGGCCAAGCCTTCTGCAGCTAATGGCTCATCATCGACGACAACACAATTAATCATTTAACCAAATTTTCAGGTCCACAAAAAAATTCCCTGGAGTTGGTTCGATACTTATTTCATGTTTTTTTGGATATACCAACTCCAGTCTTCGTTTGACATTTGCCAATCCTATGCCCGAAGGTACTTCGTCTTTTTTGGGTGCAACACTGTTCGAGACTTTTAGATTTAGGTGATTTTTATCGTTCAATCCAATATAGATGGATATGCTATACGTAGTTCCATTGGGGCTATGTTTAAATGCATTTTCAATTATGGGCAGCAAAAGCATGGGCGAAATACGGAGTTTTCCAGAATATGCGACGCAATCAACAGTAATGGTAGCTAATTGTCCGTGCCGTATGGATTCAATATCGATATAGTTCTTAATGTTTTCAATTTCTTTTTTCAATGGAATATTTGGCTTGACCGTATCATATAATTGATAACTGAGAATATCTGAAAATCGCAATAACATTTCTTTTCCCTTTTGCCCGTCTTTTTCCAACATCATATAGATACTGTTCAAACTATTGAACAGAAAATGGGGATTCATCTGTGCTTTTAGTAATCGAAGTTCGACCTCCAATTGTTTTTTACTGATGTCTTCCAGCATCTTTTCCTTGAAGTAGCGTTCCCTTAAAAGAAAAATCGACGTAGAAAAACCTACTAAGACCAAGGTTTCAGTGAGAATGGCAAGAAATCCCTCAGTAGAATTGAAAAAGCCGCCAATAGCAAGGTCGTTTGCAATGAAATTGAAGTAGGCATAATGATTTGCAACCGATATACCGGTGATAATCAAAAGGGATAGGCATAAAAAGAGAATGTACTGGGGGTACTTTTTTTTAAATAAGAATCGAGGCAAAAGAAAATACAGGTTGACATAGACGATTGCCAAAAATGGAAAAAGGGTAACTATGTTTAATTTTAAAACACCACCAAAGTCGTTGAAATAGAACACATCTTGAATGCTCCATAGCAACAAATACGCAAACCAAAACAGGATATGGCCTAAAATTTCTTTCATCAAAACGTTTGCAGTATCGGTGCCATTTAATTGATGTTGATGACCATTCCCACAAAAAATGACCAATCGCTTGCGGCGTCGACCGCAATGCGCGATGCTCCATCATCAGAATACCGATAGTTGAATACGTGTTTAAAGTTAAACGGATTTCTCAAGGAAGCATAAAAAATGGTAAGATCCCCGAACACATTGCTCAATAAACTACCATTAAAATTCATGTTGTGAAAGTCTGGTGCCCTATCACCCAAAAAGGAGGGGTTATTCGGATTTAGGTAAGGACGACCAGAACTATAGGTATATGAGGTGCCGATGGTCATCTTTTCTCCAAGGTCATAGTTAAAAATAGCGTTTAAGTTATGGCTGGCTACAAAAGTCGGTGTGGCCTTTATCGGAAAATCTCTATACAATCGCTTCGAATCCAAAAAAGAGTACGACATCCAATAAGACAGATTTGGTACGGTTTTTTCATCTTTCCAGAATATATCGATTCCTCTAGCAAATCCGAAACCCGAATTGCCGTATGTATTATTTTGAAGTTCCCGTATCAATGAAGAATACTCTTTTATGTATCCCTCTATTCTCAAGGTTTGCCCATTACGTTTTAACTGATAGTTGAGTATCAGGTGCTGCGAGCCTTCAAAATCAATGTTCTCGGTTTGTTCCCTTAAAATTTCTGTCTCGGGAATTTGCTTAAAATTGCCATAGGCCAAGGAAAGTGTGGAAGATTTGCTGATGACTTTTGACAATGAAATTCTTGGTACAAGATTCCATGAATCCAACAGGGAACTGTATTCTCCGCGTACGCCCATCCTCCCTGAAATGGTTTTCCCCAATCGCATATCAGACTCCAAGTATAAAACAGAAAGGATATTTCTGATGTTTGATGAAAGCTGGCTAAAAGTGTAGGTGCCATCAGATACTATGGTCTCACTACCAGTTTTGAGCCTAAAGCCTGAGCTTATATTCTTCTTCATGGTCAATCGGGTTTGCAACAAAAGTTCTTCAGATTTCGCCTCATCATTTCCTAATCCAGTCTTATCTTCATCATAGCTGAAAGCTGCAACCATCAAAGTTTTCCAGTTACTGCCAAGATAACCCTCAAACGAATTATTAAAAAAGAAGTTTTGGTTTGTATTCTGTATTTCCAGATCCGAAGCTGTATTGGAAGGACTCCATTGGTTCAGTCCGATCCTTCCATTTTGATATTGCATATAGCTTTTGAAAACAGCTTCATTTGCGTTTTTATACTTTAAAAAGATTATCCCCTCAAAATTTTCCGGTGGTTTGAGCCACTCTCTATTTTGGGGAACGATTTTGTAAAGCGGAGTGAGGTTAGTGTAGTTTAAACTGCAAGAAAGTGAGGTCTTTTCCGATAATTTTCTGGTTAGTGAACCACCAAGACCAGCACTGTTTAAATCAAAAGTAAGCCTATCATTTGAGGGTAGGTCTTTAGTGTCCAATAAGATTACCGAAGATAATGCTTGGCCATATTCGACCGAGTATCCGCCGGTACTAAAAATAGTGCCTTGAAACAAGAATGGATCAAATCGCCCGCGGGCGGGAATTTCGGATACGCTGCTAAAAAATGGGTTTGTCACAAGTGCACCGTCTATAAATGTTTTGGTCTCAGAAGCTTCCCCGCCCCTTACAAAAACCCCGGTCTGATCGCCTATTACACTTACCCCTGGCAGGGTTTGGAGAGCAGCGAACACATCTGCGCTTGCCGCTGGGTTTTTTACGATATCGAGCGGACGCAAAATTGTTGAGGCCTTCTTTTCACTCGCTTCAAATGTACCTGCATATACCACAACTTCATCCAATTTATTGTCTTCTTCTTTCAAGACAATTACATACTCCAGATCTTCGTTGCCTATTTCAATGGTTTTTTCAAACATCTCGAAACCCAAGCTACTGATGACTAAGGTGGTGTTTCCCTTTAGTTTGGTTGCGAATGTAAATTTTCCATTTTTGTCCGACGAGGTTCCCTCCAATGTTTCCTCAATGTAAATGTTCGCTAGTTCTAACGGTTTATTATCGTGCTTTATCACCCCGCTTATCGTTACTTGGCTAAAGAGTATAGTGGGCAGCACTAGCAATAGTAATAGTGATACGCGAAGCATAGCTCAATTTATTTTCTCTTTTTGTCTAAGTAAAAGTTCGCTTTTTGGAAATTCTTTCAGCCCAAGATTATTATAGAATCTGGCATCTCTCATGCGGTCATTCTTTGCATAAAACGCAGATAAGAAATAGAATGCCTCATCCTTGCCCCATGATGGTCCTTTTTTTACGGATTGCTCTTCTTGGTTGTAATATAAAATGGCCTTTTTCAAATGTACCTCTACCATTTTACCCCCGCCATATTCGACGGGCCTGTAGAAATCACTTTTTCCCAACCCTAAATATGCCCTAGGATTTTGTTCCGCATATTTCAGGGCTCTATCGAACAGTTCACCCGCTTTTATTGACAGCGGCCATGCTTTATTGCGCTGTACACCAATCATTGTACTGTGCAAAGTGCCCTGTAAGGTGAGGGTTTCACTATTGGGATTTTCCAGTTTCTCTAAAATGGCTATCCCTTGTACAAGGTGGTCTTTTGCCTTTTCTTTATTATCGGTGAGATAAGAAAGCCCGGTCTTATAATAGAGATAGGCCTTCCAATAAGTTAGCTCAAGGGTATCTGCTTTTTCCAATTTATAAGATACATGCGCAAGCAACCGCTCTAGTTTTGTACTTCTAGTGGTGCCGTTACCGTACCAAATGGAATCAGTTTCTTTTTGAATGATGCTTGTCACAAACTGGGCGTGCATCAAATATGAAAAGAACAGTAGGTAAACACAGATCATGGTAATAGGCTTCATGGTGCTTTGTTTTACCTTGAAAATAAGGTGAAAGGGATAGCTTTTTAAAAGAAGTATGCAAACTGCAAGAAACAGTAGTAGTTTGGTTCATTTTGGCATAAAAGGTCTTTTACAACGGTTCTATACAACAAATTTTCGTGAAGATTCTGATATTACCCATGAATACTAAAAACAGATTATTGAACGGATTTAAAGTTTCGGGTGATAAATGTTCAGCCTCATGTAAGCATAAAAACAAAAGCCAGTATGGTACATACTGGCTTTTCGAATATTGGAAAGTCTTAAAAGTAAGCGGACTGGAGCTTGAACCAAGGTTCCAATCATCTGACTATCAAAAAAGTTGAAAATTATTTATTAAACGTGTGCACCGAATTGCGCACCTATTTAAAATGATCAATCGAATGAACTTGTTTACTTGTATCTGTTATCAGATCAAATTGATGGCGCAAATATATGTTTTACTTACCTAGTATTCCAATATTTTCATCAATTGAAAATTGAGGTATAGTTTTTCCTTTCCAACCTTAACCGATTTCAGAAAGCCAGCCTCTTCCAAATCCCTCAAATAGTTGCCAACAGTTTTAGGCGTTCCCAACTTTTCATCAATCAAGTGTTGTCTTTTGGTATATGGTAATCGAAATAGGATTTCGATTAACTCTCTTGAATAGGCCTTTGGCAGTTGTATTTTAATATCATTCGTCATTCTTTCCATCAAAGAAGTAATGGCCTCTAAACGTTCCAATCCTTTCTTAGCTGTTATTTCAATCATGTCCAACATATACCATATCCACCCTTCCCAATCTTCTTTTTCAGTTACCAATCTAAGCTTCTTATAATAGGCAGCTTTGTTATTGATGATGTACTCACTGAGATATATTGCAGGAACATCCAACAACTTTTCTAGTTTAAGATAAAGTAGGAGCATAATACGACCTGTTCGCCCGTTACCATCCGCAAACGGGTGAATAGCTTCAAACTGGTAATGCATTAACGCCATCTTTATCAATGGGTCAAGTTTACTTGGTGTATTGATAAACTTTTCTAAGTTAGATAGTTTATCCCGTATGATGGTTTCTCCTGACGGGGGTGTATAAATAACTTCTCCTTTAGCATTGGACAATGTAGTACCTGGAGTGGTTCGTATCCCAGAATTGTTTTGTTTTATTCGTTGTACAATCTGAACAAAAAGATTGGTGGTCAAAAACGGTTTTTTCTCTAGTTGGGCTAGGGCGTGCCATAAGGCTTCCTTATAACTGATTACTTCCTTGGCTGCGGCATTATCAAATTTTTTATCTGCTACGAATGCTTGATATAAGTCGTCATTTGTGGTAATAATATTTTCTATTTCAGAACTGGCTTTGGCTTCTTGTAAGTGTATGGTATCCAAAAAAAGTCTAGGATTAGGTAAATTGATAATCGCACCATTCAATTTTGATAATTCCCTACTCGCAGCTATTGTTTTTCGGAGAACGTTGACAGTTTCCAACTCCCTTTCTGGAGGAAGTAACGGTAAGCTGTTATAGGGAATGTCTTTTTTGAATATAGTCACGGTTAAGAGTAGAATTTACCTTTGTCATCTAAACAAGGGTAAATATACAAAAAAAATTACCCTTGTTTTGGTTATAAGAGTAAAGAATACACCTATTGGGCTTTTTTTGGATTTCGTTAGCTTCTCTTTTAGGGTTTAAAATCATACGTTCATTAAAGAGTCAATCATCAAAATAAAAGAAGTGAGCAAGAATAATCAGACATACTGAGAGGACGATTTTAAAGCTGTTTATTTCAAACTGTTTTTATTACACCGACCAGTCGAAAGTTTAACCAACGTGAGTTCGACATAACCATATAGGGAAATACAACTGTTTTGTGTCAACGAATTTATTATCAAGTTAAAGGTTAAAACCCTGCAATTTTATTGCAGTTACTTTTAGTTTCTATGAATATTTTAGATTTACCGGATGTCTGACTACCTCAGGAATTCACATTCGACAAGTAATATAAGTTGCCACATAGTTTGG
>JBCDBD010000020.1:0-64764 GCA_039184335.1 Bacteroidota bacterium | reverse complement strand
CTGTAAATCCCCTTTCAGAATCTTGTAACGGTACTTGGTCGACCAAACTATGTGGCAACTTATATTACTTGTCGAATGTGAATTCCTGCGGTAGTCAGACATCCGGTAAATCTAAAATATTCATAGAAACTAAAAGTAACTGCAATAAAATTGCAGGGTTTTAACCTTTAACTTGATAATAAAATCAACCATGATGACTAAAAAAAAAATGCGGACACCCCCAATATTTTGGCTCTTATCGTTGTTTCTATCAACGAAAATGGTTTATTCGCAAGTCGAAGATAATACGGTCACCTTCAAGACGCCATCAGATAAGTTCATTGACATTACCCTGCAGGCCCATAAAGGACTGCCTAGATATGGGGAAATCTACTACAGAAGGGGCATTACCCCGTACACAAACAACAACGCATTCAAATTCTTGGTCGAAATGAAATATATGGACAACATATATGCTGATATGGATATGGGCAAAATCACAAAAAAACCTTTACAAGGTACCAACGACAAAAAAGAACTGCACTCGTATTTGGCACAGACCAATCTTTTGAACGTAGCATCCCATGTCTGTTCTGAAGAAGCACTTCAAGATTATTTTTGTCCTGAAAACTCAAAAACAAAACCGTGCCGTTTTATTGATAGGTATGGACAGCGTAAGAATATAGGAATATGGGGTGGTTTCGGTGCAAATGAATTTAAGCAAATGCGCAGTTACACCAGTTTTGTTAAAGACTATCTAAAAGAATTACAGTCTTGGAGCGCTACTTTTTTTAAAAGCGATATGCAAGATGCCTATCTTGTTGGTAGTGTGCGATTGATCAAGCCATACGATTTCAAAAACGAAGGGTACTGGATTACGCCCCCCTTGGCAAGCCTAGGCAATGGTCCGTTGTTGAACGTAACGTTTGTCGCTATTACCGAAAAAGAAAAAAAACTCACAAACCAACGCAATCAAGTATTGTTCGCCATGTCACCGAAAGAGGCAAAAAAAATGGCTTTGGAAAAAGAAATACTATGGAGCGTAGTAAAGGGAAGGGTTGTTCCCACTTCCCGTAATGAAGCACAGATACGGTTCGATTTTGAACTTGAGAGTGACTCGATAGAAATTTATAGAGATCCATCCCTTCTACAAAAAATAGGTGAGCTATCAATTTCCAACTTAATATCAAAATACTAGAACACTATGAAGCATTTCATAAGACCAGTATGCTTGTTTTGTTTTCTGATGCTTTGTATATCTGCAAAAAGTCAGGTACAAGATGCCATTGACCAAGCTGATCTATACAAAATTGAATCCCCGCACACAAAGTTCAGATCAATCCATCTGCAATCACACAAGGGGCTACCAAGATTTGGAACCCAAAATCCATATTATTTCACCAGTCAATATGGTGGGCAAAGAGTTGACAAACCCAAAAACAAATTGGTACAGCACGGGTATGTGGGCTATTACAGTCTTGTGAAAATGAAATGGCTTGCCCCATATTATGATGACATTGACAGAACACACCTAACCGTTGTGACCAGAACCAACAGCGATAATAAGAAAGACCTGCATTCAAGAGCCGCCCAACAACATCTTTTAGGGCTTGCCCAGAACCTCAGCACCAACGAACAATTAGAGAAGTACTTTTGTGGTAAAAACGACCCCAATTGCCGCTACAGGAACCAATGGGGTGGATCTAGGGATGAATTTGTAATCCAAGAAAAATATGCAGCTTATGTCAGCGAAAACTTAGATGATCTCAGAAAATGGAGTACCACTTTTTTTAAAGACAATACAGAAATCGGTTATCTGGTACACCGATATCAATTTCATCCTTATAATCGTCCCATGTTGCAATATGACTTCGAAAACAATGGATACTGGTTCGATATTTTACCGAGCAATAAAAATTTGCACAAATATGGTCACCGATACCGAGGTAACGGTGATGATGCTTTCTTCTTCGAATTTTTACCTGTCTCCGATTATGAAAATGAACACTTCAACAAAATGACCGATCCCAACAATTATTACCCTAAAATGTTGCTCCATATCAGTCCGGAAAAGGCTGAGGCATTGGTCAACCGCAAACCCAAGCATATTTACGCTGCCATCAAGGTCAAGATTGTCTTCAAAGGGTTGGAAGAGCAATCATCCATACCGCAAACCATATATAGCTATCATCTTGCTGACCCCATCATCACTTTCTATGAAGATATCGAACTAACAAAAAAGCTCGGGGAAATCTCCTTAAAAAATCCGGTTTACCAAAAGTAATGTTCCATGGTGTAGCGATTAAAGTCAATTTACCGGCCCTTCGCTCTTATGAACAGTGTCCCCATTTCCATTTGTTTTATCAATATAGTATCTTTCAAAGAACAAATTTAGAGGTATGGAACGAAGAAATTTCATCACCACAGCAGCTGTAGGCACCTTGGGCACTTTTTCCTATCAGGCAGTGGGGCAAAATACGGCTAAAACCGAGGATCTGAAACTTAAGAACAACATCAACCATAGTGTCTGCCAGTGGTGTTTCAATCATTTGCCTTTAGAAGAGTTTCTGAAGGTCTTGAACGCGCTGGGCATCAACGCCATTGATTTGATAGGCCCAAAAGATTGGCCTCTATTAAAAAAATATGATATCCACTGTTCCATGTGCAACGGTGCGGAAATTAGTTTGACAGAGGGGTGGAACGATCCGAAATACCACGAAACCTTGATAAAGAATTATTCTGAAATTATTCCTCAAGTTGCCAAAGCGGGCTATGTCAACCTCATTTGTTTCAGTGGAAACCGAAGGGGGATCAACGATTATGTTGGGTTGCAAAACTGTGTGGACGGGCTTTCCCAAATTCTTCCCTTTGCCCAAGAACATGGGGTAGTCATACATATGGAACTCTTCAACCAAATCAACCACCCTGATTATATGTGCGACAGCACACTGTGGGGGGTAGAACTGTGCAAACGGTTGGGCAGTGATCATTTTAAACTGCTCTACGACATTTACCATATGCAAATTCAAGAAGGTGATATCATACGTACCATAAAAACGTACCATCCGTATTTTGGACATTACCATACCGCCGGGGTACCCGGCCGAAACGAGATCGATGAAACACAAGAGCTCTACTATCCAGCCATAATGAGAGCCATTCTCAAAACGGGTTTTCAAGGTTATGTGGCCCAAGAGTTTATTGTGACCTGGGAAGATAAAATTGAGGCGCTGAAAGATGCTTTTTCCCGTTGTGATGTCTAAGTCTAAGCACGTATATGATGGCCATAGCTTGCTATCAAAGTCTGATTGTAATTTAGGATTGGTTTTTTATTGTGTCGATGGTTTCATGGCTCTACTGACAAATAAGGGAAAACGGATAAAATCAATTTTCGAAAGTTTGGTATTTTTAGGCCATGCAGCCAGTCAAAAAAATTATGAGCCCCCAGAATCCCCTTATCAAAAAGGTGATGCTGCTCAAAGAAAAGTCTAGGGAACGAAAAAAAACGGGGCTGTTTGTTTTAGAAGGACTTCGTGAAATTCAAATGGCCCAAAAAGGAGCTTATGAATTGGAATTGCTATGCTATTGTGCCGAGATCATGGGCACAGATGAATTTGTTGAAAAATTCAATTGCCCCATAACGGCATTATCAAAAAGTGTCTACGAAAAGATTGCGCATCGCGATACAACGGAAGGAGTGATTGCGTTGGCTAAGGCAAAAGAACACCAGCTAGAACAGATTTCCCTCAACACAGAAAATCCATTGGTATTGGTAGCAGAAGCCCCGGAAAAACCTGGCAATATCGGTGCCTTGTTACGAACCGCTGACGCTGCCCAGGTTGATGCCGTGTTCATTGCCAATCCGAAAACTGATGTATACAATCCAAATATTATCCGTTCCAGCGTGGGTTGTGTTTTCACTACAAAAATCTATACTGGTGCCAGTGAAGATATCATTGCATTCTTACAATCAAGGAACATTACTGTTTTTTGCGCTGCGCTAACCGCTTCATTACCCTATGTCGATGTTGACTTTACAGTACCTTCTGCCATTGTGGTAGGTACCGAATCCACTGGTTTATCCCCCATTTGGCTTACGGTCTCAGACCAAAACCTTATAATTCCAATGCAAGGTCAAATCGACTCCATGAACGTTTCTGTGTCGGCTGCAATACTTATATTTGAAGCCAAGCGACAACGTGGATTTTAGTTATATGGAATACAAACCCCTGTTTATTGCCATCATTGCCATTTTAATTGTTCAATACCTTATCGATTTGGTATTGAATCATTTAAATGCCATGCGTTTCAAACAAAAAGTACCTGCCGAATTGGAAGATATTTTTAATTTGGACGAATACCAAAAATCACAATCCTATAAAATGGCCAATTATCGATTTGGCCGCTATAGCAACACATTTTCGTTGGTACTGACCCTTGCTTTTTTGGTTGTTGGAGGATTCGAATGGGTCGACGGTATCGTGAGGTCGATTACCATTCAGCCCATACCCATGGCACTAATGTTCTTTGGCATCATTTTATTCGCGAGCAGCTTGTTTTCCATACCCTTTTCATACTACAAGACTTTTGTCATCGAAGAAAAATTTGGGTTTAATAAAAGTACAAAACGACTCTTTGTTGCCGACGTTGTAAAGGGGTGGGTTGTGACAGCACTGTTAGGTGGTGCAATTTTGGCGCTTATTATCTGGTTCTTGCAGTGGGCGGGAGCACATTTTTGGTTCTATGCTTGGGCGGCAATCACACTCTTTATGCTGTTCATCAATCTGTTCTACAGTAAATTAATCGTACCATTGTTCAATAAACAATCTCCATTGGAACCTGGCAGCTTAAAAAATGCCATCGAATCGTATGCCAAAAAGGTGGGATTCAAGCTCCAACATATTTTTGTTATAGATGGTTCAAAAAGATCGACCAAGGCCAATGCCTATTTTTCAGGTTTTGGAAAACAAAAGAGGGTTACTCTTTTTGATACCTTGATCAACGATCTTGAAGAAGAGGAAATTGTCGCTGTTTTGGCACATGAGGTGGGGCATTACAAGCGCAAACATATCATATTCAATTTTTTTGCCTCTATCGCATTGACCGGTTTCACTTTGTATATCTTATCACTTTTTATCAATAATCCAGAAGTTTCCCTGGCCATAGGCGTATCAACGCCCAGTTTTCACGCCGCCCTTATCGGCTTTGCATTACTTTATAGTCCTATTTCTGAAATCACAGGTCTTTTCATGAACTATCTCTCTAGAAGATTTGAGTTTCAGGCTGATGATTTTGCCAAAGACACCTTTGCACCAAAACCCCTGATAAGCTCACTTAAAAAGCTTTCAAAAAACAGCCTCAGTAACCTTACCCCCCACCCTGCCTATGTTTTCATGCACTATTCACACCCCCCACTTATAGAACGAATACGTAACTTAAAGGCGTGATTTTTGTTGTTTAGCTATAAAGTTTGTACTAATTTTAGTATACGATGACGGAGGCTGCGATTGAAAAAGAAAACAAAGAGATTGCGAAGCAGTACAAAGAACTGCTCAGAATCAGCTATCAGACCCTTTCCGCAAAAGACAAGAAGCTGATACGAGATGCTTTTGATGTGGCCGTGGACGCCCATAAGGACCAAAGGCGAAAATCAGGTGAAGCCTACATCTTTCATCCCATTGCAGTAGCGAAAATAGTTGCCGCTGAAATAGGTCTTGACGCCATTTCCATTGCTTCTGCCCTCTTACATGATGTGGTTGAAGACACACAGTACACACTTGATGACATTGAGCGGATGTTTGGGGAAACCATCGCGCGTATTGTTGATGGACTGACGAAAATTGCCCACCTCAAGAAAGATAAGGACATCAGCCAACAAGCTGAAAATTTCAGAAAAATGCTATTGACCCTACACGACGACGTTCGGGTCATTATCATCAAAATTGCAGATCGGTACCACAATATGCTGACCATGGATGCGATGCCTGAGGACAAGCAGGTAAAGATAGCATCAGAGACCCTATATATCTACGCTCCCTTGGCACATAGAATAGGGCTTTACAATATTAAGACCCATCTAGAGGATTTAAGCTTAAAATATACGGAACCCGAGGTATATAGCGATATTCAGGCAAAGATTGAGGACACTGAAGAAGAACAACAGGCCTACATTGATGCTTTTTCAAAAGTTATTACGGATTCATTGGACAAAGAGCGGCTGGATTATCATATCAAGGGACGGATGAAATCCATATTTTCCATTAGAAGGAAGATGAAGGCCCAAAATGTATCCTTCGAAGAAATCTATGACAAGTTCGCTATTCGAATCATTTACAAGTCTGATAAAAAGAATGAAAAATTCTTGGCCTGGAAAATATATTCCATCGTTACCGATCATTTTACTCCCAATCCCGTACGTTTACGTGATTGGATTACTTCGCCAAAATCCACAGGTTATGAAGCCCTACACATTACGGTCATGGGGCCCAAGGGAAAATGGGTAGAGGTACAGATCCGTAGCGAGCGGATGCATGAGATTGCCGAAAAGGGATATGCCGCACACTTTAAGTACAAACATGGCGACCAAAAAGAGCAAGGTATCGAGATATGGTTGAACCGTTTACAAGAGGCGTTGGAAAATGCCAACGGCAACGCAGTGGATTTCGTGGAAGAATTCAAGCTCAACCTCTATTCTAAGGAAATTTTTGTGTTTACCCCAAAAGGGGAACTCAAATCGTTACCTAAAGGAGCGACGCCCCTGGATTTTGCCTTTAGCATACATACAGAAATTGGTATGAAAACCCGAGGGGCCAAGGTAAATGGAAAATTAGTTCCCCTCAGTACCATATTGAATAGCGGAGACCAACTTGAAATCATCACATCAGAAACGGCCAAGCCCAACCAAAATTGGCTCGATTATGCAAATACCGCCAAGGCCAGGTCGAAAATAAAATCTTCACTTCGTGAAGAAAAAAAGGCTATTGCAGCTGAAGGAAAAGAATCATTGAGACGTAAGCTCAAATCGCAAAAGGTCACGTTAAACGAAGATGTCGTCAATAAGATGGTCAACTTTTTCAAACTAAGAACAAGTTTGGATCTGTTTTACCGTGTCGGTGTGGGATCTATTGACAATCAAGCAATCAAAGACTTTGCTTCGTCATATAACAATGCTTTTTTGAATTTTTTCAAAAATAGGATAAGAAGGAATTCTACACCAGAAGACATTGATAAAGAAGAGATTACTTCGAAATATGACATGTTGGTCTTTGGCGGCGAAGAAGAAAAGCTCAATTATAAGTTATCGAAATGCTGTAATCCCATATCCGGTGACGATGTCTTTGGATTCATAAGTGTCAATGATGGTATCAAAGTACACACAAAAAACTGCCCAAATGCCATCTCATTGCAATCCAATTATGCCTATCGGATCATTAGTGCAAAATGGATAGATTCATCGCAAGAAGAATTTACCGCAGATATCAGACTGACGGGAATCGATAACCTGGGCTTGGTCAATGAAATAACCAATATCATTTCTGACAACATGCACGTGAACATGAGAAACCTCAACTTCAGTACTGAAGGGGGCACCTTTTCTGGAAAGATAACACTGGTTGTCAAAAACAATGCTATCCTCAAAAAATTGATCAATAACCTAAAGCAAATAGGAGGCATCGATAAGGTAACGCGAATTTAATTTTTAACTGTACCTTTGCCAGATAGTACTGCAATAGTCATGGGCAACAACAAAAACCAAGAAATTGTAAAGAATGTTTTCACCTCATTTTTAGAGAAAAATGGGCATCGAAAAACACCAGAACGATACGCCATTTTACAGGAAATCTATGATAGTGATGATCATTTTGATGTAGAGTCGCTGTACATCAAGATGAAAACCAAAAACTACCGTGTTAGCAGGGCAACGCTTTACAATACCATTGAGCTGTTATTGGATTGTAAATTGGTAAGAAAGCACCAATTTGGCAAAAATCAGGCACAATATGAAAAATCATATTTTGATCGACAGCACGATCATGTTATTTTGACCGATACCGGAGAAGTGGTAGAGTTTTGCGACCCACGCATCCAATCCATAAAAAAAACAATTGAGGAGGTTTTTGATATCAAGATCAACAATCACTCGCTATATTTCTACGGAACAAGAAATAAAGAAGAAAACGTAACCGACTAACCAAATAGTTCATGGTAGATTTATTGCTCGGACTCCAATGGGGAGACGAAGGAAAGGGGAAAATTGTTGATGTTTTAACCAAAGATTATGATATCATCGCCAGATTCCAAGGTGGCCCCAATGCGGGCCATACCTTAGAGTTTGACGGAATCAAGCATGTGCTGCATACCATCCCATCTGGAATTTTTCATAAAAATGCCATCAATATTGTGGGCAATGGGGTCGTCATAGACCCCGTAATCTTCAAAAGAGAACTGGATAATCTCGAAAAGTTCAATATCGATATTGCTTCAAAATTATTTATTTCAAGAAAAGCCCACTTGATATTGCCTACCCATCGTTTGCTTGATGCAGCTTCTGAAACTGCAAAGGGAAAAGCCAAAATTGGTTCTACCCTAAAAGGAATTGGCCCCACCTATATGGACAAAACAGGCCGAAATGGTATGCGTGTAGGGGATTTGGAATTTGATACTTGGAAAAAGAAATACCGAAACCTGGCCAATAAACACGAGGCCATGATCGGTTTTTACAATGTTGATATCGAATATGACCTAAAAGAGCTTGAAGCGGAATTTCTAGAAGGAGTGGAAACGCTTAAAAAATTACGATTCATCGATAGCGAAGAATACCTCTTTAAAGCACAAAACCATGGAAAAAGGATTCTTGCCGAAGGTGCCCAGGGTTCATTATTGGATATCGATTTTGGCACCTACCCTTATGTCACTTCTTCAAACACCACTGCAGCGGGAGCTTGTACGGGCCTAGGTGTTTCGCCAAACAAAATCGGTCGGGTATTGGGTATTTTTAAAGCGTACACCACCAGAGTGGGCAGCGGACCTTTCCCAACCGAACTTTTTGATGAGGATGGGCATACCATGGGGCGCGTCGGCAATGAATTCGGGGCGACCACAGGTAGACCAAGACGCTGTGGATGGCTAGATTTGGTAGCATTGAAATATGCTGTGCAAATAAACGGGGTTACCGAATTGATGATGATGAAGGCAGATGTATTGAGTGGCTTTGAAAAAATAAAGGTGTGTACGGCTTATACGTACAAAGGCGAAGAAATACAGCATTTACCATACAGTATTGAAAATGAGCATATCTCACCCGTTTATAAAGAGTTGAAAGGGTGGGCCAAAGACCTTACCCAATTGACCAAGGCGGGCGACCTTCCCCCAGCCCTTAACGACTATATTGCCTTTTTAGAGAAAGAATTGCAAGTGCCGATCAAAATAGTTTCTGTAGGACCTGACCGAACACAAACCATTCGCAGGTAAGATTTCAATTCCGATTATTTTGTATTTTGTAGTGTGAAGCCATATGAGCCGACAGCCAAGACCATCAAGTATGTGTTCATTTTTGCCATATTTATCTTTCTGTGTTGCAAAAAGAAGACTGTTCAAGATAACCGTTTGCCCAATGACGATTTTTCCCAGAATTCTATTGAAGCAATATCCCTTTTAGGTGATACGTTGTTCACACCAAAGGCTTTGCCCAGTAAAACCCTTGATCATTACAAAAAAACCAAGGCCCGATATCTTAAAAATCCTAAAAATGTAGAAAACCTTATCTGGTATGGTAGAAGAGCTGCCTATCTAGATCATTTTCAAAAAGCCATTGGCATCTATTCAGAAGGTATTCGGCAATTTCCAAAAGAGCCACGCTTTTATCGCCATCGGGGCCATCGCTACATATCAACACGACAATATGGCAATGCTATTGAAGATTTTGAAAAGGCAGTTGCGCTGGTTGAAGGCAAACCTGATGAAATAGAACCTGACGGAATACCCAACGCAAGAAACATTCCAATAAGCTCATTACAGGGCAATATTTGGTATCATTTAGGACTTGCCCATTATTTAAAAGGCGATTTGGAAAAATCATTGCTTGCTTTCAGAAACAGGAAAAATACAAATACATACGATGACAACTGGGTTTCGGGAGGACATTGGTTATACATGATTCTAAAAAGAATGGGAAAAGACAAAGAGGCTGAAGAGGCCATTGCTATGGTAAATACAGATATGGATATCATAGAAAACACCAATTATCACAAGATGTGTCTCTTTTATAAAGGCATACTGACCGAAGAAAACATTCGACCCAAAAGTGATGGTTCATCATCAGATGATGTCTTTTTGTACGGCTTGGGCAACTGGTATTTGTATCAAAAAAAAGATACCCTCAGCGCAAAAAGACTGTTTAAGACATTACTGGACAAAGGTAACCGCTATTCTTTTGCCTATTTGGCGGCAGAATCAGATTGGAAGCATCATTTTCGCGAATAGGCATGATTATGGCTTTGACAAGCCTTCCTGAAAAGTACCTAACAAACGTGTCACTCTATCCTACCAGACACTACGAATGGGGCAATATGGATTACATACTCCCAAACCTTTCTAAATCCTTTATTTTACTTTTTTTAAATATCATACTTTTGACCAAAATCTGAATGGTTTGAAACAACCCCTATTGTTATTCTTTGTATTGCTAAGTACTATCGGTTTTTCACAGAAAGAAGAAAAAGAACCCGAAACCAGGCAAATCAACATTGTGTACGGAGCGAACTTTACGAAAGATGAAGCCAGCTTTCCCGGGGCATCAATCTTCAGTAAAGATGATCAAAGACAAGTGCAGTTTGAGCATCAAGGTGCAGATCTGTGGTGCGATGTCGCAGTTTTCTATGCCAAAGAGAACAAACTAAGGGCCATTGGCAATGTGCGCCTGCAACAAGGTGACTCCATCGAAATGAACAGTGGCAAGATAGACTATGACGGCAATACCAAATTGGCCAAGGCCTGGGAAAATGTAGATCTCACCAATGGCCAAATGACACTGACCACCGACACTTTATATTTTAACCGCGAAAAACAAGAGTCATTTTATAATTCAGGAGGAAAAGTTGTCGATTCAGCCAATGTCTTGACAAGTCAAATCGGCACCTATTTCATGACGCCAAAAAAATACCAATTTTTAGAAAGTGTCCATATTGACAATCCAGAATACATCATTGATTCCGATCGATTGGATTATTATACCATTTCAAAAAATGCCTATATGTATGGTCCATCGACCATCACAGGCGATGAATATAAGATTTATTGTGAGCGAGGTTTCTATGATACCACGATTGAGCAAGGATACGGTATCAAAAACACAAAGATCGACTACAATAACCGAATAATTGAAGGTGATAGCGTCTATTTTGATAAAGCTACAGAATTTGCATCGGCCACCAATAACATTAAAGTGACCGACACTATCAACCAGGGTATCATAAGGGCACACTATGCAGAAGTGTACAAGGCAAAAGATTCTGTATTTGCTACCAAAAGGGCTGTATCGATAAGCCTGGTCGAACAAGACTCCTTATATATGCATGGTGATACCCTAATGGTCACTGGAAAGCCCGATGCCCGAATCTTACGGGCATTTCGAAATGCCAAATTCTACAAAACTGATTTAAGCGGTAAATGTGACTCCATCCACTTTGACCAGACCACGGGGGTCACCCAATTGATTACCGATCCCATCTTATGGAATGTTGAGAACCAAATGACCGGAGACAGCATTCACCTTATTTCAGATATGGAAACCGAAAAGTTGGATTCGTTACGGGTTATTGAAAATGCCTTTATCATTGCTTTTGATACCATTGGCAAGAAAGGGTACAATCAAGCCAAAGGGAAGGATTTATTCGGAAAATTTATTGATAATGAGCTTAAGATTGTCGATTTGGTGAAAAATACTGAGGTCATTTATTATATGTACAATGATGAACAAGAACTTATCGGTATCGACAAAACCATTTGTAGCAAAATACGTTTGATGATGGAAAACAATGATATTGAAGATATCACTTTCTTTATCAATCCCGATGGTGATATTTTCCCTGAAAAAGACCTGCCTATCGAAAGTCGAAAATTAAAAGGATTTATATGGAGGGGTGACGAACGTATATACACAAAAGATGACATCTTTGATGAAGATGACAACAACATTGAATTGGTTGAAATACAAGGCATTGGCAATCCGATAGCCATTGAAGAAGAAGAACGTAGGCGAGGCGGACAACCCGCAAGTCCATCTAATTCAAATAATAAAAACCAAAATTCAAAGGCCATAAAGACAGAGCGACCAACAGTCAAAAAAGTTTCAAAGTCTTTGCAATGAAAGAAGATTTTTTTAAATACCAGGCCCAGACTACGCCCCATCCATTAGCTCTGGAAATTTCATATGCCAGCGGAAGTTACATTTATGACGCCCAAGGAAACGCACATTTGGATTTTGTTGCGGGGGTTTCGGCTTGTAGCTTGGGCCATTGTCATCCAAAAGTTACCAAAGCCATTGAAGAACAAGTCAAGAAATACATGCATGTTATGGTGTATGGTGAGTATGTGCAACAACCTGCCGTCGCCTATACGAAATTGCTCGCTTCTTTTCTGCCTGATTGCTTAGAGACCACCTACCTTGTCAATTCAGGGACGGAGGCCATTGAAGGAGCACTAAAACTAGCACGAAGGTATACAGGTAGGTCGCAGATAATCGCCGCAAACCATGCATATCATGGCAATACCATGGGCAGCTTAAGTGTTATGGGCCATGAAGAACGAAAGCATGTTTTTCGGCCACTCATCCCAGACATCTCGTTTATCAACTTCAATGCTATTGATGAACTGAACAAGATTACCCATAAAACTGCTGCGGTCATCTTAGAGACCATTCAAGGTGGCGCTGGGTTTATTTTACCCAAAAACGACTATCTAAAAAAAGTGGGGCAACGTTGCAAAGAAGTTGGCGCATTGCTCATATTAGATGAAATACAACCCGGATTTGGAAGGACAGGAAAGCTCTTTGCCTTCGAGCATTTTGATTGTATTCCTGACATATTGGTCATGGGCAAAGGCATGGCATCTGGATTACCGGTAGGTGCTTTTACCAGTTCTAGAAAAATTATGCACTCACTTCAAGAAAACCCTAAATTGGGGCACATCACCACTTTTGGCGGTAATGCTGTCATAGCTGCGGCCAGTTTGGCAACACTAACGGAATTGTCTGACAAACAATTGGTTGAAAAATCATTGAAAAAAGAAGAACTCTTCCGCTCACTTTTGGTACATCCTTTGATTAATGAGATTAGGGGTAAAGGCCTAATGCTCGCACTTATAATGAAAGATCAAGAAATTGCGAACAGATTGGTTCTCGAAGCTATAAAAAATAAATTGATTCTTTTTTGGATTCTTTTTGAACCAAGGGCGGTGAGAATTTCACCTCCGTTAACAATTTCAAAACAGGAAATTAAGCTAGGATGCAGCCAAATAATCAAAATTCTAGATACATTTAGATAAGAGTTCTGTTAACTAATTTGTTGATAACATCACCAAATCAAGGACAAAAGACTAGCATATAAAAGGCTAATTTTAAGTCCATAGCAAAATCAAATACGTTTCTATGGCGTTAGATTCTAACGAAAAACCTGACAAGTCAATACACAAGTTTGAGTCAATGCTCAAAACTGATGACATCTACTTCTTTGATGCTGAAGACTTTGAAGAAATCATACACTACTATCTGAACAATGGTAAGGTTGCCTTGGGAAAAAAAGCCATACAAATTGGACTACAACAACATCCCCACTCCATTGAACTGAAACTATTGCACGTTGAAGTCCTTGTTTTTGAAGACAAATATGATACCGCAGAGGTAATTTTAGACGAGCTTCAAAACATAGATGCGTTTAATGAGGAAATTTACATACAGCGCGCCAATATTTGTTCAAAACAAGACAACCATCAAGAAGCGATCAACTTATTGCTTGATGCGTTGGAGATTTCCGATGACAGTATTGACATCTATTCATTGCTCGGCATGGAATATCTTTTCATTGATGATTTTGAGCATGCCAAACACAATTTTATGAGATGTGTTGACTTTGACAACAATGATTATTCATCATTGTACAATGTAGTGTACTGTTTTGAATTTTTAGAAGATTTTGAGGGGGCCATCCACTATTTGAACACCTATTTAGAACGCAATCCATATTGTGAGGTGGCTTGGCACCAATTGGGCAAAATGTATTTTTCAAAAAGATTGTACCATGAGGCGCTTACCGCTTTCGATTTTGCCATAATAGCTGACGATTCCTTTGTTGGGGCATATTTTGAAAAAGGTAAGGTACTTGAAAAATTGGGCAAATATAATGAGGCCATTGAAAGTTATGAAACAACTTTAAATATTGATGATCCCACATCACACGCCTATTTACGAATCGGAAAGTGTCATGAAAAATTGGAAAACAACGACTTGGCCAAATATTATTTTTACAATACCGTGCACGAAGACCCCTTGTTGGACAAAGGATGGTTGGCCATCACCGATTTTTATTACAACCAAAAGAACTACGACAAAGCACTGCACTATGTGAATAAAGCCATCAACATTGATGGTGAAAACCCACAGTATTGGAAAAAATGTGCAAAAATCTATTTGGCCCTTAAAAACTACGAAGAAGCCGACTTTGCTTACAAACAGACCGTTGACTTGGGAAATTATGAATTGGACACATGGTTAGAGTGGACCGATACACTCAAAAACCTGATAGACTACGCTTCCGCAAAACAGGTATTGTTACAGGGATTGGAATTTTATCCTGAGAATGCCGAACTGCATTACAAGGCTGCCGGAATTTTCATGAAACTCAAAGATAGCCATGAAGCCAAAGAAAAGCTAAGCGTTGCCGTACAACTCGACGAAAATAAAATAGATGGTTTTACAACCCAATTTCCCGAATTCCGCAGATCAAAGTGGGTCTTGGATGTTTTTTCTGAAAATAAAAGGGCCTCTACTTAAATAGTTTTTCAATACCATTATGGGAGCACGAAAACTGATTGACTATGTCATCATCACTGCAAAAGGGATGGCCATGGGAGCTGCTGATGTAGTACCGGGTGTATCTGGGGGCACCATAGCCTTTATATCGGGCATCTATGAGGAATTGATCACCTCAATAAACCATATTGATTTTTCTTTGGTCGCCACCCTCAAAAAAGAAGGATTCAAGCCATTTTGGGCCAAACTCAATGGAAATTTTTTGTTGGCTCTTTTTCTGGGTATTTTTATTAGCGTACTTTCATTGGCCAAATTTCTTAGCTGGCTTTTAGAAAACCAACCTATCTTACTCTGGTCTTTTTTCTTTGGCTTGGTTTTGGCCAGTATATTTTTTATCGGCAAGGAAATCAAAAAATGGAATTTTGTGACCATTTCGATTTTTATTGGTGGTACCGTATTGGCCTATTTTATTACCACATTGCCACCAAATGACAATGTGGACAACTTGCCGTATTTATTCTTATCAGGTGCATTGGCGGTCTGTGCGATGATATTGCCCGGAATCTCAGGCGCCTTCATTCTTGTACTTTTGGGATCTTATAAAACCATCTTGGATGCCGTTCATGAACGCGATATCAAAGTTGTTCTTACAGTTGCTTTGGGGGCAGTTTTCGGATTGCTGAGCTTCGCCAAATTGTTGAAATGGATGTTCAATAATTTTCGCAATGGCACATTGGCCCTGCTCACTGGCTTTATCTTGGGCTCCTTGAACAAAATCTGGCCTTGGAAAGAAGTTTTGGAAACCAAAACCTTTGGTGAAAAAACAATACCCATCAAAGAGCAAAATATCGCCCCATGGGCATTTGGGGGTGACAATCAATTAATACCAGCACTTATCTTAGTTATCATTGGTTTTTCACTTATTTTTATCCTGGAAAGGATGGCATCAAAAAAATAAGGAAAGACCATACATGCAAAAAACGAGAACATTTACCGACCGTTTCTTTTTGGTAGTAAAAGGACTTTGTATGGGTGCGGCCAATAAAGTGCCAGGAGTATCGGGGGGCATTGTTGCCTTCGTGGGTGGTTTTTATGAAGAGTTCATCTATTCGCTACAAAAAATCAATAGCAAGGCCTTCAAACTGCTTTTCAATGGTAGGTTCAGAAGCTTTTATCGCTATATCAATGGCCAGTTTTTATCACTATTGATCTTGGGCATGCTCATCAGTTATTTCAGTGTCTCAAGATTACTGGATTATTTTCTCGCAAAAAAGGAGCTTTTCGTTTGGGCAGCATTTTTTGGAATGATTTTGGGGTCAATTCACTACATATCAAAAGACTTTGGATATTGGAATAGAAAGACCATTACTGCCGGATCACTTGGACTGTTAATAGGTATTTCAATCAGTTTTTTGAATCCGGCCAGAGAGAACGATAACTTATTGTTCATCTTCTTCTGTGGTATCATTAGTGTTTCCGGTATGACCCTCCCAGGTCTTTCGGGTTCATTTATCTTGATTCTACTGGGCAACTATGTGCTTTTGTTGGTAGATTCCGTAAATGCCCTCTACGATACTTTTTCAGATATTTTTAATGGTGACTTCAGTTTTATTCACAACCAAGAGCGTCATGCCACTTTGAGGATCCTGGCTATTTTTACCCTTGGTTCAGCCACCGGTCTGGTTACTTTATCACATGTGCTGAGCTACGTATTGAAACACCACAAAAAGCTCACCACAGCCGTCATCATCGGATTCATAACTGGATCATTAGGTGTACTTTGGCCTTGGAAACGGACCATCTTTATCACCGATGAGCTGGGCACATTCCTTTTAGATTCCAATGGGGATAAAATCGTTGAAAATTATGAGCGCTATTTGCCGAACATCATGTTAATGGAAACTTGGGGCGCTGTTTTCTTCATTGTCTTGGGCATTTTTGTATTATTGAGCTTAGATTGGTATGGAAAAAATAGAGCAGAAAGAAAACAGGTACGGACTCATAGGTAAAAATATTTCCTATTCCTTTTCTAAGGGCTATTTCACTAAAAAATTTACCGATTTAAAGCTTACTGATTGTAGTTATGAAAATTTTGATCTTAAAGAAATCGCTGAGTTTGAACAATTGGTCCCAATCAAGCACATAAAAGGGTTCAATGTTACAATTCCTTACAAAGAAACCATCATTCCTTATTTAAGGAAATTGGATGAAACCGCCTTACAAATAGGTGCCGTCAATACCATTAAAATAACAGAAAATGGATTAAAAGGTTTTAATACCGATAGTTATGGGTTTGAAAAATCACTCGAACCCCTGTTGAAAGAAAAACATCGAAAGGCCCTGATTCTAGGCACTGGAGGGGCTTCTAAAGCAATAGCCTTCGTATTGAACAGATTGGACATTGAGTACCAATTTGTTTCAAGAACAAAAAAAACAGGGCAATTGACCTATAAAGACCTCAATAAAAACCATATAGCACAAAGTTTGGTCATTGTCAACTGCACTCCATTGGGCACTTACCCCAACATTACGGCAAAACCAAATATTCCATATCAGTTTCTTACTGAAGACCATTTATTGTACGATTTGATCTATAATCCTGATAAGACAGCCTTTTTGGCACAAGGTGAAAAGTCTGGGGCAACCCTTCAAAATGGCCTAAGGATGCTTGAGCTACAGGCCGAAAAAGCATGGGAAATATGGAATTCATAGTCATTTCATGATCTTTAAATACGAAATTGCACTATCTATACATTGCAATCAATTCTGCAAAAGAAGATTCATTATTTTTGTCATTGGCAGTTATTGTTAGTAACTTCCCTAGTAAATGCCATCGACCTGAACCAATAAAGTAAAAGAGGATGGGTGATAATGACCACAAACTACGGGAAACCGTAGGTGACGAAGAAAATAGCGTAGACAACCCCCAAATCAAAGACGAGTCGACCCTGAAAACGGAAGAAAACAGCGAAATTCTTTCTGTTACAGCCACTGTCATTGAAGATTCCAATGTGTCGCATCAAGAGAAAGAAGACGATGTCCATCAAGAAATCGATGAATCAAATGCCGAAGATGCGGAAGATGAAGACAATGAAAAACGTCACCATATTCCAATTCTTGACTATCATGTACTGTCAATGGAGAACTTGGTCGGTGAACTACAACGACTGGTCAAAAACGAGAAAGTACAGGCCATTAACAAACATGTCAATGGTATCAAATATGAGTTTGACCAAAAATACCAAGAGTTCTTAGAGCATAAAAAAGAAGAATTTATTGCCAATGGTGGTAATGAAATCGACTTCAGGTACAATTCGGTAACCAAAAGACAGTTTAACGAAGTATTTGCAGAATATCGCGAAAAACGTGACCAATACTATAAAAATCTCGAAAAAACGTTAAAGTCAAATCTTGAGAACCGCCTCAACATAATTGAAGAACTGAAAGCACTGGTAAACGTAGAGGAAGACATGAACACTACGTACAAAAATTTCAAGGAACTTCAAGAGCGCTGGCGTGGTGCCGGTCCCGTACCGAGAAACAACTATAATGATGTGTGGCGCACCTATCACCATCATATCGAAATATTTTATGATTTTCTACACCTCAACCGTGAGCTTCGCGATCTTGATTTCAAGCATAATTTCGATGAAAAACTGAAACTTGTAGAACGTGCTGAAGGTTTGACAAAAGAACCCAATTTAGGAAAGGCATTTCGTGAACTCCAGACTTTACATAAAATTTGGAAAGAAGATATAGGGCCTGTTGCCAAGGAGCAACGTGAAGAAATCTGGGAGCGTTTCAGCAACGCCACCAAGACAATGCATTCGCGTAGGCAAGATTACTACAAAGAGCTTGAGAAGCAATTTGAAATAAACCTTGAAAAGAAAATGGAATTGATAGGTTCCATTAATTCCATTGCTGAAAACATAGCAGATAACCATCGTGGCATCCAACAACAGATCAAGGAGATCGAAGCTTTACGCGAAGCCTTTTTCCATGCCGGCAAGGTACCCCAAAAAGTGAATGAAAGTACTTGGGCGGTATTCAAAGAAGCTGTACGCAGTTTTAACAGAAATAAAAATGCGTTCTACAAATCGCTGAAAAAGGATCAACATAATAATTTTGAAAAGAAAAAAGCTTTACTGAACCTTGCGCTTTCCCTAAAAGATACCGACGACTTTGAAATGGCTACACCTGAAATGAAGCGCATTCAAAGCGAATGGAAAAAAATAGGCCATGTACCCAGAAAATATTCCGATAAAATCTGGAATGAATTCAAGAATGCCTGTAATCATTATTTTGACCGGTTACATGCCAAAAAAAATGCAGCCCAAAAATCAGAGTACGAAAACTATGAAAAGAAAAATACTTGTTTAGAACGTCTAAGAGCCTTTCAACTCAGTGGTGACCAAGAGAAAGATCTGGAAAGGGTAAAACACTTCATCAACGAATGGAAAACATATGGTCGAATACCCTACAATAAAAAGCATATCAACGGCAAGTTCAATAAAATCATAGATGCACTTTTCAAAAAGTTAAAAGTCAGCAAGCAAGAGGCTGAACTGTTGAAATATGGTGACAAAATATCACAATTGGCAAAAGCTGACAATGAGCGTGCCATCGGTAATGAACGTACGTTTATCAAACGTAAAATCGATGAAAGCAAAAATGAGATACGCCAATTGGAAAATAACCTTCAGTTCTTCTCGAATGCTTCCGAAGACAGCCCAATAGTGAAAGAGGTGATGAAGAATATTGAACAACACAAAGAATCCCTAGCTACTTGGAAGGCCAAATTGAAAAAGCTCAATATTATGGAAAACAACCTTAGTAGAGCAGCTGAAAATAACGGAAAAGAACCTTTAGAAGAAGAGTGACCGACGAGTACGAATATCTATCTACAGCTAAAAAAGCATGCTTTTTGTTTATTTGGCGACGTTTACTGACCGCGTCTCACGTATAACAGTGACCCTGACCTGACCAGGGTAGGTCATGTCTGTCTGTATCTTTTGTGAAATTTCAAACGAAAGCTCAGCAGCTTTATCATCACTTACTTTTTCACTTTCAACGATTACACGCAGTTCCCTACCTGCTTGAATGGCATACGCTTTTTGTACCCCATTGAATCCGAAGGCAATATCTTCCAAATCTTTTAAACGTTGAATATAAGAGTCCAAAATTTGTCGCCTTGCACCAGGGCGAGCTCCACTGATAGCATCACAGACCTGTACTATGGGCGAAATTAAAGTCGTCATTTCAATTTCGTCATGATGCGCGCCAATGGCATTACATACTTCTTTCTTTTCCCCATACTTTTTTGCCCATTGCATGCCAAGAATAGCATGAGGGGTTTCAATTTCCACCTCTGAGTTTGGTACTTTGCCGATATCGTGTAAAAGGCCTGCACGTTTGGCAAGTTTAGGGTTTAATCCCAATTCGGCCGCCATGACTCCGCAAAGCTTGGCCACCTCTCTTGAATGCTGTAAAAGATTTTGTCCATAAGACGAGCGGTACTTCATTCGACCGACTGCTTTTATCAGTTCTGGATGTAGGCCGTGAATACCTAAATCTATGACAGTCCGCTTTCCAATTTCAACAATTTCTTCATTGATCTGCTTTTCGGTTTTTTTGACAATCTCTTCAATACGCGCCGGATGGATACGCCCATCAGTAACCAATCGATGTAACGAAAGTCGAGCAACTTCCCTACGTACAGAATCGAAACAAGAGAGTATTATGGCCTCTGGAGTATCATCAACAATTATTTCAACACCGGTAGCAGCTTCGATTGCCCTAATGTTACGCCCTTCACGACCAATGATACGTCCTTTCACATCATCAGAATCTAAATTGAAGACCGAAACACAGTTTTCAATGGCCTCTTCGGTACCGATACGCTGAATGGTATTGATGACAATCTTTTTAGCCTCTTGCTGGGCAGTGAGTTTTGCCTCTTCAAGTGTACTCTGCAAATATGCCATGGCATCGGTCTTTGCAGTCTCTTTTAAGGATTCCAATAATTGGCTTTTGGCATCTTCGGCAGAAAGACCTGAAATTACCTCTAGCTGTTGAACTTGACTTTTATGGAGCTTCTCTACTTCGGCTTGCTTTTTATCAAAAATCTCGCTCTTGTGCTCTACTTCTTTGACCTGCCTATCTAACTGATCGTTGATTCGTTTGCTTTTGGATAGCTCATTGCTAATTTGGGATTCTTTGTCTCGGGTACGCTTTTCGGCCTCAGCTATTTTTTTGTCTTTGTTTATAATTACTTTTTCGTGCTCTGCCTTTAATTCCAAGAATTTTTCCTTCGCCTGAAAAATTTTATCCTTCTTGATATTTTCCCCTTCAATTTTTGCTTCTTTTATGATACTGGCTGCCTCCTTTTTTGCTGTGGCAATGGTTTTGCCCGCCCTTCCTTTTTCCAACATTTTGGCGATTGCAAAACCTATGGCCAATCCTGCTACAGCCGCAATAATGATTGCTACATTACTATCCATTATGTTTTGTTTGGTTATAAAAAAAGCCCACATTGATTGAAGTTTTGTACAAACTCCTAATTACAGGTTTAGGGCTAACAGGCTGCTCAAGAATCCCCATCTAGGTGGGGCCCGCTTTTACAACCTAAACTCACCCTTTTTAATTTTAATAATGTTGAGTTTGTCAAAAAATAATTACCAATGTGGGCAGTAACTTATTTATTTAAAAGAACTTATTCAGACCCGAGTTTCGAATGCACCAACTCATCCAATGCCCTCAATCGTTCAATGGCCGCTTTTGCATTTTCAGAACGATCGATACCATTCTGCTCTATCTTAGAGGCAAATTGGAGGGCACACATCGCAAGAACATCTTGTTTATCTCGCACAGCGTAATTTTGCTCAAATTTTTTGGCTAGGTAATCAATGTTCTTAGCCGCTTTTCGCAAGCCTTCTTCTTGTTTTGGGTCTATGGTCAGCGGATATACCCTGTCCGCAATCGAAAGCTTGATTTTGAGCTTTTCCTCCATAATTTAATTTCACTACTCCGCCAATTGGGCAATACATAGGTCCAGTTCGCGAATTAGTGTATTTATCTTGAGCTTAGCTTCTGTTTTATTCGTATTACTACCCAACATCGAGTTGGCAAGTTTCAAGGAATTGTACTTCTCTTCCCATTCCACTAGGGTATTCTTGACTGTTTGATTATCGTCTTTCAAGATGTTCAACTCTTCTTTCAACTTGGTATTTGCTTGGTTCAACAATTCGAGCTTGTGTAAGAGTTTGCTTATTTTATTCTCGAGAGAGTCAACTATTTCAACAAGTTCACCCATATGCTAACGTCAATGCGTATCACACAAATGTAATTAACCTTGACCAACCTTACAATATTTTTGGCATTATTCTTCAAGTAATACTTTAATAAAAGTGACATGGTATGTTCGGTTCTTTTTCCTTAATACAGAACTATTGGTTATTTTAGTATCAAATTCCATCTTACTATGCAAAAGCACTTTTTTGGTGTCTTTTTTTTGTTGTTTGCCCAGTTGACCGCCCAAGTGAAATACCCGGAAAATGTATTTCAATCCCCTGTTGACATTCCGATTGTACTCGCAGGTACTTTTGGTGAATTACGATCCAATCACTTTCATGCAGGTATTGACATCAAGACCCAAAGGAGACAAGGATTACCTGTATATGCAATAAAGGAGGGAACTGTTACCCGAATCAAAATATCCCATTGGGGATATGGAAAAGCGCTGTATGTTGCACACCCCAATGGATATACTTCGGTTTATGCACACCTTCAGAAATTCAGCCCTGAAATTGAGGGCTATATCAAAAAAGTGCAATATCGAAAAAGGTCGTATGAGGTAGAGGTTTTCCCAGAATATGGAGATTTAAAGGTAACACAAGGAAGTGTGATTGCCTATACGGGCAACACTGGTAGTTCTTCAGGGCCCCACCTTCATTTTGAAATACGGAACAGTGTGACTGAAAAACCGACCAATCCACTTTTGTATGGTTATGGGGTTAGGGATGCAACCAATCCCACCCTTACCGGACTATTTGCCTACCCCCTCTCTGAAGATGCCCATGTCAACCGAAGTGCCGTAAAAATACCCCTAAACTTTACGCGACAAGCTGATGGCACCTTTCTGGCAGAAAAGGTAGATGCCTTTGGTACTATTGGTTTCGGTTTTGTTGGCTTTGACCGCCAAGACCTGGCCCCAAACAAAAATGGTGTTTACTCCGTAAAGCAACGGGTCAATGCAAAGCTATATAGCTCATATACCTTCGATACCTTCTCTTTTGGTGAAACCCGGTATATCAACACTTTGATAGATTACGGCCACTTTGCAAAATCAAGACAGCGTGTCCAGAAGTGTTTTCGTGAACCTTATAATTTTTTGGGGATTTATGACACATTGTACAACGATGGTAAAATTAATGTGGAAGAAAGCCTGTCATACCAAGTGGAAATTCTGATTTCTGATATCAAGGACAATGAAATCAAGGTGATAGTTCCAATCACAGGAAAAAAAGACCCCATTAAAATTGCTAAGAAAGAAATGAGGACCAAAAACTATATTTTAGCGCAAAAACCCAATAGTTTTGACTTGGGCATCGCCAAGGTCTACTTTCCTGAAAGTACCTTCTACAAAGATTTTCACATTGATTTGGAAAACATGGGCGATACGGTTAAAATACATGATAACACCATAGCTGCCCACAGAAATTTTACGCTTAGTTTTGATGTGACAAGCTATTCTGATAAAGAAAAAAAACAGTTGTTCATTGCAAGACTCAACAGTGATTTAAAACCAAGCTATACCAAAACCTATAAACGCAGGGAGACGTTTACCACCAGAACCAGAAATCTAGGGACTTATACTTTGGCCAAAGATACCGTGGCACCAAAAATAAAGGCAAGAAACTTTAAAGAAAAGCAGTGGTTGAACAACTATAAGTACCTCAGCCTAGAGATCACCGATGACCTCAGCGGAATAAATTCATATGAAACCACCTTGAACGGATCATGGATATTGATGGAGTATGAACCGAAAACCAAGACGCTAACTTACAATTTTGATGATAAGATCGCAGAAAAGACACAATGTGAGCTTAAAGTAACCGTTACCGATAATGTAGGCAACACCAGTACGTTTGAAAGTACTTTCTATAGAAAATAACTTGTGACTCCGTTCAAATCGGCCCTTTTACTTCTTCTACTGTCTTATTCAAGCTTACTATTTGCGCAAACTGCGATTTTGACCGGAATCGTATTGGATGAAAAAAATAATCCCGTTGTCGATGTGAACATTGCAACCGACAACTATGGAACAACTACCGACATTAACGGTTTCTACATGCTGAAATTAGTGGCAGACATAGAGAACGATATCGTTTTTTCACATATTGGCCATAAAAATGTCGTACTTGAAAAATTGATTCTTGGCACTAATGAAACTTTTGAATTTAACCCTGTGCTGAAAGTGGCTATTGTTCAGGTTGCCGGGGTCGAAGTCTCGCCCACTGGAAAAAAAGAGTTCGAGGGCATCACCACCATCGCTCCTGATTTGATGAGAAAAATCCCTGGAGCCAACCCAGGTGTCGAGAATATATTGAAATTACTGCCAGGGGTATCTTTCAGCAACGAATTGAGTACCCAGTACAATGTCAGGGGGGGCAATTTTGAAGAAAATCTAATCTATGTGAACGATATTGAGGTCTATCGTCCTTTTTTGGTACGCTCAGCACAGCAAGAAGGACTAGGGTTTGTCAACAGTAGCATGGTAAAGAACCTCGAATTTTCAGCTGGTGGTTTTCAAGCAAAATATGGAGATAAGCTGTCTTCGGTTTTAGACATCACATACAAGGTACCCACAGCATTTGCATTACAGGTCGATGCCAGTCTCTTAGGGGCAAGCAGTACATTTGAATCAATTTCAAAAAACAAAAGCTTTACGACCATATCAGGGGTACGTTACCGCACCAATAGTTTATTTGTGAACAGCCAACAAACACAGACCAATGTAGAGCCGACTTTTTTAGATGCGCAAAGCTATCTCTCCTATAAAATTTCGAACAGGTGGCAATTGAATTTTTTGGGCACTTTTTCAATTAATGACTATGAAAATGAACCTTTGACAAGACAGACCAATTTTGGTACCATCACAGCACCTAGGTCATTACTGGTATTCTATGAGGGTAATGAAAATAATAGGTACCATACCCAACTTGGTGCGCTGAAAGCCGAATATGTGCCAAATGACACAGCTAAACTGAATGTCATTGCATCTATTTACCATACGACCGAAGAAGAATTCTCTGATATTATTGCCACTTATGAACTGGGGCAGGTCAATACGGATTTAGGAAGTGAAAATTTAGGGGATGCGACCGGTTCAAGAGGAGCAGGATCCCAGATAAACCGAGCAAGAAACCAATTGGACGCTTTGATATTCAATCTTGAACATCGCGGAAAATACACTAAAAACGGAAAGTTAGTGGAATGGGGTGTCAAATACAGCTATGAAGATTTTAGGGATAGACTCAACGAATCAGAATTCTTGGACTCTGTTGGCTTTTTTATACGCCCCTCAGAACCTAAATTTGTCAATAACCAACCTGAAGAGCCTTTTGAAGGGGACATTGTAGCATTTGAAGGCGTTCGTGCCACTAATTTTGTAACCACCGATCGATTTTCTGGCTATGCCCAATTTGCACAACAAACCAATTGGGGCAGTAACAGTATTTATTATAATCTGGGCATAAGGGCCCATTATTGGTCATTGGGCGGAGAAGGCCTTGAACGCAACGACCAGTTTATTTTTAGCCCAAGAGCACAGTTTGCCCTAAAACCTAAGTGGGAAAAAGATGTACTCTTTCGAATGTCCATAGGAAGTTATCAACAGCCCCCGTTCTATCGGGAACTAAGAGACAGGAATGGTCTCATTAATCCTAAAGTGGAACCACAAAGATCGGTACATTATGTTCTTGCAAATGAGTACAGTTTCAATTTATGGAAACGCCCTTTCAAACTGATCAGTGAAGCTTATTACAAACGGCTCAGCAATGTGAACACCTATACCGTGGAAGATGTTAGGGTACGTTATGTGGCCAATAACAATGCAAAGGCATTTGCCTATGGCTTTGATTTTAGGCTGAACGGAACTTTGGTCCCCGGGGCAGAATCATGGGTCAGTCTTGGATACTTGAGAACAGAAGAAAACAGTGATGGCAGGGGCTATATCTCAAGACCTACGGACCAAAGGTTAAAATTCGGATTGCTCTTTCAAGATTATGTGCCCACAGTACCGAATTTAAGAATGTACATGAACATGGTCTACAATACTGGAGTACCTGGCGGATCTCCCAATAATGCCGATCCCTATGAATTTCAGAATAGATTAAGAGATTACAGAAGGGTAGATTTAGGAATAACCTATATTTTTGCCGACAAAGACAATTTATATCCTAAAGGCCATTGGATGCATAAGTTCAAGGAGTTTAATGTCGGTTTTGAAATATTCAATCTGTTCAACAACCAAAATTCGATTACCAATACTTGGGTAAGGGATGTGGATACCCAACAACAATTTGCCATCCCGAATTTTTTGACTTCAAGGATCTTAAACATCAAAGTGGGAGCCAGATTTTGACATAACATGAAAAAAACAGTACTGCTTTCTATTTTTTTAATCGGTTTTCACCTCAATGGCCAAAAAAACATTTACGAGAGTAGTCGATTTGATGAGCTCAGCAAGAACCATAAGACCCTGGCCATCATACCATTTATCACCCAACTCGAACTTGAGGACAAGCGTTCAAAAGATGAGCTTAAAGAACTGGCCAAGCGTGAGGGCTATGCGGTACAAAATGCATTGGAAACCTACTTCTCAAAAAGAAAACGAAGAAAAAAATTCAATGTTGAGTTCCAAAATACAGAAAACACGAATGCCATACTTTCAAAGAACAATATTGGTTATCAAAACATTGACATTTACACCGTCAAACAGTTATCAAAGATCTTAAACGTTGATGGAATCATTAGTGGAAATCTGGATCTCAACATTCTGCTTTCTGAAGGTGTGCCAACCGAGTTCAATTTTTTTGATTACTTCAGCGGAGACGCAAATTATGGCAGGATCGGGGTCAAGATCAGTGACGGTGGTACGGGAAAACTATTGTGGAAATACGAAAAGGGAATTACCAAGAAAACTGGCAAGAACACTGTAGAACTGATTGACAAGATGATGAAGCAAGCCTCAAGAAATTTTCCCTACGACAAGGAAAAGAAAAAGAAAAAACGGAAAGATTAATTTTTTGAAAACTCCTTTAAGACCGCAACGGTATAATCCAATTCTTCCCTGGTATTATATTTTGAAAACGAAAAGCGAATCGATGGTTTTTGCAGATTTTCTTCACTCAATATTTCTGAAAGCACATGGGATCCCATATCACTTCCAGATTGGCATGCACTGCCCTTAGAACAGGCAATGCCTTTAATGTCAAGATGAAACAACAATAGCAATGATTTTTCCTTGTCAAACGGCAGACAAACATTGGTCAAGGTGTATGTACTCTTTTCCAAATCACCGGATAGGCCATTGAATGTCACTCCTGGAATTTCAGTGGTAACCTTATCAATGAAATACTTCTTCAATGCCAGAACATACTTTCTTTCATCTTCCAAATTATCATAAGCTGCCATAAAAGCTGCTTCGAGTCCAACAATGTTGTGGAATGGTTCTGTGCCAGCCCGAAAGCCCCGTTCTTGGGAGCCTCCAACAAGTAAGGGTTTTAGCCCAGAGTTTTTGCGAACAAATGCAAAGCCAATTCCTTTTGGACCATGAAACTTGTGGGCAGCAGCAGTCAGAAAATCAATTGGTGTTTGCTGTAAATCCCATGGATAATGTCCTACAGACTGTACCGTATCAGAATGAAACAAGGCGTTGTTGGCCTTACAAAGTTCGGCAATAGCATCAATATCGATCAAATTGCCTATCTCATTGTTGACATGCATCAGACTCACTAATTTTTTTGAGCTGTCATTTTCGAGCAATGTGATCAAATGTTCCAATTTCGGATTTCCAAACATATCCAAATCAACAAACACTATTGAAATCGCATATTCTTTTTGGAGCTCTTCTACAGTATGCAAAACTGCATGGTGTTCTATACGGGAAGTAATAATGGTCTCAATTCCAAGATCTCGCACAGCACATCGTAAGATCATATTGTCAGCTTCGGTACCCCCCGAGGTGAAAATAATTTCTGAAGCACTGGCATTCAAATATTTGGCTATGGTCTTTCGTGCTTTTTCCACAGCAGTTTTGGCCGATCGGCCAAAACTATGGGTAGAAGAAGGGTTGCCATAAAAATTGACCAACGCCTCTTGCATGCATGTAATCACTTCTTCACGAACCTTGGTGGTAGCAGCATTGTCTAAATACACTTTTTGCATTGCCATCAATCACTTTAAATCGGTCAAAAATAGCCGAAATAAAGTTAATTTCTCACAAAATAGCTTTAAACAACTAGTGCAGTAAAGTTGAATTGCTTTAAATTTGGGAGGATGAAAAAATTGCTTTTTTTGATTGTTCTCCTCGGTGCATGGTCATGTAGTGATGGCGATTTACAGATAGAAACCATTGATTTTGATGATATTTCCATTCAACAATGTGGTTCGGTAAGCACTTCTACGACCTTGTTTTTCAAAATAGACAGTGATGAAACCCTGATTTTGGACCTACAGAATGGTTTGCTCGACAATGAAGCCACTACAGATACTATAAGAAGCACCATCCCAAACCAATCACAGTTGACCTACCGCATTTTTTCTGACAATGTGAGCAGTAACTACTTCTGTGATGAAATTCCCCCCTCTACCCCTATCGTCGTTGAAGAAATAGAGGCAATTGATGGCGAAATCTTGATAACGACGGTTGAGATAGATTCGGTTACCTATGACCACACCATACTATTGAACGAAGTTTCATTGATCAATAGTTTAGGGGAACGTATCACCGATCTTTCCATTAGCGACTTTGGCACCATAACCACAACTACCGATTAATTCTGAAAAATATAGACTTCGGTTGCGCCATGGCCATATTTTTGGTACTCGGCATCATAAAACTTTAAATTATCATATTTATTGAGCAAATAGCGTAATTCTTCTTTCAGCACCCCTTCACCAATGCCGTGAATAAACACCACTTTTTGAATACGCCTGCGTATGGCAAAGTCAAGTTGGCGTTTGACTGTCTCTAATTGTAAATTGAGCATATCAAAGTTGCTCATGCCCTTGGTCGATGATGCCAACTGGTGAATGTGCAGGTCAACTTCCATTTTAGGGGCATTCCTTTCTTTGGGTTTTACAGGTTTTGGTCGTTTTTTAACAATAGGTTCTTTTTCAACTTTTGCCATTGCCACTTCATAATTGGTCACAGCCAAATCTCCTGAAATCTTGACCAATTCATCAAATCCATAAGTAAACAAAAACCCATCAGTTGTCTTTATGGTTGCATCTTTTGAGGTCATACGAATTACCTCTCCCTCCACCCATTCATCAAGCACCGCCACCCTATCCCCTACTTTAAGTTTTTGCATACTCAAACTTTGGTTGTTATAAATAATTCAAGGTTTTATTTTCAATACCCAAAAATAATGGTATTTTACGTGATAAGAATCAACCAAAAAAAAATGCATCTTCAGTTAGGTATGGGCTTGATTATCTCAGAAGAGTACATGCTACCTTGTTTAAGCAAGCAAGTGCTTGGTTTTGAATGCCCTGGTTGTGGCCTACAACGATCGGTCCACCTGCTTTTTCAAGGTGAGTTTTTAACGGCTTTTAAAATGTATCCTGCCATCTATACCTTGATTCTTTTGTTCTGCTTTTTGTTAGTGAACAATTTTTTCAATATCAAATATGCCAATCAAATCATCATTGCCTTGAGTGGTTCAAGCGTACTGCTCATACTGGGCAACTACATTCTAAAACTGACACATTAAAACTGAATAGCTTATGGAACAACAAAAACTACCCAATGTTACCATTTCCCTAATCTTAGGCATCGTCTCATTTGTTTGCTGCTTTTGCAGCTCTGGAATAGGTGGGATCATCATGTCAGGTATCGCTTTTTTCTTGTTGAGAAAAGATGAGAAGAAATATCATGAAAACCCAGAAAACTATAACAACTTCAGTCAATTGAAAACTGCAAAGATCATTGCTGTCATTGGTCTGGTATTAGGGGTATTGACATTGCTCTGGGCCATCTATTCCATACAAAAATTAGGGGGTATCAACGCCTATATGGAACAAGTGAGGGAGATGATGGAACAATATGGCATTGAAGAATAGCATTAAACCAACAATACTTTTACATCATGGAGAACAACACTAATATTCCACCAAAACCCGACAATTATTTGGTATGGGCAATTTTAAGCACTGTATTTTGTTGTTTGGCGACAGGAATAGCTAGTATCATCTATGCCTCAAAAGTCAATGAAGCTTATGCCCGTGGCGAATATGCCGAAGCAGAAAAAGCATCAAAAAATGCCAAAATGTGGGCATTGGCAGGAGCAGGCATTTCTGTACTGATATGGATAATATATCTAGCAATATTTGGCTTTGCCTTTGTTGGCGGTATTATGAATGCAGGCAGTTACTAAGAAAGTTATAACAGTAATTTTGGGGGTACTGACCGTTTCGGCAGTACTCCTTTATGTTTTCTTCAATCCTGAGGAAGAAAATCTATTCTTTGCAAAATGTCCCATTTATAGCACTATGGGTATTCATTGCGCTGGATGTGGAAGCCAACGTGCCGTTCATGATCTGTTGAATTTTAGGATTGAACAGGCCATTGGCCATAACTTGTTATTGTTTCCTGCAGTGGTAGTCATAGGGCAACATCTTTTGACCGCTTACTTTTTAAAAAACACTAAGAGTTGGTTACGCTATACAAAGGCCCCGATTATTATTTTAGTGGTCATCTTACTGTTCATGGTATTGCGAAACCTCAAATTTTACCCCTTTACCTACTTAGCACCCTAGTTGGCCACCTCACTGATGAACTTCAATCGATAGAGTCGCAATTCTTCATCTTCATACTCCCCTTCAAATTCTTCTATGGCTTCGGTGATGGAATCGGTCTCAGCTTCGATAAAGTATTCATGTATCTCTTCTTGCTGGTCTTCATCTAAAATCTCATCGATCCAATACGATATGTTCAGTTTGGTACCGCTAAAAACGATTTGCTCCATTTCTTTGATGAGTTGCGGTATTTCCAATCCTTTGGCAGCAGCGATATCATCCAACGATAATTTTCTGTCCACATTTTGTATGATGTATAATTTCAAACCTGAATTTGCACCAGTGCTCTTTACGACCAGGTCATCGGGACGAATGATTTCGTTCTCTGCCACATATTTTTCGATCAAACCAATAAACGGTTTTCCGTATTTTTTGGCTTTCCCCTCACCAACTCCATGTATGTTCAAAAGTTCATCTATGGTAACAGGGTATTTCAAAGCCATATCATCTAAAGAGGGATCTTGAAAAACAACAAAGGGCGGTACTCCCATTTTTTTTGCTTCTTTTTTTCTTAAGTCCCTTAATAATGCCAATAATTTATCATCAGCGGCACCGCCACCCGATTTGTTGGCAATCACAATCGCCTCATCATTGGCTTCATCATATACATGGTCTTTGGTCATCAAAAATGATTTTGGCATTTTAAGAAAGATGTCACCCAAAGCAGTAACATGGAGAATACCGTATTGTTCGATTTCTTTTCTCAACAATCCAGCCACCAATACCTGTCTGGTCAAGGCAAACCAATAGCTTTCTTCTTTAGCCGCTCCACTACCAAAAAATGCCTTTTCATCTGTTTTATGTGAAGATATCAGTGCATTGACCTTACCTATCAAGGTCTTTACAATTTCCCTGGTCTTGAACTTCTCATTGGTGCCCTTGACAACACTCAATAACTTGACCACCTCTTCTCGGGCCTCTTCTTTTTCTTTCGGATTTCTGGCATTATCGTCCATATCGGCACCGTCTCCATTGATTTCGTCAAATTCTTCCCCGAAATAATGCAGGATGAACTTTCTACGAGACATTGAGGTTTCTGCATAGGCCACGATTTCCTGTAAAAGCGCATTGCCAATTTCCTGTTCGGCGACCGGCTTTCCAGACATAAATTTTTCAAGCTTTTCAACGTCTTTGTATGAATAAAAGGCCAAACAATGTCCTTCTCCATCATCACGACCTGCCCGGCCTGTTTCTTGATAATAGCTCTCGATACTTTTTGGAATATCATGGTGGATGACATAACGCACATCAGGCTTATCGATACCCATACCAAAAGCAATCGTGGCAACAACAACGTCAACTTCTTCCATTAAGAACATATCTTGGTATTTTGATCGTGTCTTTGCGTCAAAACCTGCATGATATGGTACTGCACTGATACCGTTTACCTGCAACACTTGGGCAAGTTCTTCGACCTTTTTTCTGCTCAGACAATACACAATACCTGATTTACCTTGATGTTGCTTTACAAAACGAATGATATCAGCATCAACACTTTTGGTTTTGGGCCTAACCTCGTAAAAGAGATTGGGGCGGTTGAACGAAGCTTTGAATACCTTGGCATTGGCCATACCGAGATTCTTGATAATATCTTCCTGTACTTTTGGGGTGGCCGTAGCAGTAAGGCCAATAATAGGGATGGCATTATCCAACCGATCAATGATATTTCTCAAATTTCGATATTCGGGCCTGAAATCATGCCCCCACTCTGAAATGCAATGCGCTTCATCAACTGCAACAAATGATAGCTGAACAGACTGAAGAAAATCAACATACTCTACCTTTGTCAATGACTCTGGCGCCACATATAAAAGCTTGGTAATACCATTTAATATATCTTCTTTCACCTGTTTGACCTCGGTTTTGGTCAATGAAGAGTTCAATACATGGGCAATACCGTGTTCTGCTGATACCCCACGAATGGCATCAACCTGATTCTTCATTAAAGCAATGAGTGGTGACACCACAATCGCAGTACCTTCACTCATTAGGGCAGGTAGTTGGTAGCAAAGCGATTTACCACCTCCGGTCGGCATGATCACAAATGTATTTTTACCCTCGAGAATCGTATTGATGACATCTTCTTGCAATCCCTTGAATTGTGAAAAGCCAAAATATCTCTTTAGTGAGGTATGTAAATCCATATTTTTTAGACCCATTGTGTTACAGACAATTTATCCAAATAACCATACTTTTGATAACCATAATTTCAAGAAGGGGGGCTGTAAAATTTAAGTAGTATGTTTTTTAAATACTATAAAAGATAGTTTGTTTAATTTTGTAATCTTAAATATAACACATTCTTTTAGTAATCCCATTTAGATAACCAGATTATTACATTGATCGACAAAGAGTCCATTCTATCCATAGCTAAACGTACTATCGAAACTGAGGGAGATGCCATTCAAAATCTCAACAATTTACTCGACCATCAATATGAAGAAGCAGTAGCGTGTATCTTTAACTCAAAGGGTAGGGTAATTATTTCAGGGGTGGGAAAAAGCGCCCTCATAGCCGCCAAAATTGTGGCCACTTTTAACTCTACGGGCACACCTGCGATATTTATGCATGCTGCAGATGCCATACATGGCGATCTAGGAACTATTTTGAAAGACGATATCGTTATCTGTATTTCAAAAAGCGGCAATACTGAAGAAATCAGAATGTTGATCCCTTTGATCAAACGTGGTAAAAACAAATTGATCGGTATCACAGGAAATCTGGATTCCGTACTTGCAAAACAGGCAGATTACGTATTGAACACGTATGTGGAAAAAGAGGCGTGCCCCAATAACCTGGCACCTACCACAAGTACAACCGCACAGTTGGTCATGGGTGATGCACTGGCTATAAGCCTATTGGAGTTACGGGATTTCAGTAGTTCTGATTTTGCAAGATTCCATCCTGGTGGAACTTTAGGAAAACGTCTCTACCTGAGGGTTGCCGATATCTTTGGAAAGAACTTGAAGCCCGAGGTTGACCCTGAATCAAATGTGAAGGAGGTCATTGTTGAAATTTCTGAAAAAATGTTAGGGGTCACTGCCGTTGTCAAAAATGGGGAAGTCGTAGGTATCGTCACTGATGGTGACATAAGAAGAATGCTGAGCAAACACGATAATATCAATGGATTAAAGGCCAAGGATATCATGACCAAAAACCCCAAGACAATCGCAGCTGAGGTACTTGCCATCAAAGCACTGGAACTCATGCAGCAAAAAAGTATCACACAATTGCTGGTCATGGACCAAGAAGAGTATGTCGGTATCATCCATTTGCACAACTTACTAAATGAAGGTATTTTATAATGGCAAAGGTAGCGAAAGACCCCGATGAGATGTCTTTTTTAGACCATCTTGAAGAATTGCGTTGGCACCTCATCCGTTCAACTTTGGCCGTTGTGCTCATAGGCTGTGTTGCCTTTCTAATGCGGGGATTCATTTTTGATACCGTTTTGTTCGGCCCTAAAAACCTTGATTTTCCTACATACCGATTCTTTTGTAAGGTGGCTACATTTTTCGGAATTGAATCAGAATTTTGTGGTGATACATTGCCCTTTACCATTCAAAGCCGTCTAATGGCCGGACAATTCTCAGCACACATCTGGACCTCTATTTGGGCGGGCATAATCATAGGTTTTCCCTACATTTTATGGGAATTATGGCGCTTCATCAGCCCTGGACTTCATGATAACGAGCGAAAATATTCCAGAGGATTCATTTTTGCAGCATCTTCGCTATTCTTTTTGGGTGTCCTGTTTGGTTATTATGTAGTGGCTCCCCTGTCCATCAATTTTTTGGGAACCTATCAGGTCAGCAAAGAAGTCACCAATGAAATTGACCTCGCCTCTTATGTCGGTACCGTTAGGGCCGCCGTTATTGCCTGCGGCATCATGTTTGAATTACCCATCATTATCTACTTTTTGACAAAAGTGGGTTTAGTGACCCCAGAGATCTTAAAGAAATACCGCAAAATTGCCCTAGTTATCGTTTTGATACTTTCAGCCATCATCACGCCCCCAGATGTTGCCAGTCAAATAGTAGTGGCCGTGCCTGTGCTCATACTCTACCAGATCAGTATCTATATCTCTAAACTTGTACTCAAACGAGACGCAAAAAAAGAACGGAAAAATGCCAACTAAAGTTGAAGAATTCAATGCCTATCGCGCCAGAATGAACGAAAAGTTATTGGCTGAAGACAACAAAATCATCAAACGCATCTTTAATTTAGACACCAACGCCTACCAACCCGGCGCATTGGATGCCAAAACCAAAGAACTGCTAGGATTGGTCGCCTCGGCGGTACTGCGATGTGATGACTGTGTCAAGTACCATTTAGAGGGCTCAAAAAAACAAGGAGCCCATAAAAAAGAAATACTTGAAACTCTTGGCATTGCAACACTTGTGGGCGGCACCATAGTCATTCCACACTTAAGAAGGGCCTATGAATATTGGGAAAATCTGGAGAAATTGGAAAACTAAAAAATTTCACAAACATCAACCTCTAAGCTTGAATATCCATAGCTTTGACAAACTATAATGAAATTAAGAGCTGAAAATATCATGAAGGCCTACAGGGGCCGAAAAGTGGTCAAAGGCATTTCCCTTGAGGTCAACCAAGGCGAAATCGTAGGGCTTTTGGGCCCAAACGGAGCAGGAAAAACCACTTCGTTTTATATGATCGTAGGATTGATCAAACCGAATGGGGGAAAGATTTTCCTAGACCAGATTGAAATTACCGATTTTCCAATGTACAAAAGGGCACAGCACGGCATTGGCTATCTGGCACAAGAAGCCTCGGTCTTCAGAAAGCTGAGCATAGAAAAAAACATCATGAGCGTGTTACAGACAACGAAGCTGAGCAAAAAAGAGCAGCATATGAAGATGGAATCGCTTATTGATGAATTCAGTCTGGGGCACATTCGTAAAAACCGGGGCGACCTGCTCTCAGGTGGTGAGCGAAGACGCACCGAAATTGCCAGGGCCTTGGCCACCGATCCCAAATTCATCTTATTGGATGAACCATTTGCTGGCGTTGATCCTGTGGCTGTCGAGGACATTCAGCGTATTGTGGATCAATTGAAAAACAAGAATATTGGCATTCTTATTACGGATCACAACGTACAAGAGACCCTAGCCATTACCGAACGTTCATACCTTATGTTTGAAGGCGGGATACTCAAAGCAGGGGTCCCAGAAGACTTGGCAGTCGATGAGATGGTGCGTAAGGTGTATTTAGGGCAAAATTTTGAGCTTCGAAAAAAGAAACCCAATCCCTAAGCCGTTTTCATTTTTTGCTGTACCATAGAAGAAACAATATACAGGATCACTATGAGCGGTATGGCTAAAAATTTGGTTGTGGTGACCAATACTAAACTACCTATCACAAACAGGTATTTTACGGCATTATCCTTAAATCTGTAACTTTCAAACTTCAAGGCAAATAAAGGCAACCTAGAATTCAGTAAAAAAACACTCAATAGGGTCAGTCCGATTAAAAACCAAGTATTCAAGATGATCGTGTTCAACAAAGCATTGCCTTGATAGTACAATATCAATGGTAGGGATAAAATCAATAGCGTATTTGCAGGGGTGGGCAGCCCAAGAAAAGAAGAAACCTGATTCTCATCAATATTGAACTTGGCCAATCTATAAGCAGAGGCCATCGTGATAAGAAAACCAAAAAGTGGCACTATGGTGACTTCAGTATGAATACCCATCAAATCAATGTTCCAGCCCCCTTTTTGTGACAATGTCAACAATTGGAACATTACAATACCCGGTACAACCCCACTGGTAACCATATCGGCCAAAGAGTCCAATTGTACCCCAATAGCACTCTTTACCTGTAATAGACGTGCTACAAATCCATCCAAAAAATCAAAAAATATACCAATGAAAACAAAGAGTGCTGTGAGTTCCAACCGATTGAGCACAGCGAATAAGACCGCAATGCAACCACTAAAAAGATTAAGAAGTGTTATGAAATTCGGAATATGACGTATCACCAGGCCTGCTTTTGGTAAAAATAAGCTAAAAAATGATGTATCGCATCGCGCCAATATTGACGTATCGTATTTATTGTGATATTTGCTGCATTAAATAAAAAAATGCATCTCAGTCTACGGGTTTTTGTTGGTCTCTTTCTAGTTTATACCATATCATTTTCACAAATACCCCAACTCTCAGAAAAAGCACGGATAAGTGTGCTCACATGTGCCGCGGGCAACGAACTTTATTCCTCTTTTGGGCATACCGCATTTAGGGTGCAAGATCCCGTTTTAGGGATTGACATTGTCTATAATTACGGGACATTTGATTTCAACAAACCCAATTTTTATTTGAATTTTTCAAAAGGCAAACTTATCTACACCCTTAGCAGAAAAAGATTCGAAAATTTTCTCTACGAATACGAACTTGAAAAAAGATGGGTAAAGGAACAGATCCTGAATCTAACACAGCGGGAAACAAATCAGCTTTTCAAGTTTTTTGAACTTAATTATCGCCCTGAAAACCGTGATTACCACTATGATCCCCTTTTTAACAACTGCTCCTCCATTGTTGGTGATATTCTCAAAGAACAGTTTGGGAACCAGATTGATTTCAAAGGTTCCCATTTAGGGGAGAAATCTACATTTCGACAATTGGTCAGACAATACCTCCCCTCTAATTCATGGGGAGCCTTTGGTATCGATTTGGCCTTCGGTGCCGTGGTAGATCGAAAAGCAAGCGTAAGGGAGCACATGTTCTTACCCTACTATGCCATGTACCAACTTCGAAATACCTACAAGAAACAAAATCCTGTTGTAAGGCGTGAACGGGACGTTTTGGATTACAATGAAAAAGTTGATCGCGGCACCTTCATTACCTCACCACTTTTTTGGTTTACTTTGTTTCTGTGTTTTGTCATTGCCATCACTTATCTTGACAAAAAGCATGACAATAAAAATACCTGGCTTGATTTTATCTTGTTTTTCATATCAGGATTGGCAGGTGTTTTTATATTGTTGCTTTGGTTGGCCACAGATCATATAGTCACAGGACAAAACTTTAATTTTTTATGGTTGATGCCACTGAATCTATTTGTAGGGTTTAAGGTGATTCGAAGAAAAAAGAACTTCCCCATATGGTTGTCCAAATACCTCTGGTTTGCACTGGGGAGTATGGCATTGATGCTATTGCTATGGGTGTTCAAGATTCAAATACTTTCGCCCCTGAATATACCGTTAATGCTCATTTTGGCCATTCGCTACCTATTTTTACTCAAAAAGATATAGCGAGGCCATACACATACACAACCCCAGTTTATGAATCTGCTTACTGTAGAAAATATATCGAAATCGTACGGCGAACTGCAACTGTTCTCCCATATCTCATTTGGGGTGAACAAGGGACAAAAAATTGCATTGGTCGCCAAAAATGGTAGCGGAAAAACATCGATTCTTAACATTATCGCTGGAAACGACACGGCAGAAACTGGGCAAATAACTACCCGCAAGGGAATACGTATTTCTTTTTTGGAACAAGAGCCAAGTCTAAATCCTGACCTTACCATCGAAGAAACTATTCTTACTGCTGAAAATGAGGTGCTTAACGCAATAACAGCCTATGAAAAGGCCATTGACCAACCAGATGATGGGCAAGCCTATCAAATTGCCTTTGAAAACATGGAACGTCTTCAGGCCTGGGATTTTGAAACGCAGTACAGGCAAATCTTGTTTCGACTTCATTTGACCAAACTGACCCAAAAGGTGAATGTGCTTTCTGGAGGTCAAAAAAAGCGCTTGGCATTAGCGAATGCACTTATCAACAAACCTGATTTCTTGATTTTGGATGAACCAACCAACCATTTAGATCTAGAAATGATCGAATGGCTTGAAGAATATTTTAAAAAGGAAAACATGACCCTGTTCATGGTCACCCATGACCGCTACTTTTTAGAACGCGTCTGTAATGAGATCTTAGAGTTAGAGAATAACCAGCTTTACACCTACAAGGGCAACTATTCGTATTATTTGGAAAAAAGGGGGGCACGGTTGCAACGTGAGGCCGTAGCACAGCACAAAGATAAGGTCCTTTTCAAAAAAGAACTGGAGTGGATGCGAAGGCAACCAAAGGCGAGAACTACAAAATCAAAATCAAGAATTGACGATTTCCAAAAAATCAAACTAAAAGCCCACCAGCGGAGAAAAGAACATGAGGTACAGCTAGAGTTGAACATGCAGCGTCTGGGAAGTAAGATCATTGAGATGCACAACGTTTCAAAATCGTATGCGGACAAAACGATATTGAACAAATTCAACTATAGCTTTACCAAGGGAGAACGACTGGGTATTATTGGCAAAAATGGTACCGGAAAGTCTACTTTTTTGAACATCTTGACAGGAAGTGAATCCTGTGACACAGGTAAAATAGTCATTGGGGATACCATAAAATTTGGATATTACACACAAAGGGGAATCGAAGTAAAAAAAGGACAAAAAGTCATTGATACCATCCGCGAGTTTGGTGATTTCATTCTCCTAAAAAAGGGGAGACAGATCTCGGCACAACAGTTATTGGAACGTTTTCTATTTGACCGTAAAAAACAGTACGATTTTGTTGAAAAGCTCAGTGGTGGAGAACGTAAACGTTTGTATTTATGTGCCATTCTGATCCAAAATCCCAATTTTTTGATTCTTGACGAACCAACAAATGACCTAGATATCGTGACACTCACTATCTTAGAAAGCTTTTTGTTGGATTTTCCAGGTTGCTTGGTCGTTGTTTCACATGACCGCTATTTCATGGACAAAATCGTAGACCATCTCTTTGTTTTTAAGGCCAATGGCATTATTGAAGATTTTCCGGGCAACTACACCGATTATAGGGTTTACGAAAATAGTAAGGTGCAAGAAGAGCGTACCCTGAAAAACAATTTAGAAAAAGCCTCAAAAACGCAATGCAAAGAAAAAGAAGGGCCCCATAAGCTTTCGTATTTAGAGCAAAAGGAATATAATCGATTGGAGAAAGACATTCAAAAGTTGGAGGAGAAAAAAGAAGGACTCCAAAATGAATTTACCAAAGAAGGGCTCAGCGGTGATGAAATCAACCAACTTTCCATTAAACTTGGAGAACTCGAGCGTCAAATCGAGGCTAAGACCGAGCGCTGGTTTGAATTATCGGTACACCTTGAAGGTTGAGAACATAAGAAGACCTTAACCGTGTTTTTACAATCAGATGTAATGATCTAATTTTAAAAAATAATATCATCTAACCATGGACAATACAATTTACGTTGTTCTAGGAGTGCTTGCCCTAGTTTATTTCATAGTCTTTTTCAAAAACAAAAGGGGCACCAAACGAAGACGGTCACGAAAGTTTATGGAAGGTAAACGCCGACATGAGAAAAACTGAATGTAAGATCATATTTTCCTCTGTAAATTCAATCATCCAAAATTTAAAAGTCAAGCATGAAAATATATACCAAAACAGGTGACAAGGCCACCACAGCACTTTTTACTGGCGTACGGGTCCCAAAACACCATATTCGAATTGAAAGCTACGGTACTGTAGATGAACTCAATTCATGGTTGGGCCTGATCAAGGACCAAGACATTGATGAACATACACAGCTAGTCTTGGAAAAGATACAGCATCATCTTTTCACGGTAGGGGCTATTTTGGCCACAGAACCTAAAAAAGACAATAGGTTAAAAATTTCCAAACTTAAAAACGATGATGTCCTGTACCTTGAAGAGGAAATTGATGCCATGAACAAGGAGTTGCCCGATATGACCCACTTCATATTGCCTGGCGGGCATACCACAGTGTCATACTGTCACATTACCCGTACCATTTGCCGTCGGGCTGAACGGATGATATCATACCTTCACGAGAAAGAGCCCGTGCCAGACATACTACTCGCCTACATCAACCGCCTATCTGATTTTCTTTTTGTACTGGCACGAAAGCTGTCAAAGCAATTGGAGGTCATAGAGGTAAAATGGATTCCTGAAAAATTGGACTAATAATTATGTAGTTTCTGCGTTATCAATTTGACGATTCTAAAAATATTCTGAAATAAAACATAAATCACTTGACTATTTGCCTTTAAAATTTATTTTTGCAAAAATTTTAAAAATCAAACCGCTACTATGTACTGGACATTAGAATTAGCTTCCTACTTGAGCGATGCACCTTGGCCAGCGACCAAAGACGAATTAATAGACTATGCCATTCGTACAGGAGCACCATTGGAAGTAGTTGAGAACCTTCAATCCATGGAGGAAGAGGGAGGCGAAATTTACGAATCCATTGAAGAAATTTGGCCAGATTACCCTACAGAAGAAGATTACCTCTGGAATGAGGATGAGTATTAAACCCATAAGTAAACAGCTCTAAAAAGTCTCATTTGAGGCTTTTTTTTATGTAATTTTGGCAGTGTTAAGAGCGGTTTCAAGCCATGGCTTATTTGTGGAATGGCTTTTGCACACCTAATGAAAAATTAATTCATGAGTTTCATAAATTCAGTACTGAAGGTATTTGTTGGCGATAAATCAGAGAAAGATGTAAAAGCCTTACAACCCTTGGTAAAAGAGATAAGATCATTTGACCAAGAACTGGAAAACCTATCACATGATGAATTAAGAAAGCGAACCATTGCCTTCAAAGAAAAAATTGCTGACAATTGCAAAGAGGTCAATGAAAGAATAGCAGTGTTACAAAATGAAGTTGAGGCCTCAACCGATATTGACCGCAATGAGGAAATCTACACTGAAATTGATACCCTCAACGAGGAGGCCTATAAAATATCAGAAAAGACACTAAATGAAATGCTACCCGAGGCATTTGCTGTTGTAAAGGAAACTGCCAGACGATTTGCCAATAATAAAACCATTACGGTAACAGCTACAGAGTTCGACCGTTTATTATCAGGTTCCAAAGATTATGTGGTCTTGGAAGAAGACCATGCCATATGGAAAAACTCATGGGACGCCGCAGGAAAGGAAGTTACCTGGGATATGGTGCATTACGATGTGCAACTTATTGGGGGCATCGCCCTGCACCAAGGCAAGATTGCCGAAATGCAGACAGGTGAAGGCAAAACCTTGGTGGCCACACTACCTCTTTATTTAAATGCCCTCGCGGGCAAAGGGGCACATCTGGTCACGGTAAACGATTACCTTGCCAAAAGGGATAGCGCGTGGATGGGTCCCATTTTTGAATTTCATGGCCTGTCTGTAGACTGTATAGACAAACACCAGCCCAACTCCAACGGAAGACGTGCTGCTTACAATGCTGACATTACCTATGGTACCAATAATGAATTTGGGTTTGATTACCTAAGAGACAACATGGCCCATTCCCCTGAAGATTTAGTACAACCACCACATCATTATGCCATTGTTGATGAAGTAGATTCTGTGCTGATCGATGACGCACGTACCCCCTTGATCATATCTGGGCCAGTACCAGAAGGTGACCGACATGAATTCAATGAGCTAAAACCAAAAGTCGGTGATATCGTACAAAAACAACGTCAATATTTGACAGGAGTTCTGGCTGAAGCCAAAAAATTGATTGCTGAAGGAGATTCCAAAGAAGGTGGTTTTCTTTTGTTACGGGTACATCGTGGGCTACCAAAGAACAAGGCACTCATTAAATTCTTAAGTGAAGAAGGGGTAAAACAATTGCTGCAGAAGACCGAAAACTTCTACATGCAAGACAACAACCGTGAAATGCCAAAAGTCGATGAAGAACTCTTATTTGTCATCGATGAAAAAAACAATCAAATCGAACTCACTGATAAAGGGGTAGATTATATTTCTGGGGAACAGGACAAAGATTTTTTTGTCATGCCCGATATCGGTGGTGAAATCGCCCAAATAGAAAGCCAAAATCTTGAAATTGAGAAAGAAGCTGAGCTAAAAGAGGCACTTTTCAATGAGTTTGCCGTAAAGAGTGAACGTATACATACCATGAGCCAACTGCTCAAAGCCTATACGTTGTTTGAGAAAGATGTGGAATATGTGGTCATTGACAATAAGGTAATGATCGTTGATGAACAGACGGGGCGTATCATGGATGGCCGTAGGTACTCAGATGGACTCCACCAAGCCATAGAAGCAAAAGAAAATGTCAAGATTGAGGCACTGACCCAGACCTTTGCAACCATTACGCTGCAAAACTATTTTAGAATGTACAACAAATTGGCCGGTATGACAGGTACCGCTGTCACAGAAGCCGGTGAATTCTGGGAAATCTACAAGCTTGACGTAGTTGAAATTCCTACCAATAGGCCCATTGCCCGTGATGACCGCCATGATTTGATCTACAAGACCAAACGCGAAAAATACAATGCCATTATTGAAGAGGTCACCCAACTTTCAAAGGCTGGGAGACCCGTTCTGATAGGAACAACATCGGTCGAAATATCTGAATTACTCTCAAAATTATTGAGTGTCCGCAAGATTCCGCATAATGTATTGAATGCCAAATTGCACAAAAAAGAGGCTGATGTAGTCGCTGAAGCAGGCCAAGCTGGCGTAGTGACCATTGCCACGAATATGGCAGGCCGTGGAACAGATATCAAGTTGACCGACCAGGTCAAGCAAGCGGGTGGTCTCGCCATCGTAGGTACAGAGCGTCATGATTCAAGGCGGGTCGATCGACAGCTACGGGGCCGGTCAGGTCGTCAGGGGGATCCCGGAAGTTCGCAATTCTATGTATCATTAGAAGACAATTTGATGCGTCTTTTCGGTTCTGACAGGGTAGCCAAGATGATGGACAGAATGGGACTTGAAGAAGGTGAGGTCATTCAGCATTCCATGATGACAAGATCCATTGAGCGAGCCCAGAAAAAAGTTGAAGAGAATAATTTCGGTATTCGAAAACGGTTGCTGGAATATGATGATGTCATGAATGCACAGCGTGAGGTGGTATACAAGCGAAGAAGGCATGCATTACAGGGAGAGCGACTTAAAGTTGATATCGCCAATATGGTCTATGATACCGCAGAGGTAATTGCTGAAACCAATAAATTGGCTGATGATTTCAAAAATTTTGAGTTTGAGTTAATCAAATATTTTTCGATTACCTCACCGGTATCAGAGGAGGAATTCAAAAAGCTGGGCTTTGAAGAGATTGCCAATCAAGTTTACAAAGCAGCCTATGGGTACTATCAAGAAAAAATGCAGCGTAGTGCCATCGCAGCTTTTCAGGTCATTAAAAGGGTATACGAAGATCAATCCAATAAGTTTGAACGCATCGTCGTCCCTTTTACAGACGGAATCAAATCATTGAATGTGGTCACCAATCTAAAAGCAGCCTATGAAAGTGATGGCAAACAATTGGTTACTGATTTTGAAAAAAACATCTCCCTTGCAATTATAGACGATTCCTGGAAAACCCATTTGCGAAAAATGGACGAACTGAAACAATCGGTCCAACTGGCTGTTCATGAGCAAAAAGATCCCTTGCTCATCTATAAGTTTGAAGCATTCGAACTTTTTAAGAGCATGATTGATAAGGTGAACAAAGAAGTAATCTCCTTTTTGTTCAAGGGAGAACTACCTAACGAAAATACCAATCAGATACAAGAAGCAAAAACTGCTCGAAGACCGAAAGAAAAATTACAGACCTCTAAAGAGGAAATTCCCAATAGTGACGAAATGGCGGCCCAAAGCAGGGCCGTGGGCCAGAATCAGGGCCGTAGACCACAGGTTACCGAAACCATTGTAAGGGAAAGGCCAAAAATTGGTCGAAATGAGCGGGTGACCATTAAAAATGTAATGTCAGGCGAGAGTAAAACCGTCAAATACAAGCAGGCAGAGCCTCTAATTGACAAAGGTGAATGGGTTTTGCTCAACGATGACTGAGAAGTCTGTTCAAAAGACAAAATTCTGGAACGGTGGTCAACTTTTGGTCACCGTTTTTGATTATGTAGCAAAACATATTTAGATTTACACTTTAGACACCCCCGAAAATCAGCAACTAAAAAGTACCAACCACATGCTGGGCTACCATGAAATAACCAAAAGAATTGATGAAGTCACCATCCAAAGACAGTTACCGCTTAGAAGATAAGACCAAATTAGTATTAAAGGTCAATCATTTTGCATCGCTGTTTTCCTTTCTTTTCGGTTTGGTCTGTCACTTTTTTCTTGATGTCAAAGGCATTATCCCCATATGCTTTGTAGCTTTTGCCCTCCTCAACTTACTCAATACCTTGCTTATGGCCAGACATCAAAACCTGACCATAACCTATAATAGTACCTCAATTTTGGCCATGATCGCTGCTATCACGATTACACTGTTCAGTGGTGGTATACAAAGCCCTTTCATTTACGTTTTGGGTATCGTGGTCTTTGCGGGTTATGTGAACACGAAAGTATATGGTAAAATCTATCTGACCATCAATCTTATTGTGGTATCCCTCATATTCTTACATGACGTCAGTGATTTCAATTTATCTTATGATACGGTTCCTTTGGAATCAAGGAATTGGTTTGCTTTTTTGAGTATTCTGTTGGCAGTATATCTATTGGGTGGTGTTTTTGGAAAAAACCTATTAAAGGCCCATCATAAACTCTACAAATCACGTCATGAAATCGAAGAACGTATCCAAGAGAAGGAAACCTTGCTCAAAGAAGTCCATCACCGGGTAAAGAACAATCTGCAGACAGTATCCAGTCTGCTGAGTTTACAGTCACGATCTATTGAAGATAAAAAAATAAGCAGTATTATCAAGAGCAGTCAAAATCGAGTCGTATCCATGGCCATGGTACATGAAATGCTATACAAAAGGGATGATTATCTCTCGAAGATAGAACTAAAACCTTATGTTGAAGAGCTTTGCGAATATCTGATCCGTTCGGTAAAAGGCAATCTAGACAACATTTCGCTCCATCTCGATATTGAAGATCATAAGTTAAGTATCGATACGGTCATACCACTCGGATTGATTATCAATGAAACAGTGACCAATGCCCTTAAATACGGTATCACCGATGAAAAAAAGGGAGAGTTATCTATCGGGCTCAAAAAGTTGGATGGAAACCAATACGAAATGTATCTGGGAGATAACGGTATTGGTTTTCCAAAAGAAGTGGGGCCGAAAACCTCCCAGTCGTTGGGTCTCAAACTTATTTACAACCTGGCCCGTCAGTTACGGGGTTCGATTGAAAGAGATATGGAAAGAAAGGGAACGTATTATCATTTGAGGTTTGAAGAAATTATTGAAGAGTTCAACTCTGTCGATTGATTTGTTTTCTATCTTTAGGTAATGAACCAACCTTTCTTGACCAAATGTTGAAAAAACTCCCTTTCATGCTGGTTGTTTTGTGGACAGCCAGCCTATCTGCACAAGACTATTTTTTTGAGAAGTTCCATCCTTTTGATGCTACGGTTCCTTCTCCCCAAGAGTTTTTGGGATATGAAATCGGTGAACATCATACACGGCACGATCTTATTGTGGCCTACATGACCGAATTGGCAGCACGATCTGAGAGGGCGAGTATCAAAGAGTATGGAAAAACCCATGAAGGAAGAAAGTTGCTCATATTGACCGTTACCGAACCAGGTCACCTACAAAACCTCAGTACGCTCAAAGCACAGCACTTGGCATTTACAGATCCTAGCACATCTGTCAACAACTATGATGATGTGCCAATTTTTATCAATCTGGGGTACAATGTGCACGGCAATGAGCCTTCATGTGCAGAAGCGGCCATGCTTATTGCCTATACCTTAGTGGCTTCACAACACCCTGAAATTCAGAAATATCTCAAAAATTCAGTTGTTTTTATTGACCCTACCATCAACCCAGATGGTCGTGACCGGCATACCCAATGGGCCAATATGTACCAGGGCAATCCTTTGGTCGCTGACCCACAAGATGCTGAACACAATGAATTTTGGCCGAGGGGCAGGACCAATCATTACTGGTTTGACCTGAACAGGGACTGGTTATTGGGCATTAACCCTGAAAGCAGGGGCAAATTGACATGGTATCATCAATGGTACCCCAATGTGGTGACCGATTTTCATGAGATGGGCTCCCAAAGTTCGTACTTCTTTGAACCCATGAAAGCAAACGGCTCGCTAAACCCTATCATGCCCAAAGAAAATTATGAAGACCTCAACACTCTTTTCGGAAACTATTTTGCCCAAGCCTTAGACAGTATCGGTTCCTTTTATTTTACCAAGGAAGTTTTTGATGGCACCTATCCCGGTTACGGATCATCATACCCCGATCTGCAAGGTGGACTTGGACTGTTGTTTGAACAGGCCAGTTCGAGGGGACATAAACAAAAAACGGATTTTGGGGAAATCACTTTTCCATTCACCATCAGAAACCAGTACATCTCAAGCATTACCACAATTAAAGCAGCTGTCGAAAACAAAGCGATACTGAGAAAATACCAGCAAGGTTTTTTCAAAAGTGCGATAAGCAATGCTACCAAAAGTAAAACCCGTGGATATGTTTTCAACGACAGTTACGATCAAAATAGGGTAAAAGCCTTTATCGATAAGTTGTTATTGCACAAAATTGAGGTATATCGGTCAAATGATGGTTATGTTGTACCTACAGAGCAACCACAATATCGAATGGTACAAACCATGTTTGAAACCTATGATAGCTACCGTGACAGTGTCTATTATGATGCTTCAGCATGGTCTGTGGCCAATTTCTACAATATGAAGTATCGCCCGGTGACCAACATCACTTTGGGCGAAAAAATCAACACGACCAAAAATCTTGTGCAAACAGTACCAGTTCAGAAGTCTGAGTATGCCTATATCATTGATTACGACGATTACAATGCAACAGCGGCACTCTATTATCTGCAGGCCAATGGATTGGTGGTCTCTTCTTCCTTTAAGCCTTTCACTGCCAAAACGAATATCGGAAACCAAGCGTTCAATTATGGGGCATTGATAATTGCAGTACCGCTTCAAAAGAAAGATTCTGAAGAAATCTTTCAACTTATGGGCAAGGTATTGAAAAAATACGAAGTCCCTATTTTTTCGGTAAGCTCTGGATACAGTCTTAAAGGCATTGACTTGGGCAGTCGCCATATGGTTCCGGTAACCCCACCGAAGGCAGTGATGCTAATCGGAAATGGCGTACGTTCTTATGAGGCAGGCGAGGTTTGGCATTTGTTGGATACAAGGGTGCAGATGCCCATAACCAAGATTTTAAACCATAATTTCAATAGGGCCAATCTTGATGAATACAACACCTTGGTCATGGTCTCGGGCAGTTATGGATTTACCAAAAAACAACTCGAAAAAATCAAGAATTGGGTGGATAGCGGAAATACCTTGATTACTATCGGTACGGCTTCGAAATGGGCAATCGACAAAAAGCTCGTCACCGAAAAGTTGACCGATACAAAAAAAGATACCATCACTGTAACAGAACGAAAACCTTATGTAGATGCTCCTGAGAACCTGGGAAAGGAAAATGTAGGTGGTGCCATATTCAAAGTAGACCTAGATGTGACACACCCATTGGCCTTCGGATATCGTGATACTTCAATTCCCGTCTACAAAAATAATACGATATGGCTAAAACCCAGTAAAAATCCTTATGCCACAATTGCGAAATATGCCAAAAACCCCCATATCGATGGTTTTATCACTAAAAAGAACCTAGAAGATAATCTAAAACCATCTGCTTCCCTATTGGTCAGTAAATTAGGGAACGGCAAGGTCATTTTATTTGCAGACAATCCCAATTTCCGTGGCTCATGGTATGGTACCAATAGGCTATTTCTAAACGCTTTGTTTTTTGGTGACAAAATTAAGATTCCAGAATAAGTGATGCTCCTAAAAAACACCTTATCATAATTACAATAGGTCGTATTTTTTCTGGGCAAGATATTATTTGGCCAGGTTCTTACGAACATCTCACTTTTTACCGCAATACCCTCATCAATGTAAATACAGTTGCTGCATGAATCCTGTTTCCATATGTTAGAAGTTATTCGAGCTGTACTGGACAAAACAGAAGTGTCAGCATACAAAATAAAATCGGGACTGTTGCCAAAGGCAGACTTACCGCCTATGTGATAGCAGGGGAGAACCTGCTAAAAAACTAGAAAGCGCTAAGGAACCAGTGCCATAAAAGTGGCAAAAGACAATAGAATCAAGTCAGAAAGGCCAAAATATACGATTGAAGATATAACATCATCTAAGGTGCCGAACAACTGCTATAGCACGTAAAGGTGCAGGTGGTAAATCAAAGACCAAAATTGCGATACAGGTCAAGGCAAGCAGACTTCGTGTAAAAAGCATCATGATTATTTCTTTTGGTTAGGCCAATTTAGACCTATTGCGCTTTGTTCTAAAATTCAATGCTTTCTTGATCCTTGAATTTTTGTATTTGTATAACCTAGCGACTTCACTTTTCACTTCTTTTGTATCTTGAATCTCAATGTTCAACTCGATTTCCATGGTCTTAGTTGGCACTTTAATCTCATTAGCTGATTGTGCAACGGCTACGAATCCGAAAAAAACTACTGCGATAATGGTGAAGACTGCTTTCATGATTTGGGTTCTTTTTACATAGTAAAGTTACCCCCGCGTGTAGCCGTGCTCAGATATAACTCGCTCTAAAACAACTATTTTTCGATATAAAACATCAGATTGGATAAAGTGTTTAAAACCATCGACAACGGTTTTTGGATCGATGAACTACATACCGATGCCATGTGCATTTCATCGATAATGCTTATTCAGAACTTCAATAAAATATTGGGGTCAGGACAGTTGTTTTGGTAAAATTCTAAATCATTTTGGGTACAAACCCCAGGATAATCGCCTTTATAGGTTCCCATCTCACGTATGATTTGAAAATGGAGATGCGGGGCATAGTTCACATTGATCTCAGTTTCGCCCAAAAAAGCCAATACTGATCCCTTTGGGAACAACTTTCCAGCATACAACCCATCTAATGAGATCAGGGAAAGATGGCCGTAAAGGGTATAAAAAATATGTTCCGCTATTTGATGTTCCAAAATCAGGGTAGGTCCATAATTCCCCAAATCTGGGTTATTGGCAAAACTGTGCACGGTACCTTCAAGTGGCGTTACAACTGCAGTACCTGCCTTGCACCAAAAATCCATACCCAAGTGGATGTTTCTTGATGCCTTGGAAAATCGTTCAGAACGGTCGTATAAATTTCGTTTTTCCAAATATCCACCATAGGCTATAGTGCAATTTTCAAGTGCAAGTACCCGATCTATGTACGCCTGGCATGAGTCAGGATTGGAAATATCAATTTTAGCAAGTGAAGCATTGTACCTTGACAAATCAATTTTACAATATTTTGAAACTGGAATCGAAACATCTAAAATTGGTACGGTTACTTCTGAAAGATTGGAAAGTATACCCAAGAAATCATTCATGCTGTAAAAGTAATCATTAACATTTTTTAACACCCACACACGTAATAGTTGTTATCTTGCTGTAACTAAATGGAAAAAAGTACATGAAAATGGCAAAAAGCGTTCTCTTTATGGCACTATTGCTAGCTACAATAAGTTGCCAGCCAAAATATTCCAGCAAAACCATCACCAATACACAAAAACAGGTGGCAGCAAAAGTAGAACTCAATCCACAAGAGTTACAGGAATACGAAACGGCCTATTTTGCCAGCGGGTGTTTTTGGTGTGTCGAGGCTATTTTTGAAAGTGTCAAAGGGGTCAAGGAAGTAATTTCGGGGTATTCTGGCGGTACCGAAAAAAACCCCACTTACGAACAAGTCGCTTATGGGCGTACTCGACACGCAGAGGCAGTACAGGTATACTACGATGCATCTGTTATCTCTTTCAAGCAGTTGGTACAGGTGTTTTTCGGTTCGCATGACCCCACTTCATTGAACCGACAAGGACCAGACCGTGGTGCGCAGTATCGATCCATTGCATTCTATCAAAATAATCAAGAGAAAGAGGCTATTGAAAGTTATATCTCCCTATTGGAATCTGAGCATGTTTATGATAGGCCTATAGTGACCGAGGTCTCACCCTTTGATGTATTTTACAAAGCCGAAGAGTATCACCAAGACTTCGAACACAGAAATCCGAATAATTCATACATTCGAAATGTTTCGATTCCGAGATTGAACCGATTCAAACAGAATTTTCAATCGTTTTTAAAGGAAGGGACACACTAACTAGTTTATTGAAGACGGGTATTATGGTAGATAAGTGTTCATGGGAATCGTAAAATCGGCACCCCTATTCCTTCAATACCACTTCACTGTATCTTGAATTGATATTGATTGATTTTTTTGTGTTATTGTTGATATGGTACCCTTTGTGTATTGTGGTCTCGTAATTTCTTGATGACCCTATGGCAAGTGCATTGGGGTATTTAAAATTGGTAGAGGTCTCATTGATATAGATTACAAAAGGCGTGGTCGGCAATGTACAGTTGAGCTCCCCATTTTGAATCGAAATGTCCATATCGCTGAAATCATCAGCGATGGAATTGATTTGTAAAGCTCCTAAATTATTGGTGACGTGGGCCTTTTTAATTAAACGGTCAATAATTACATTAGATGATACCGAATTCAACTTCAACTCGCCTACTTCCTTTAAGTTTACCCGTTCAGAATAATTGGTTTTTAGTTGTCCATAGTTCCATTTTTGTACACTGACCGGTGAATATGCTGCTTTGATATCGGTACTCCCACCATCTATGGTAGAAGCAAGCAAGCTTGCATACGACAAGCTTGCATTGATGTTCTTGACCGTAGCCGCCAATTTGACTTCTCCATGCCTCACATCCATTTTGATACGGGTCGCCTTTGGCATTTTGACCTTGATGGTCTTTTGTACCTTATACCTTTTATCTTCTCCATCTGAAGAGAAGTAGAAAACATTGGGGGCATCATCGCTTTCGTTTGAAATGATGAGGCTCCGCTCTTTTAGTATCCGCTCTTTTTCAGCTTGGAGCCTCTCTATGGCCGCCTCCCTACGCTCTTGAGCCAACTTTAAGCGCTCTTCGCGTTCACGCTCCCTTTCCTCAAGTAATTGTTCACGTTCTTCATTACGACGTTCTGTTTGTTCTTCTCTTTGTTTCGCCCTTTCTTCAATTCTTTTGCCCCACTCCCGAAAACGCGCTTCATACTCTTCATCAAAACCCTCTCGAAATTCTTTGGTCCATTTTTTAAGGTATACATCCCCATCTTTTTGATAAGCACTATAATCAAATTGTTTGAAGGGAATCGGGGGCATGGGTGGTAATTCTGGAATAACGGCCAACTCAGGAAGTTCGGGAATCTCCAGGTCTAAAAACAAGGGCTCTAGGTCAATTGCTGGAATCTCAACATTAAAATGCTGCAAGTTTTCAATTTCAGGTGCAAAAAGCCATGAATTTTGTGCTGAAGTACGTATTTCTATTTCCTTACTGTTTCCCATCATCTCGATGGGGTCGTTTTTAAAGTACGCTTCGGCCTCTTTATCTGTTGCCCCTTCTAAGGTAACTACAGCCGTAATTTCAACTTGGTTCTTATCCCAGGTCTCAAATTCGATGTCGGTATGACTGGTATCAATATTCAATACCGCATCATCACCCACATTAAAGGTTTCTTTGAACGTTTTTGTTTTTGTTTGTGCATTTGACCATGTCAAGGCAAAAAAAGCCAATAAAAAGACACTAAACCGTATGATTCGACTTTTGTTCATTTTTTGATGATTTTAATTGGTTCAACTTCAATTTGAGTTTTTGTAACAACTGCAATCGCAGCTGCAAATTTTTGATAAGCGCGGTTATTGTCTGGTCATTAGGCCCGATATCGTTGAGTTCTTGATTGAGTCTTTTGTACTCTTCATCCAGTTCGGCCAAACGCTCCATATAACTATCGACCAAGCCTCTATTCTGATCTGAAACCTCTAATTCTGAAAGCTCGAGATTGATATTGGTTACATAATAATTTTCCACTTTTTGAAAATCAGGTGACAAATCACCCAATGAAATACCTTGTTTTACTCTTTCTGGCACTGTCTTTTCAACAATTTTGGTTGCCGTATCGTCTACCGATTTCATATTGATAACAAAGAGCGTACCTATACCTAACAGCACAAGTACTGAAGCCGCAATACGCCATCTAAAAAACGGGGTGTGTTTTGTTTGGGTTGACATCTCTCGTTCAAGACGTGTCAAAAATCGAGCTTCATGACCTTCTTTCATCTTAAAGGTCTTCTTTTTACGCTCCTCGTCAAATAGGTTTCTAAGATCCTGTGCCATAGCTTTTATGCTTTAATAATGCTTTCAATTGGTTCTTTCCCCTTACCAGCCTTGTTCGTGATGCGGTTACCGAAATCTTCAGTATTTCAGATATCTCGCTGTGATCGTATCCTTCGACCAAAAAAAGTTGTATCACATACCTATATTTTTCTGGCAGCAGCTCAATGTGCTTTTTGATTTCATCGAGGGTTACCTCGTCTGCTACTTCCCAATTACCATCATCTGCAATGTGCATATAACCTTCATCAAGCTCAACTGTCTTTTGATGTTTTGACTTCAAAAAATCAATGCTTCCATTGACTACGATCCGTTTGAGCCAGGCCCCAAAAGTCACCTCGCCCTTGAATTGGTGTATTCGTTGAAAAGCCTTAATGAATGATTCTTGCAATACATCTTCAGCATCATCTGCATTTTTTAAAAATCGCATCGCCACGCAGAACATGCCGTCACAATACTGTTTGTACAATTTCAACTGAGCTTTACGATCATTCGCCTTGCATTGTTCCACTAATTCAATCTGAAGCATGGTCGGTAACGAGGTTGTTTTATAGTTATCTAGTAAAGGGACTGCTAAAAAAAACCGATGTGGCAAAATAACCTGAATTTGGATAGTTTTTAACAAAAAAATCCCGTCGGACTGTGCCAACGGGACAATAAAGCCAGTATCTTTTAACTATCAATCGTCAAGCAAAAGATTAAGATGCACCGTGATATTGTCTCTGGTCGCTTTGCTGTACGGACATATTTCATGGGCTGCATTGATCAGCTCCTCTCCCATTTCCTTGCTCACGGTTGGCAAATATGAATCCAGTGTGGCTTCAAGAAAGAAACCCTCTTCCTCTTTATTAAATGCTATCGTTGCCGTTACATTAAAGTCTTGCAAGTCACCCACTCCCCTTTCCTTGGCGACTACCTGCAATGCCCCGGCAAAACAACTTGAATAGGCTGCGGCAAACAATTGTTCAGGATTTGTGGACCTACCATCAGATCGTCCATTTGAATTCGGCATCCTGATATCAAAATCAAGTACTCCATCTTCACTGGTCACATGCCCTGCCCTACCCCCGTAATTGGTTACTTTTGTTTCAAAAATAGTTATCATCTTATACGTATTTTAAACCAATAAGGTACCATTTGATAACGGCAGTACATAACCCATATCATTAAATTTTTGTGAAATGCAAAGTTTCGCATCCTGAATTGTACCAAATATTTTTATACAAATGAAAATTAGCACAAATGACCATGGAAAATTATTTGAGCAAAACTTGGTAAATTCACCCCACTTAAAATCAATTTTTAGTATTTAAACCCAGGGTTGATATCGACAGGTCATCAGAAATAAGAAAAAAAAGCAAAAAAGAACCATCGGTTGAAAGGTTGGTCAATGGCATTTTCAATGGTGACAAGGCGTTGCTTGCCAGAGCCATTACATTGGTTGAGAGTGCCAATTGGGCACATATTGAAAAAGCAAATACCATTGTCGAACATTGCCTTACAAAAAAGACCAATGGTATACGTATTGGAATTACGGGTATACCAGGCGTAGGCAAGAGCACCTTTATTGAAGCTTTTGGAAAAATGTTGACCAAAGCGGGCAAAAAGGTAGCGGTTCTGGCCGTGGATCCCACAAGTAGCATCAGTAAAGGGAGTATTTTAGGAGACAAAACGCGCATGCAACGTCTTGCCAAAGATACCAACGCATTTATTAGACCATCACCGTCCAGTGAATCTTTAGGAGGTGTAACCAAAAAAACAAAAGAAACCATTATACTTTGTGAGGCAGCGGGCTATGATATCGTATTGGTTGAAACGGTTGGAGTAGGTCAAAGTGAAACCGCAGTCTATAACATGGTCGATTTTTTTCTCCTCCTTAAATTGGCAGGTGCAGGAGATGAGCTTCAAGGCATTAAAAGGGGAATTATTGAAATGGCTGATGCCATCATCATCAACAAGGCTGATGGTACCAACAAAGATAAGGCCGACCTGGCCAAAAAGATGTTCACCAATGCCCTTCATTTGTATCCTGCCAAGACAAGTGGCTGGTCACCCAAGGTATTGACTGCCTCATCACTTCAAAATATTGGTATCAAAGAGATCTGGGACATGATCTCTGATTTCATACATCAGACAAAAGTGAACTCGCATTTTAATAAAAATCGCATTGAACAGGATAAGCGGTGGTTTTTAAATACCGTCAACGAAGGTATTACCCATCATTTTCACAAAGACAAATCGGTAGCACATATGACGCAAAACCTTCTTTTAGACATCGAACAGCAAAAAATATCACCCTTTCGAGCTGCGGAAAAACTATTAAATGACTACACAAAAAGCTACTGAAATAAAAAACTTAAATTTGCCACGAACCAAATGCATCTAAAGTGAGCATAGTCACCAAAGCCCCTCTATCCATAGTTGTTCCCCTGTACAATGAAGAGGACAATGTCGTATTGTTGACCGAAAAAATACATGAAAGTTTAGCTGGTTATCAGTACCAGATCGTTTACGTTGATGATTTTTCACAAGATGGTACGCGAAAAGTTGTCAAGGCTATGAACGATCCTTTGGTGCATCTTATTGAGTTAAAAAAAAACTATGGTCAGAGCTTGGCATTGGCAGCTGGCATTGATTATGCAAATGGCGATTACATTGTCACCATGGATGGCGACCTACAAAACGACCCTTCTGATATTCCTGAAATGTTGACCTATACCGTTGATGGGGAATTTGATTTAATCACAGGTATCCGTCAAAAGAGAAAAGATTCCCTAGTAAAAAAAATACCTTCCAAAATTGCTAATTTTTTAGTGCGTAGGGTGACCAAATTAAATATTAAAGACAATGGCTGTGCCCTAAAGGTCTTTACCAAAGATATAGCCAAGGGCTTGAACCTTTATGGTGAAATGCACCGGTTCATCACCCTTTTGGCCTATCTGGAAGGTGCGCAGATCAAACAAGTACCTGTCAAACACCATGCACGCCATGCCGGCAAATCAAAATATGGTCTAGAGCGTGTTTTTAAGGTAGTCGCTGATATGATGTTGTTGCTTTTCATCAGAAAGTATTTTCAACGCCCAATCCATTTGTTTGGCATATTCGGAGTATTGTTGATCATTCTGGGCATTCTCATCAACTTATACCTGCTTATTGTCAAGCTTGGTTTTGGGGAAGATATTGGCAGTAGGCCCTTATTGATATTTGGTATGATGTTCATTTTAGGGGGGATACAGCTTTTTACTATTGGAATCGTAATGGAATTGCTCATCAGAACCTATTATGAATCACAGCAAAAACGCCCATATCGGGTTAAAAAAGTGACCATTGGTACCGGAAAAGCTGCGTAAACAACTGATGACCATACTAAAAATTGGTATCAGTACTGCATTGATCTATTTTATTTTCACGAAAATCAATTTTAAAGATATTGTCAGTGTCATCAAGGGTGCCACTCCAATATATCTTTTGTCGGCCGTTTTGCTCTTTGTACTGTCTAAAATTGCCAATGCATTGCGGCTGAACCTTTACTTTCATCAGATTGGCGTACGTTTAACAGAACTGAGCAACCTCAAATTATACATATTGGGCATGTTCTATAACCTTTTTTTACCAGGAGGTATTGGTGGCGATGCCTACAAAGGATATGTTATTCAAAGAAAGTACAGATCAGGCACTAAAAAAGTGGTTTCCGTATTGTTGCTGGACCGCCTAAGTGGCATGCTCTTCATCTTTATATATAGCTGTTTGTTTGCAATTTTTTTGAAATATACTTTTTTCTCAAACATTTTGTGGCTCTTTATAATTGCTATCCCTTTGAGTGTCTTGTTTTTTTGGGTATTAAACAAAAAATTCTTCTCTTACACATTGCCTATTTTTTGGAAATCGCTGACATACTCGGCATTTGTCCAACTTGTCCAACTGGTTGCGGTTTTTTTGATACTGCAGGCTTTGGGCATCACCACAAACCTTATGGCTTATTTGTTTGTCTTTCTGGTATCTTCGATTGTTTCCGTTTTGCCGTTGACCATCGGCGGAATAGGAAGCAGGGAGGTAACCTTTCTCTATGGCGCCAAATGGCTAGCATTGGATATGGGTACTTCTGTTGGGGTCAGTATGGTTTTCTTTTTGATAACGGCCTTAGTTTCACTCACGGGCATTATCTACCATTTCAAAAAACCAGAATTACAGGTTGTGGAACATTAGTGAAGGTGCACTAAATGCATTTTTTCCAATTTTTTATGTCTTGTGGCCGGGTTTAAAAATCCAAGCTGTAATCGCGTAATCCTAAATTGGTCCACAGTAATTTGATCGTTCCAATCCATATTTGCATTACGCAGTCTTTTCAAATCTTGGCGGTCTGCATAAATCCAGATGTCGCTTTTGCCCTCGATGGCAGACAAAGTGGTAAAGGATACTGGTTTTCTATTGTAAAAATCAAGGGCCCAAGAGTAACGCTGGGAAATTTTGTAAATGTTGTCCACTGGAATATTGCGTTCTTCAACCAACTTAGCCATTGTGGAACCAGCTTGGTAATTCAGCAAACAAGGATAAAAATGGGTATTTAAAACTCCATTTAGCAACAACGAACTGTAGACAGAGAGGGTAATCATCCGTATGAAATATTCTTCACGCTTCAGGCAGAAATATGTGATGACCAGCAAAGAGCCAAACAGCACCATATAACCGTGCCAGTGTTGAAACTTGAAAACAAAGAAACAGAGCAACAGTGAAAAAATGAAAACCAAACTAAGAATAAAATACTGCACTCCGAGCAAAACACGTATCATTCTTTTTTGGGTATTTTCATACAAACTATATATGTAAGAAGCAGTCAAGACCGAAAAAAGCGGTATCAAAATATTCAAATAATGGGGAAGCTTAAACTGGGCAAAACTGATAATAAAAAAAAGTATGGTTATCCCTCCCAAGGTCAAAAACTCTTTATTGGCATTATCTTTGAACCGAAGCTTCAAAAATGATTTGATACGAGACCCATAGCCAACCAATGCAATTACCGTCCATGGCAAGAATACCCATAAAAAGGTGTGGAAGAAGAAGAAATAATCATTGCTATTCTTGCCCACACCCTCGCCACTCAAGCGCTCAAAACTCTGTTCCCAGAAAATAAAGAAAATACCGCTACGGTTGCTCTTGCCCCTGATGATTTTTTCAGGATGTAGGTCAAATTGTAAGTAATAGGCATATAGCATAGGTGCTATTGTCAGACCAAAAACCAAAAGTGCCACCAATACTTTCCAATGCAACAATCGGTTCCATTTGTGGGTGTAGTATAGATGGCAGAGCAAACATATAGCTATGACCAAAAGTGCAATCTGTCCTTTGGTAGAAAAAGCCATTCCAGCGCCAAAGGCACCCCATGCAATATGCTTGAGCTTGTTGCTATCGATATAAGCCACCAATTGCCAGATAGAAAATATCGTAAACCCTGTGAGCACTGCATCTGTTCGAACATCGATGTTGGAGAGCATTATAGTCTGTGCTGTCATAAAAATGAGGGCCGAAAGCTTACCAATGTTAAAATTGTATAGAATTTTTCCAAGACCGTAACAACTATAGGCACCCAACAAGGTTGCTAAAATCCCTGGAATGCGATAGGCCCAATCATTGATGCCAAAAATTTTAAAAGAAAGTGCAGCCAACCAATAATGCATATGTGGTTTATCAAGATATTCATTGGGCCCCTTGAAAAGATTGATAAAATCATTTTCCTGTACCATACGCATGGCCATAACAGCAAATTGGGCAGAATCATACTCAAAGAGTGTAACGAACATTCCTGCAATGTAGACGAGAATGGACAAAGCAATCAAAAACCAGTATCTGGCGGAAGATATCATACCCTAATTTTCTGGTGTGTAAATATATATAACTTCGAAAACAACCAACCAAAAAATAAGCCAATGAGTGCACCAGTAAGCACATCTAAGGGAAAGTGGACTCCAACATAAATTCTACTATAGGCAACCAATGCCGCCCATACCAACAACAGATACCTATATTGCTTAAATCTGTCTTGAAGAAGAAATACAAAGAATGAAGCTATTGCAAACGAATTACCTGCATGGGCAGAAAAATAACCGTATTTTCCTCCACAACGGTTTTTGACCAATCGCATCAATTCGATAAGCGCTTCATCATGGCAAGGTCGAAAACGCTTGACACCATATTTGAAAAAATTGGCCAATTGGTCGGTTACCGTAATCAGCAAGGCCACCATAAGCAATACCAGCAATGTTCTCTTCAATCCGAACGATTTATAGGTAAAAAAAAGCAATGTGGCGTATAAGGGTATCGAACTCTTTTTATCAGTGACTATAAGCCAAAAACCATCCCAACCTTCAGTTCCCAACCCATTTAAGAAAAGAAACAGCACTTTATCAAGTTGCAAGAGCTCTTCCATAAGTGCTATTCATCGTACCTTGATACTTCCCTATCATAAAATGCGGTAGCCGCCTCAATTAGGTGCTGTGCTTCCGATTCCAGTTCAGCTTCATCTTCTTTCGAAAATTCTTCAAACCATTCGACCTCATCATTTTCAAGATTGATGACAAAACGTGGGTATTCGGTATGTATCACATATATGGCGTCAGGATAATCGGTATTGTCTCCGAGAATAAATCTGGGTAATTGCATGCCTTAAGAATTTATGATCAATCGCTTCGTCAAATAATTGAATCGAAGATACAACAATACTGCAGATACGCTCAGCCCCAATAGCAGACCTACCCAGATTCCAGAGCTCTTCAATTCAGAATGCAGTCCTAAATAATAGCAGATAGGAAAACCAACCAACCAGTAGGCGATAAAGGTAATGAAGGTCGGAACCTTAACATCTTGCAATCCTCTCAATGCGCCCAAGACCACAACCTGTATCCCATCCGAAATTTGAAAAAAAGCCGCTACCAACAACAGTTTTGCAGCTAAAAGGACGACTTCGGTATTATCCATCAAATTTGTGGTATCATCCAAATCAAGATAGATGGTGGGCAACCAATTTCTTCCTAACAAAAAGAGGGCTGCAAAAACAATTTCCAAAAGAAAGGTCAAGAAAAATACTGACTGGGCAATACGTCGTAGTTCCACAAAATTCTGAAGTCCTTTTTGATTACCTGCCCGCACCATGGCTGCTACGCTCAACCCCATACCCACCATGAACGTCATACTGCTCAAATTTAAAGCAATCTGATTGGCCGCTTGGGCATTTTTGCCCAACACCCCACTCAACCAAATGGCCGCTGTAAAAATGGCCACTTCAAAGAACATTTGAAGGGCAGAGGGAAAACCCAAACCAATGATTTTTCGGATGACCACACTTTCAATATTCTTAAAATCAAATCGTGTCACATACTCATGGAACTTCTTCTTGGTTTTTAACAGGATCCAAATGAACCCAACCATAATAAAACGTGAAACCAAAGTACCTATGGCTGCCCCGACAATGCCTAGTTTGGGAAATCCAAAAGAACCAAATATCAGCAAGTAGTTCAATACAATATTGACCACATTGGCCAGAATCGTGGCATACATGGGATATTTGGTTTGCGAGAGTCCCTCTGAAAATTGCTTGAAAGCCTGAAAGATGATTAATGGCACCAATGAGAAGGCTACCAGTTCTAGATAGGGTATGGCAAGTACTACCACTTGTGGTGGCTGTTGCATATGGTACAGCAGGGGTTTACAGAGCAAGATAATGCCAAAGAGCGATAAGCCGAGTAGCGTACATAATACCAAACCGTGCTTTAGCGCACTTTTTCAATCCGCTTTACTGCCTGCCCCATCAGCCTCTGCGACCAAAGGTGTTATTGCGGTCGAAAAGCCAATACCCAATGACATTGCTATAAAAACAAAACTATTACCCAACGATACCGCCGCCAATTCGGCAGTACCCAATTGGCCAACCATCACATTGTCGGCAAAGGCCACGAAGGTATGGCCCAACATACCCAGAATTACCGGATAAGCCAATTGTAGATTGTAACGGAACTCTTTGGTATACTGTTGGATAACGTTGCTTTTAGATTATGGTTTTAAGGATAGCAAAACTACAGAAAACATGTAACCAAAGACCAATACAGTCAACTGATTTTTTTGGCTTCTTCCCAGAATACATCCATCTCTGCCAACGTCATTTCCTTAAGGGATCTCCCCAATTCCCTAGATCTATTTTCAAGGTATTGAAATCTTTTGATAAACTTTTTATTGGTACGTTCCAAAGCATTTTCAGGATTTACACCCAAAAATCGGGCATAGTTGACCATAGAAAAAAGCACATCTCCAAACTCGGCCTCTATCTTATCCACATCATTTCTGTTTATTTCTTCTTGGAGTTCTTGCAATTCTTCCTGTAACTTCTCAAAAACCTGTTCAGGCAGCTCCCAATCAAAGCCAACACCAGCCACCTTCTCTTGTACACGATTTGCCTTGACCAAAGCTGGTAAACTCGTTGGCACCCCCTCCAATACACTTTTTTTACCTTCCTTGAGTTTAATGCGCTCCCAGTTCTGTTTTACCTCATCCTCATTTGCAACAATGACATCCCCGTAAATATGCGGATGCCTACGAACAAGCTTCTCACAAATGGCATTCGCCACATCGGCAATATCAAAATCATGGGTCTCTGCACCAATCTTCGCATAAAAAACAATATGAAGCAGCAAATCACCCAGTTCTTTTTTTACTTCTTCCAAATCATTTGCCAAGATAGCATCACCCAATTCATAGGTTTCTTCAATGGTCAGGTGTCGTAAAGACTGTATCGTCTGCTTTTTATCCCATGGGCATTTGACCCGCAATTCTTCCATAATGGTGAGTAATCTATCAAAAGCTTTCAATTGTTCAGGTCTGGAGTACATCTTTAATTTTTTTTAAAAGTACAAAGACCAAAGATTAGGGCATAAAGGAATTTTACGGTATTTTGGCACACTTTGCATTTTCACAATAAAAGCGGTATGTGTAATCATAAAAATAAGCTGCAACAGTTATTCTTGTTGACCGAACGATATCATTTTCCATATTTCAATACTATATGCATCAATGGCAAAAGCTAAAACAATAGACCAGAAAGTAGCTTCGCTTTTAAATTTGATGACCCTTGAGGAAAAAGTAGGGCAGATGAACCAATACAATGGCTTTGGCGATGTTACCGGACCAGTAAAGCCCAAGGGAGGAGATCCAACTGTCAAATATGAGCATCTAAAAAAAGGATGGGTGGGCTCCATGCTCAATGTAGTGGGAACCAAAGAAATCAGAAAGCTCCAAAAATTGGTAGTCGAAGAATCAAGATTGGGCATTCCCCTTATATTTGGGTTTGATGTCATTCATGGGTATAAGACCCTGGCTCCCATTCCTTTGGCTGAAGCCGCTAGTTGGGACTTAAAAACCATCAAAAAATCAGCCCAAATTGCAGCAGACGAAGCTTCTGCGGTAGGCCTTAATTGGACCTTTGCCCCCATGGTCGATATTTCACGTGATCCGCGTTGGGGCCGCGTCATGGAAGGTGCTGGTGAAGATCCTTTTTTGGGTACACAAATTGCCAAAGCACGAATTCAAGGTTTTCAAGGTGATGACCTCGCATCACCCCATACCATAGCGGCCTGCGCAAAGCATTTCGCCGCTTATGGATTTGCAGAAGCTGGAAGGGATTATAACACAGCAGACATAGGTTTATCAACACTCTACAATATCATATTGCCTCCTTTTAAAGCTGCTGTGGAAACCGATGTGAAAACTTTTATGAACTCGTTCAACATCTTAAACGGAATACCTGCCACAGGCGATGGTTTTTTACAGCGCACTATTTTAAAGGACTGCTGGGGCTTTGAGGGTTTTGTAATCTCTGACTGGAATTCTGTGGGTGAATTAAGACAGCATGGGTATGCTGAAAACTTAAAACAGGCGGCAGAACTTGCCGCTAAAGCTGGTTGCGATATGGATATGGAGTCGTATGCCTATATCAAACATCTTGTCAAGCTCGTAAAAGAAGGTAGACTGAAAGAAAATGTTATCAATGAGGCCGTAGGTCGTATTCTACGTATAAAATTTGAACTGGGGCTATTCGATGATCCCTATCGCTATTGTGACGAAAAAAGAGAAAAAGAACGTATTTACCATAAAGACCACCAGACAGGGGTATTGGAAATGGCCACAAAATCAATCGTTTTGCTTAAAAATGAAGGCAATCTATTGCCTTTGGATAAAAGGCAAACAAAAATTGCGGTCATCGGGGCACTTGCAGAAGATACCAACAGTCCATTGGGCAGTTGGCGTATCGCTTCAGATGACAATACTGCGGTTTCCTTTTTGGAAGGCTTACGAGCGTACACCAAAAACTATACCTACGCCAAGGGACCTGAGGTTTTTTTGGGGGAAACCAGCTTTTTACAGCATGTAAATATCAATGAAACCGATACTTCAGGAATAGAAGAGGCAGTGACCCTTGCCAAAGGATCTGAGGTAGTGGTAATGGTTCTGGGAGAGCATGGTTTTCAGAGCGGTGAAGCGCGAAGTCGAACCAGATTGGAACTACCTGGTCTACAGCGCGATTTGCTCAAGGCTGTACACAAGGTCAACAAAAACATCGTATTGGTACTCATGAATGGTCGCCCATTGGTCCTGGATTGGGAAGCAAATCACATTCCGGCAATATTGGAGACTTGGCAATTGGGAACACAAACAGGAAATGCCATAGCCAAAGTACTGTTTGGAGATTACAACCCCAGTGGAAAACTACCTATGACCTTTCCGCGCAATGTGGGGCAAATACCTATCTATTACAATCATCACAGTACAGGCCGCTCTAAACCGGAACCTGATGTATTCTGGTCGCATTATGCAGATGAAGAGAATTCACCGTTGTTTCCATTTGGTCATGGATTGAGCTATACTACATTTGATTATTCCAACTTACAGATTGATAGCAATGACCAAAATGCCATTAAGGTTTCAGTCAAGGTTTCCAACACGGGAAAATTGGCTGGAGAAGAGGTCGTACAACTGTACATACATGATAAAGTGGCCAGTGTAGCCAGACCGGTCAAAGAACTTAAGGGTTTTCAAAAAATAGCTTTAGCGGCAGGAACATCACAACAAGTAGAGTTTATCTTAACCGACAAAGAACTGGGTTTTTACAATAATGACTATCAATTCATTGTGGAACCAGGTACTTTTGATGTCATGGTAGGCGGCAATTCTGAAGAAGGGCTATCAGATAGCTTCATTAGGGAATAGGTACGCTAACATTTCAGTGAAAAAATCAAAGGGTCTTCTAAATTTCCATACTTCTAATTAGTCGTTCCTTATCAACTCATGCATTTTGTATGAAAAATTGAAAATCCAGGGTTTTGAAAAATGGGTACAGGTTTTCCTCTACCAGTTTTTCCATCAACTTTTTAAGGTTCCAACCTGTTGCGGCGAACATTGCAT
>JBCDBD010000019.1:0-65981 GCA_039184335.1 Bacteroidota bacterium | reverse complement strand
TGACAATTTGGAAAAGGCCTACTATAAATATTATAATCTAATCTTCTCATTCCAATATTTTAAGAAAGGAGATTGGAATCCATCGAATTCAAAGTATCTGCTCCAATTTGTAAAAACTAGTAAATTCCATTATTTGAATGCCCAGATTTATCAATTACACGGGGTATATGAACATATACTTGGAAAAAACGAACAAGCCATTCGCTTTGAAGAATTTGCTCTAAAAGAATTAGATAAAATTTCTTACCCTTATAAGTCAACACTTTTAAAGAACTCCTTTTATGCTTTAACCCGGTATCACATTTATAATGATTCTCCAAAAAAAGCAGAACAATTTTTGGAACTAGTAAAAGGTGGAGCAAAAAATAGATTTGAAAAAGAAAACCATAAATACTTTTTCTTTTATCAATCGATGTTGGATTCAATAAACAAAGACTTTTCCTCGGCCTTTAAAAACCTAATGGAATATACAAGTCAGAATAACGTTTACACGGTACTAAAAAATCAAAATGCATATAACGAACTTGAGGCTAAATACCAAACCGCAGAAAAAGAAAGACAAATTCTCGAAGAACAAAAAAAAGTACGCGCCAACCGCAACTGGTTGATTGCAGCAACTTTAGCTTTACTCTTGGGAGCTGGAATAGCCATATTGCTCCAAAAGAACACCACCAAAAAACGCCAATTGGCCGAACAAGAAGTCCAACTCAAACAACAACGTGTAGAAAACCTGCTCAAAGAACAGGAACTGGTCAGTATCGATGCCATGATTGCGGGGCAAGAGAAAGAACGCCAAAAAGTCGCCAACGAACTGCATGATGATCTAGGGAGCTTGATGGCCACCATCAAACTACATTTTGAGAATGTGCCGGTCAGCAAAAAGGACCCTGCCCTAAAAAATGCCCAAAAGTTATTGGAGCAGGCCTACCAAAAGATCCGTGGGATGGCACACCATAAAAATTCAGGTGTGATGAGTGACCAAGGGCTGTTGCCTGCCGTTAAAAAAATGGCCCAGACCATCAATGAAACGAATACCTTACAAGTGACCGTAGCAGATTTTGGTTTGGGCGAACGTTTAGAGAATGCCCTCGAATTGACCATTTTTCGTATGGTGCAAGAATTGGTGGCCAATATCATCAAACATGCAGATGCGACCACGGCCCATATTCAGTTTACCCAACATGAAGCGCAGTTAAACATCATTGTGGAAGACAATGGGAAGGGGTTCGATAGCGCTAGTGTGGAAAGTAACCAAAATGGGATGGGATTGACCACTATTGAAAAACGGGTGGAACATTTGGAAGGGAGTTTTACCATTGACAGCGTGTTGGGCAAAGGCACTTCCATATTAATCGATATTCCGGTATGATTACGGTGGCGATAGCGGAAGACCACCAGGCACTGATCGATGGTATCCGTTCTTATATTAAATACGAAGATGATATTAGTATTCTTGGTCATGCCAATGATGGGGAACAGTTGTTGAAGTTGGTGCGGTTAAAACAACCTAAGGTGGTGCTATGTGATATTCGAATGCCCAAACTGGATGGGATTGAGGCCACCAAAATCATTCTCAAAGAATTGCCGTACACCAAGGTTATCGCCTTTACCATGTTTGACCAGGAAGAAGCGGTACAGCAAATGCTGTCTGCTGGGGCCCAGGGCTATATTTTAAAAAACAGCAGTCTCGAAGTGGTATTGGAAGCCATTCGAACCGTAGCCCAGGGAAAACCCTATTACGACAAGAAAATACATGTGACGCATGCAGCAAAGAACAGTTCTAAAAGTGTGCTCTCTGCCCGCGAACGGGAGATTCTGCAATTGATTGCCAGGGGACGCACATCCCATCAGATCGCCGATGCCCTCTTTATCGGCAAAAGCACCGTGGATACCCATCGTAAAAACATGATCCGAAAGCTTGGCCTAAGTGGCGCAGGGGAGCTGTTGCGCTATGCAGTGGAGCAAAAGTATACGTTCTGAAAATACCCAAAGACGGGTATAAAACTCAATCACATTTAGCATTAGGTTTGGTCACTGATCATAAATCGGCCAGCATGAAACAACTCATTTTTGTTCTTTTTGCTTTATTGTCAATCTATAGCATCAAGGCCCAAAGCGGAACCAGCTATCAATATCTAAAAACCTACAGAATAAGAAACTTAAAGTCAATCAGTCAAAACAATTTCTTTGAGCCGATGATTGATAGAATTACCATAGCAAAAAGAAAATCCAATCATGTTTTGCGTCAAGCAAGTAAGAAAGATTTTGATAGTCTTTTGAAGGATAATGCTTTCGCACTTGAACCTTCCATCAGCCGTGAAAAGTTTGAAAAGTTAGAAAAAGATTTTAAGGAAAATTTTTACAGAAAAAGCGGAACATACCCGACCAATAATTTCGCAGAGCTAGATTATGTAGCCAAGGACATCATTCGAAATGGCTTTGTTAAGTTTGAGAAAAACTTGGTTGTGATTTCTCCTTATACCACGAATAATTTAGATAACAGGAACAATAACATTCGGAATTCCACCTTGACCAAAGGGCAAAGAAGGCAGAAAGAGTTATACACAAAGCCAGAACAGGTATTCTTTTATCCTTTAAAAAATGCTGAAAAAATAAGACTAAGTTATGCAGGCTTTGCAGTAAGTAGCCTTACGATACCGATCAAATGGCGCTTTGGTTTTGAAAGAAGGGGACAGACCTTTGATCAAGAATTAAGTGCCGGAATTTCAGGGGTTTTTCATTTTGGGTACAATATTGGTACTACAACTTTTCAATTTAGGGAGGGAACGGATAACAAGACCAATAATTTTGATTTGGTGATCGGTCCCCTTATCGGTCTAGGTGCTGTGGAGCTAAACGCATCAAATACATTTGACGAATTTTCCCAATTTCCTGATGGCACTACTTTCAACAATGGTTTTTTTAGTTATGGCGGAGGGGTAACAGTCTCGATAAACAAACTGACTTTTGGGCTTTTTTATGGTTTTGATGTTTCGCTAGGTGAGAACTCTGATTTATGGAAGTTTGATAATAGACAATGGCTTGGCTTAGGGGTTGGATTTATCATATTTAGTTAGTGGTATGGCTCGAGGTAGCAAATTAAATGAAACCTGTAAAGAAATTAGTGATTATGGGTATTGTCTGATCTGTGTCCATTTTATAACTTTAAATCATAAAGTTTCTCCCACTTAGTTTTTTGTCCATATCGGTAATTTGGTATGCTGTTATGCCGAAGTAAAGGCTTTTGTTTTTAAAATGGCATCGTAGCACAAACCCAATATTTGGCGGTAACCGATTTGAACAGCCTACAGGTGAACTTGTACGGTATTAGAAGCGGATAGACAGGGGATGGGAATGATGATGTGACGTTTTTTGTAGGTTTGGCAAGGGGGGCGAAAACGAATTTTAGGAGCGGGGCTAGGCTGAGTGGGGGCTACCACAAATGCAGATTTAGAGTTGGCCGGGGTATACCTTGTTGAAATTGATTTTGTTGAATAATAAATTTGGTATTAAATGGAAATAACGAATCCTGAAACGGTCATCCTCTTTGTTTTTTTCTTTGTTCCTGGATTTATATCCATGAAAGTCTATGGGCTTTTTTATGCTTCTAAAAAGACAGATTTTTCTAAAGATCTTTATGAGGCCATAGGAATCAGTTTTATCAATTTTGGCTTATTTTTTTGGCCGATATTTCAGATCAATGACGGCAAGTTCGCTGCCCAAAGCCCATTTTTATACTATGCCATCACTTTTGTTTTCACTTTTATTACCCCCATACTTTTGACTTGGGTGTATTACAGCATATCAAAGAGCAAGTTGTTTAAGAGAAATTTCGTCGGTCCTGAAAGCACGGTTTGGGACTGGCATTTTTCGAAGCGGAAAGCGAACTGGGTCATTGTCACCCTAAAAGATGGAAGAAAGATTGGGGGTAAGTACGGTGTAAGGTCAAGGTCTTCGGCATACCCAAGTACAAAGGAGATTTTTATTGAAGATGTTTGGCGACTGAACCCGTCGGGTGCTTTTGACAAATCATTGGATCGCAATGAAGGTATCTTGATTACCGGAGATACTATTTTAACGATAACTTTTTTTAAATAAGACACTATGGAACCAGACAAAGGAAACAAAGTATTGAACGATGGCCTTGATAAAGGCCCTAAGCCCGATATCACAACATATCAACCTGTAAAAGATGATACCGGTACAAATCCGCCCGGTGAAGGTTCAGGGGTCAATGAAGACGATGTAAAAAAATAAGCCTGACTCTTAAACAATGGCCCCTTGTACCTTATCGAGTCCACATTTTTTGATGAATCCGTTGTTGAAAACCTCTAAAACGGGGATGGACAACAATTGATTGCGTGCCTTGATCCAAGCGTCCACGGCTGCTGTTCCATACATTTGTTTGACCCGATTTTCATTGAGGTTGAAATTGATTTTGCCCCAGTGTAACGTATAGGCAATTCCTTCTTGTTCAAACTTGTTCCAGACCGCCTCGTAAAATGCCCTGGTTGTATCGCCATCGACACCGTCCATTTCCAAAACACAGGTATTGGTAAATTTCGTGAAGCCCAAAGTAGCTTTAGTGCCTTTTACGTAGCGAAGGGAAAGTCCACCCGGAAAGGGTTTTTGTCGGTTTACTTCCACAATCAATTCCAAGGCTTTTGGCGAATCGGTAATGTCGATTCCGATAGCAGCGCTGGCAACCTTGCCCCGGAACTTGGTATAATTGAAAATCTCTTTGATGGTTCCTTGAATGGGAGGTTTTGGTGTAAAGGCGAGGTTGAACATATTGTTGACCAATGTGGGAATGAGGAGTCCAGAACCCGGTAGTGTATCCAAAACGGTTGAAATGATGCCCAAAAGATCGTCACCATAGGTAAAATTATGGTCCCTTAAAATAGGGGGGTGCGGAATCACGGGTTTTTTGAACATGTATTTTAAGAAAGCTCCCTTTTGGGGATTGCCCGGTTCAAACCTGTGAATGTTGAAGAGTATCTCGAAATGGTATAGGTCACCATTCTGTCCCGTTCCGGGTAAGTGCAGGTCAGCGAAATCGAGCTGGGTCATCGCTTTTTTTAGCGTGTTGTCATATGCAATGTTTCCGACACGATGTTCGGTGAGCAAAAACTGCGGTTCTGTTTCGATCATCACCCCGTGAATGAATCCAAAACTTCCAAAAGAGACCAGGGCAGCGTTGAACAGGTCATCGTCCCGTAGTAGGTCAGCATCCAGCCAATCCACAAATTCCTGTGAGGCAACAGGATATGAGGCACGTTCCAACCAAATATGGGTGTTGGGGCCGGTTACCAAATGCAAGCCTGTCACAAAATCGGGAATTGCCCCTACATTGAACGCGGCACCATGGGTGCCGGTTGAAAGTGCCCCTGCAACAGTTTGTCCATTACTTGCGCCTGACGCTTTAATGGAACGCGGTGGCATTTTAGCATCGAGTCGGTTGTTGATTTCATAGATGATGGTCCCACACTGTAAAAAATACAGGTTTTCCGGCCCATGCGTATAATTGGCATTTATATATTTTTGGGTGAGTGGAAATGAAAAATTCAAGGAAGCGGTATCAATAAGTCCACCTTCGGTGACGCCAACCTTGGTAAATGACCAACCACTGCCCATCGCTCGGAGCTTCAGATTATGGTCAAGGGCGTGTTGGATCAACCACTGAAAATTTTTGGTGCTTTTTCGATAACGTTCCTTATGGTTGTTTCCTGAAGGATTTCTCAGTTTGAAAGAGGCGTTTTGCACCAAATTATGGGTAAAGTTTTCATGCTTATTGGTCCATTGCAGAATGGGCAGTTGTGTTATTCCTTCGGGTAGCATAGCCTAGTGTTTAATTATCCAAATCGCCTTCGCCGTTATGGGGTCTGGCACAGCCATATATTGCGGTTCTATGGTTCACGATACCCAAGGTAACCAGACTCAACAAAAAATCTGGAAAAGAGGTTTTTACCACGGTCCAAGACATAGCTTTCTCCGCACAAGGGCATTCCGTACCTACGATTTCAGGGTTGGCACTGACCAGTTTGGTGCTTCCCGGTGCCACGCCCCACCAGTAGCTCCAGCTTGACTTGCGCTGACATTCGATATTTTCGGCACTGTCTTGATAAGGGCTGGCTTCAATGCGTGTGCTTACACAGGAATGCATGCATGAGATCAGGAGCGTTGCACATATTGTAGCGATAGTTCTTTTTTTGATGGTCATCGGTCATCGTTTTATGGTTGATATGATTGTTGTTGGGTCAGCCTATGCGTTTTTGCTGTTTTGTGTTTTAAGTATTGGGTGGGCCTTGTTCATTATCGTCTTGTTGCATGGTATTCAAATCCAATACTTTTAGATGCATTGCCCCAGCTTTAAAAATGGATAATACAGCCGATGCAATGAAACCTTCATTAAGGAGTTTGAAAAGCATGTTTTTTACAACAGCATGGCGGTAATTTAAAAAAGCCATTCGTTGTCTAAAATGGTAAAAGTGAATCTAAGGTAAGTTAAGTGGTAAAATACAATGGTAGGAATGGATTTGTATATCCAGTACGTAATTATGTACCAATAGGTCAATTTTCAATCGCATGGTATACGTTGCCCTTTCCGATTTATCATATTCCCAGTGTACTTTTTTATATTCAAAAAGTATGGGGAGGAGTGGGCAATAGCTACTCAACTCGATGCATGGCCATGGAGGTATACATTTCGGAGGTCATTACCAATTAGGTCGAAGAAATTTGACCATTCACACAAAGGAGCGGTCTATTTATACAAGCGGGTTTTTAAAACCCAACAAATATGTGCATCTTGACCTTAACAAGACCTTCTATTGAACCTGCTGAGGTTCAACTGTTTTTTCAACATATTCAAAATACAGATCAAATGCCTGTTCTTACTCCTAAAATGTCGGCTTCTGTCCCCTGCGATGGAAAATGGCACAAAATTTACGTTTCCGGTAATGTCAATGCACATGTTTTTGTGCAATTTAAGGGTGCTACGTGTACTTTTACCGCCCGGTTAATAGAGAATCCACCCCCACCTCCTGCAGGGCCTGATGTAAAACGGGAAATGGTAATACCCACTGCCGGTGGTTGGAGAGGCCTTAATGGTACTTTTGATGATTTTGAGGTGAAGTGTGAGCCTGCTGCTGGAGAAGGTGAAGGTAAACCAAAGCCCGATGGGGAACAGCAGCAACAAGGGCCTCCAGAAGTAGAGGCAAGCCATAAAAAGGATGATGCAGCTCCGGCAGCTGACCTTCATGAGTGCCCTTTCGAATGGTATATGAGCATTCACTGAGCCCTTGCGGCAAATTCGGCCTACAGCCTCAAATGATTTTAAAGGACAATTCATCAAGAGGGTTGGATGTTCTTTTTGTGTGGAGTTTTTACCCACCATAAGATATCCGCTCTCGAATACCTCCACTGGATCGGTGAACAATCACATCTGCCTTGTATTTTCTGGCCAGACTTTTGGCTTTGCGAATGGCCGTGCTCTGCTTTCGATGGTGGCTAGTGATCCGTTGGTTGCCTTCACGACGCACGGCCCAACCCTCTTCATAAGGCACCACATGTTGGTGCCATGTACGACCTCTTTTGCTGCGCTGGGCACTACTAAAAAAGACTTCGATGAGATCTATAAGTATTCGTAACCAAGATTTGCCTTTAGACATAATACATATTGATAGCTTCGAAGATACCAGTATTCGGTGAGTTTTCAATTCTTGAAAGACTTCCTTCGCTTCTCATTGTACTCGTAGCTTCGGCATATTACTTTTTCAAATCAGTCTCTTGTTTCTAAATGCGATGCCCAAGCCTGATTTCAAATATCGCTCAAGGGTATATGCTTTTTGTTTGTTTATAAAGTAGGAAACATGAACTAATTCAAAAGGTAATTTGTCTTTGGTGAAATGAACTTCGCCTGCAGTATGGGTTCTCAATCGTTGTTCTAGATTGGTGGAAACCCCAGAATAGTATTGAACAGTTGGGAATGCAGACAGAATAGGGTAATGTCATAAGTAATTTGTTTAAAGGGGAATATGGTTGAATTTAGCGGTTGATGTGTCCGCCGTAGCCCGACTGTTGTATTGATTTGGCTTTACGAAATGTGTAATAGGCCCTCCTTCGCTCGAGGTTTACCGAGAGCGAAGGAGGGCATAGGTGGAGCCGGAGGGAGTCGAACCCTCGTCCAAACAAGCAATAACCATGCTTTCTACATGTGTAGTCTTGGTGTTATTTTCGACCTACGACCGACCCAAGACGGCCTATCGTACGCTTAGCTTCTTTGGTTTAGAATGGTCAGCGAAGCCCTGAACATTCGGTGTTGACTTTTATGGTGCCCCTATGCAGGTCGCCGTCAACAAGGGCTACCAAAGGGCATTCAGCTTTCCCGCCTTGCGGGACTAGGCTTAGACTTACTATAATTCAGTCGATTAAGCAGCTAAAGCGTAGTTAGACTCGCCATTTAAAAAGGTTGGAATGGAGATTAACGAGCGTCAATTCCATAGCTCGACATGCTTACATCGCCATTGGTCTTGCTGTCAAAACCGGTCGGCCCCAGTGAACTAGATATGCATAACATATCGTAAGTGAACTGTCCTGAACTTGTTTCAGGACCCCACTAGTTCTTTTCAAAGAACTTTTTATAAAAAGGATGGCAAAGTTAATCAAAAGTTTGCGTACCCCTCTTCTTACATGTATTTTAGGTCAACAATTATACCAAGTTGCCCATGAAGTTCGGAATTATACGCGAACGTAAGAATCCGCCTGATCGTCGGGTGGTATTGTCCCCAACCCTATGCCAAACGGTTTTAAGAAACCATGCCCAGGCCCAGATTGTCGTAGAATCATCTCCCATACGGGTATTCAATGATCAAGAATACCGTGATATGAACATTCCGATTTCCAATTCCATGGCCGATTGCGATGTACTGCTTGGGGTGAAAGAAGTACCCATAGAAGCATTGATGGCCGACAAAAAATACTTCTTCTTTTCACATACCATCAAGAAACAGCCATACAATCGTGACTTGTTACGGGCCATTTTAGCCAAAAACATTGAACTGTACGATCATGAGGTGATCACTGACATCACCGGAAAGCGTTTGGTAGCCTTCGGCCGATATGCAGGCATTGTGGGGGCCTACAATGGAGTGCGCGCCTATGGACTCAAATATGATCTTTATACACTGCCCAAGGCTGAAAGCTTGGCAGACCGTCAAGCCTTGATCGTGGAGCTTCAAAAGATACAATTACCTAACATCAAAGTTTTATTGACGGGCAAGGGTCGCGTGGGCAATGGCGCCAAGGAAATGTTGGATGCCATGGGCCTCAAAAAAGTGAATGTGGCTGAATACCTCAAGAAAAAATTCAATGAACCGGTGTATTGCCAGATCGATGCTACGGAATACAACAAACGCAAAGATGGCGTTCGGGGAAATAAGGCAGATTTTTTTGCCCATCCCGGAGCGTATCGCTCCAATTTTTTTCGCTTTGCCAAAGTGACCGATTTCTATGTTGCTGGCCACTTTTATGGTGAGGGAGCCCCATATCTTTACACACGGGAAGACACCAAGCACCCTGATTTTAAAATAAAGGTCGTGGCCGATGTCAGTTGTGATATCGATGGCCCTGTGGCCAGTACCATTCGACCTTCGACCATTGCCGCTCCGATTTATGGTTATGACCCCAATTCTGCAGCTGAAGTCGATTATAGACAGCTGAATGCCATTGCGGTGATGGCCGTTGACAATCTCCCGGCAGAATTGCCCCGTGATGCGAGCAATGGTTTTGGTGAAGCATTCTCGAAATATGTCATCCCCGCATTTTTTAATGGCGATGCCCATGGTATTCTAGAAAGGGCGCGCATGACACATCATGGAAGACTCACCCCAAGGTTTGCTTATCTTGAAGACTATGTAAACTAAAGATTAAGAATTGAATACACTTATTAACATAAGATGAACAGTTTAAAAGTTTTTGTATATTAATATGCTATTTAACCTGTTCGCACAGTGAACTTTAATTGGATTTTGACCCAAGATGCCGACCAAAAGCTCAAGAAATTCTGTATAGAATTGGAATATGAGCTAAGACCAAAAATCACTCGGTTTTTAATGGTTCGACTAGAAAACGAATGTTGCGGAGATTTTTCCTGCTTTCACTTTGATGTCGATATGGCCACGAAGCGGGTTTGGATATCAGACAAAACACCCAAGCAATATTCCGATAAAATAAGGAGGGATTTTGATGTTGAGATCAATGGATCGGCAAATTTGTCCATCGCTTAACAGCATTTTTCTAAAGACACCTTCCATTCTACAAAACTAAGAGGTTATTTTGATGCATAAGAATTGGTCATGATTTTCAGTCACAACCTCAAGGTATCCAATTTTTGGGCGCTTTGCTGTGTAGTGTTTCGGTATTGTAAGACTTAATCACGATTGTGGGGAACTTCTGGGAAACATGTTGGTCTATTTTATTTTGAAACAGCTGATGCCTAGTGTTCGCCTTGATACGTGCTACAAGAATTCTGAGGTGCGTTGGCATTTTAAGCGGATAAATAGTCTCTGTAAGCGGTACCAGGAGCTATATGGTCATGTATATTTTGAATATTTTGATCGAGTGCTATGGGAATATTTTACTTTTGATATGAAACCGTCAATAGGTTGAAAAACTATGCCCGGTATGAACCCAGCTGAAGACTATATATTGTCACAAGAAGATCCCTTTCGAAACATTTTGCTGCATTTACAGCTCATCATCGAACACCATATACCAGATTTGGACTTAAAGTTCAAGTATAACATTCCGTTTTACTATTTGGAGGGAAAACCATTTTGCTATCTAAATGTGCCCATAAAAAAACACTATGTAGATCTCGGTTTTTGGCATGCTGCCCATTTAACCGTGCATCAAGACATGATGGTCACCGAAGGGAGAAAAGTGATGCGGTCGTTGCGATACACTACATTGCAAGATATTGATGAACAGGTTTTACAAGAAGTACTTGCAGATGCTTATGCAGTAAAAGACAAGAAATTTTGGAAATAAAAGAAAGCCACCCTGAAAAACATACAGGGCGGCTACACTTAAAATAAAACGACTAATCAATAAAAAATCCAAACTTCACCATATGAAACTTCATAATAACTTTTAAGATTCTGAATCTTCATTATTCTCTTTTCTGTTTAAGTCAACAGTGGTCACATTGCCATCACTATCCGTCTCAATAGCTATGGCATCACATGTTCCATCTCCATAATCCAATGTTGTTGTTGCTGTATTTTCAGTATTGATAATAATACCACTAACATAGTAACGACAGCCGGGTTCGCTACGCAATGGCGAAGTGATTTCAAATGTATAACTGTCCCCATTGCTGAATTCGGTGGCACCGCTACCGGTAACTAGCGTGTAAAAGTCGAAGAAGTTCTCCTCATTTTCTTCGAACACTGTTTCAGTGGTATAGGTAGTACTGTCGATTGCTGTAAGTCCATCAGGCCAGGCAAAATTGAAATTGGAGCTATAGGTATAACCAAGATTTGCATCTTCATTTTCGTAGTCATACACAGCAACGGCACTTCCGGTAACCTCGATATCATTATATACATAGTTCTGTAAGGTGTACACAATTTCAAATTCGTCGTCTGCTATGGCATAGGTTACGATAATACTTCCAGATACAATGGCACCATTTCTAAGTTCGCATTCTTCACCATAGTCAATGATGACTTCTACATTGCCGTTATCGTCTTCATCAGCCGTAATGGTGATGCAATCGTACGATTTTTCAGTACCCACTGATTTTCCAGTACCCATGTCCACACCAAAATTATCTCCAACGATAGTGTTAATTTCATTTACCGCGTTTTCTAACTCATCCCGCTCAGCCAAAGTGACTACATCTGTGGCATTCGATTCAGTGATAGATTCACCCTCATCATCTTCTTGGCAACTTGTCAGCAAACATCCAAATACAAACAATGCCCCAAACTTTAAAACTTGATTTTTTTTCACAACGATATATTTAATTGTAATTCAAAGCCATTCTATCCCTTCTTATGGTAGTGATGTCCATTGTATTGTAAGAGATCCTTTTCAGTGATAATTGCCTAGTGGTTTATGTTAGGCGTGGTCTCCATTACCCAATGTGCTTGAGCAATTAAATTGAGGTTATGTTTTTATTGCACTATAAATGTAATGTGCTTAAAAGAGTGGAAAAAAAGCGATATACCAATGTTTGACTTTTGTAGACGAATTTTGAATTTCTGTCGATTAATGTTTTTCAAAAAAGTCAAAGAAGGTATTCTGAAGTCAGAATATCACTTAGGCCAAATATCCATGGGTCAAAAAGTGATATGTCAGAGGTCATTTATGACCGCCCTGATTTTGACCAAATCACCCAACAATTTTTCAAGTAAACTTAAATCGAGCATGTTTGCCCCATCGCTTTTCGCATTTAAAGGGTCGTAATGGGTCTCCATAAAGAGCCCGTCGACACCCGCTGCAATACCTACCCTGGCCATGGTGCCAATAAGCGCAGGTCTACCTCCGGTAACGCCAGAGGATTGGTTGGGTTGTTGTAACGAGTGGGTGACGTCCAATACCACAGGGGCGTACTGTTTCATGGTGGGTATTCCCCGAAAATCGACAACCATGTCTTGGTAACCGAACATGGTGCCCCGATCGGTGATCCAAGCAGTGTTATTGCCTGAATCGGTTACTTTTTTAACGGCATGCTTCATACTTTCAGGACTCATGAACTGTCCTTTTTTTAGATTGACCACTTTTCCTGTCTTTGCTGCAGCGACCACCAAATCGGTTTGGCGTACCAAAAAAGCAGGTATTTGCAGCACATCGACATAGGCAGCAGCTTTTTCGGCATCATCCACTTCATGAATATCGGTTATGGTCGGTACGTGAAAGGTTTCAGCTACTTTTCTCAATATTTTTAAGGCTTTTTCATCGCCAATTCCAGTAAAGGAATCGATTCGACTACGGTTGGCCTTTTTGAAGCTTCCTTTGAAAACATAGGGAATCTTCAATTTTTCGGTAAGCTGCATTACCTTCTCCGCGATGCGTAGGGCCATGGTTTCCCCTTCTATGGCACATGGGCCGGCCAAAAGAAAAAAATTGTTGCTTTCTGCGTGTTTGATTTGGGGCAGATTTTTCAGGATCATACAAAAGCTTTTGGCAAAGGTAGCTAACTTAAAGCATAATTTTTTTCAAGGCATCCATATACCCTCTGCTGACCCTTACGATATCTCCGTTCAACAGGGTGACATCATAGCTTTTTCCATATTTGTTCAATTCCTTCACCTTATCCAAATTGATGATGGAAGATCGATGTACCCGCATAAACTTTTTGGGGTTTAGTTTTTGTTCTAATTCGGTGATTCCAAAATTGCTGAGTAGCACTTGCTTCTCGGTGTGTAGCTTTGAATAGTCACCAAAAGCCTCAACCCAAAAAATATCGTCTATGGCCACGGTGATCAATTTTCGGTTTTGATGAACCAATACCCTAGCGGGGTAGGTGTTTTCCATTAAAAGACTCTCAGTGAGGTTGCCCAATTTTTGATTGTCAAGGCTCAAGCGTTCAACCGCTAGTTTGAAACGTTTTTTTGTATAGGGCTTTAACAGATAATCAACAGCATGCACTTCAAATGCTTTGAGCGCATATTCGTCATAGGCTGTTGAAAAGATGATATCGGGCAATACCTCTAAATAGGTCAATACCTCAAAACCTGTTTTGCCCGGCATTTGTATGTCTAAAAAAACAAGGTCGGGTTTGAAACGGTTGATCTCAGAGATGGCATCGACACCATTGTTGACCTCAGCGACCAAAACAAGTTCTGGATAGTCTTCGAGGTACTGTTTGATCAAGGTTCTGCCCGCTTTTTCGTCATCAGCAATGATTACTTTTTTCATATCGAAAAACGGATTTTTAGCCCTTGGGGCTCATTGTCCAAAATTTCCAATTGGCTTTGATACATTTTTTGTAGTCGAAGTTTGGTATTGGTCAGTCCCACTCCCTTGCCAAAAACGGTTTGTTTGTTTTCGATGCCGACCCCTGTGTCGGATATCTCAAACTTAAGCTTTCCACTTTCCTTGAAGATATAGATGCATATAGATCCTCCCTTTATTAGACTGGAAAGGCCATGCTTAACAGAATTTTCGACAAGTGGCTGTAGGATCATGGGGGGGATTTTTTCCTGCATCAGATCGTTGGATACTTTAATATCCACATGTAGGCGTTCTCCAAAACGTTCTTTTTCCAGCTCCAAATATTTTTTTACAAATTCCAGCTCTTCTTCCAAGCTGACCAATTCCTTTCTAGAAGCTTTTAACTGGTACCGAAACAGATCGGACAATGTTGCGATGAGCCCACGTGTTTTTTCTTGTTCTGGAGGAACGGAAGCATTTATGGTATTAAAGACATTGTAAAGAAAGTGTGGGTTAAGCTGGGCCTTAATTGCAGCCAGTTCACTTTTTAAGGCTGCCTGTTTCAGTTCTCCCTCCAGTTTGAGCTTTTTCTGATTCTCCCGATAGTACTCGTAAACATGAAAAATGGCAAACTGTATTTGATAAAATAGGGCTGGGATGTAAACATCCCAAACCTCGGCCGATCCCTGTAAATGTAACCAACCAATTAATTCAGACATGGTATAGTACACATATTTGGAAATGAAAACAAAGCAGGGTAAAAGCACCAAATGCAATGAAATGCGAAACCAAAACGATCTTCCCTTAAGTTTCCAAAAGATAAGCCACCAAATGGGAATGGTAAATAGGAAAAATATGATGTACTGTAAGCCACTTCCTTCAAGAAAGGCCGATAAACTAAAAAACTCTATTTCGGCACGTCTTTCCAGTGGGATGTTTATCCATATGGCCAAATTATAGGCCGCTGCAGAACAAACGTACAGTGCTATAACCGCCAACAGTTGTTTTATGGTAACCCCCCAAATAATTCTTCTGTCCATCTTTTTGGTATTTGTCCGAAAATTAAGGAGTTCTGTTCAAACGTATCCGATGTTTTACGACGAATGGTCCTATACACGGCTGAATGGTCCAAGGCAATTCATCACACTATGGTTCAACTCAACGGAACCTTCTTTCTTGGCTGTAACCATTTGTGGAGTTTTGAGGTATACTTAAAAAACGAACAGTCATGAAAACTTTTATTTTATCCCTTATTTTATTGTGTAGTGTGGGACTTACCGCTCAATCAATTAAGGGGCAATTGCTCGATGCATACGATGGGCCTGTCCCTTTTGCAGCAATTATGTTGAATAACCAAAAAGATTCAAGCTTGATTAAAGCAACTATAAGTGGAGATTTGGGGATTTTTGAATTAAAGGGGATTTTACCAGGAAAATACCTTTTGAAAATTTCCAACCTGGGCTATGCCGACCTTATCAGAAAAGTTGATTTCGAAGGTGTGGATTTGGATTTAGGGGCTTTGGTGCTCAATTCTGAAACACAAAATTTGGAAGAGGTGACGGTAACCGCTGAAAAACCGATGGTACAGGTTTTGGCTGATAAAACAGTGTTCAACGTGGAGAATACCATTAATGCTACAGGAACCAGTGCTTTTGAACTGCTTCGTAAGGCACCTGGTGTTATTTTGGACAATAGCGGGGGTATCATTGTGGAGGGCAAAACAGGGGTCCAGATTTTTATTGACGGAAAGTTGTCGGTATTACAGGGAGAGGATTTGATCAATTATTTGGAAAGTTTGCAGGCAACTGATATCGAGGCCATTGAAATCATAACCCAACCTTCTTCAAAATACGATGCGGCCGGTAATGCTGGCATTATCAATATTAAACTAAAAAGAGATAAAAGTTTAGGGACCAATGGAACGTTCACCTCTGGACTCACTGTTGGAGATTTTGGACGTACAAACTCTAGCATCAATTTCAATAATCGGGAGAAAAAAGGAAATTTGTATGGCACCTATAGTAACCGATTTGGGAAAAGCACGGGGTTTATCGATTTGTTGCGAAGCCAATTTGGCACGCAGTTCGATTCACGCTCCACCAGTATTTACGATCGTAATACCAATAATATAAAATTGGGATACGATTATTATCTGAACACAAAACATACCCTTGGGGCCATTGTAAACGGAAACTTCAATAATGGATTTACCACCAGCACCACAAGAACCCCAATCCGGGAAATAGGTAGCGTTGAGAACGATAGCGTGCTTGTGGCAGAGAACCAAAGGCAGAATACCTCCTATAACATCAATGCCAACCTCAACTATAAATATGCAGATACTCTGGGCCATTCCATTAATGTGGATTTGGACTATGGACGTTATAATAGTGAACGTGATGCTTTACAACCCAATACCTATCTCACGGGTGATGAATCACAGATCTTGAACCAAAGGATTACCTTTCAGGATACCCCTATTGATATTAATATTGCCACCATTAAAACGGATTATGAGCAGAACTTCCTTAAAGGAAAATTGGGGGTAGGGTTTAAACTTTCATATATCAATACGGACAACACCTTTGATTTTTTCAATCAGGTCAATGGACAGAACATACTGGATACTGACCAAAGCAATCAGTTCGAATATCAGGAAAACATCAATGCGGCCTATGTGAATTTTAATCGCAAGTGGGGCAAGTGGAACCTTCAGTTTGGCCTTAGGATAGAGAATACCGATTCTGATGGTATCCTGACCAGCGAGCAGGAAAATGAGGATGATCGGGTACAGCGAAATTATACCGATTATTTCCCTTCCGGCGGTTTAACTTATCAAATGAACCGTAAAAACCAGTTTGCACTGGCCTATAGCCGAAGGATCCAACGGCCAAACTACCAGTCGCTAAATCCCTTTGAGTATCAATTGGACGAACTATCGTTCAGTAAGGGAAATCCTTTTTTGCAACCGCAGTACACCAACAACATAAAGTTGTCCCATACCTACAATTACCGTTTGACTACCTCTATCAGTTATAGCTATGTAAGCGATTTCTTTGCCCAGGTGACGGTTGCAGATACGGAAACCACTAATTTTTTGACCACCCTCAACGTAGCCGACCAAGAAGTGGTCAATTTAGGAATATCCTATCCGAAAAAACTCTACGAATGGTGGAATGTCTATGTTAGCGTAAATGCCTATATCAGCGATTTTGAGGCTACGAGTCCAGAGTTTTTGCCAATCCGTCAAGAAACCCTGAGTTTATATGCACAAAATACCTTGACCCTTTCAAAGACCTTGCGGATGGAGATTTCAGGTTGGTACAGTTCCCCCTCAATCTGGGGCGGCACTTACCGGACAAAGTCACTTGGAGCCTTGAATTTAGCATTTCAGAAGAAATTTTTTGATGATCGTTTTACAGGCAGGCTTTCTTTCAACGATATCCTGTACACGGTACCGTGGCGTGGTACTACACAGTTTGGCAATCTTTTTATTGATGGTAGTGGCGGTAGCGATAGCCGTCAGGTAGCATTCAGCATCACCTATGATTTTGGATCTAATGAGATCAAAAAGGCAAGAAAAAGAAAAACAGGGCTCGATGCTGAAAACAAACGGATTGGGAGCTGAAAAGTCATTAATAATCAATAAGATAAAAATAATATGGAAAGCTGTTGACAAGAAAAAAATAGCAGTAACTTTGCAGGCTTAAAAAATAAGCCGAATGTCTAAAATCAAGAATATTGCCATCATAGCCCATGTCGATCATGGTAAGACCACCTTGGTCGACAAGATCATGTACCACTGTCGCTTGTTTCGTGATAATGAGAACAAAGGTGATTTGATTTTAGACAACAATGACCTGGAACGTGAGCGCGGTATTACCATTGTTTCAAAAAATGTATCGGTGGTGTACAAAGACACCAAGATAAATATTATCGATACCCCAGGTCACGCAGATTTTGGTGGTGAGGTAGAACGTGTACTCAATATGGCAGATGGGGTGCTACTTCTAGTAGATGCCTTTGAAGGCCCTATGCCACAGACCAGGTTTGTGCTGCAGAAGGCTATTGATTTGGGACTGAAACCCTGTGTGGTCATCAATAAAGTGGACAAGGAAAATTGTACCCCAGATGAAGTTCATGAAAAAGTGTTTGACTTGATGTTCGAACTGGGTGCCGAAGAATGGCAACTTGATTTTCCGGTGGTATACGGATCGGCAAAGAACAATTGGATGGGTGGGGATTGGCAAAGGCCAACCACAAATATCGAACCCCTTCTGGATATGGTCATCGAACATGTGCCAGAATTTGTGCCGCAAGCAGGCAGTACCCAAATGTTGATCACCTCCTTGGACTTTTCATCGTTTACGGGGCGTATTGCCATAGGGAGGCTTCAACGGGGTACTTTGAAAGAAGGTCAGCCAATAGCTCTGGTCAAAAGAGATGGTACGGTGACCAAGACCAAGGTGAAAGAACTTTTCACATTTGAAGGTCTGGGCAGAAAAAAAGTGCAAGAGGTTGTCACGGGTGATATCTGTGCCATTGTTGGAATGGACAATTTTGAAATTGGGGATACCGTGGCCGATTTTGAAAACCCTGAAAAACTAAAGACCATTGCCATTGATGAGCCAACCATGAGTATGCTGTTCACCATCAATGACAGTCCTTTCTTTGGCAAAGATGGAAAATTTGTGACCTCACGCCATATCAAGGAGCGCCTTGAAAAGGAATTGGAAAAGAATTTGGCCCTTCGCGTAGAAGAAACCGACAGTGCCGATAAGTTTATGGTGTTCGGTCGCGGGGTATTGCACCTTTCCGTCTTGATAGAGACCATGCGCAGGGAAGGTTATGAGCTTCAAATTGGGCAACCCCAGGTCATCATCAAAGAGATTGATGGTGTAAAATGTGAGCCTATGGAACATTTGACCATAGACCTACCTGAAGAAGTTTCCGGAAAAGCCGTGGAAATGGTCTCCATCCGTAAGGGTGAAATGACCAGTATGGAGGCCAAAGGGTCACGTATGCTATGCGAATTCGTAATTCCTTCACGGGGAATTATAGGACTTCGGAACCAGTTGTTGACCGCTACCGCTGGTGAGGCCATTATGGCACATCGCTTTTTAGAATACCAACCTTTGAAGGGTGAGATTGCACAACGACAGAATGGCTCGTTGGTGTCTATGGAAAATGGCACAGCGATTCCATATTCCATTGATAAGCTCCAAGAAAGGGGCAAATTTTTCATCGATCCTGGCGAAGAGATCTATGAAGGCCAGGTTATTGGCGAAAATTCAAGGGGAGATGATATGGTGATCAATGTGACCAAAACCAAAAAGCTGTCGAATGTACGATCAGCCGGGGCAGACGATAAGGCCAAAATTGTACCTGCCATCAAATTTTCACTGGAAGAAGCCTTGGAGTACATTCAAAAAGATGAATATGTCGAGGTGACCCCCAATCATCTGAGGTTGCGAAAAATTTTCTTGAAAGAGGTCGACAGAAAAAGAAATAAAATCGATTAGATGTGCCCGTGATGCTGTTCCCTCAAGCATGAAACAGCGGCACCGATAATACCGGCATGGTTCATCAGCTCTGCCTTGACCACCTCTGTGTCGAGTTTTATCAAATGGCTGAACTGGTCCCAATGCTTTGATGTGCCCCCACCAACGATGATCAGATCGGGAGCCACGATCAATTCTACAAATTTCAAGAACTTATTGAAGCGTTTGCCCCACTTTTGATATGAAAGTCCTTCCCGTTCCTGCGCTGAAGCAGCGGCCCAATTTTCAATTTTTTTGTATCGCTTGTACGGTATTTGGCCGAGTTCAAAGTTTGGTAGCAACTGGCCATTGTAAAATGCACCACTACCCAGACCGGTACCCACGGTAATCATTATTACCAAACCATCCTTGTCTTTTCCAACACCATAGTTCATCGAGGCATACCCAGCAGCATCTGCATCGTTGATTACGGTGAACGATTGCCCGGTCGCTTTAGTGAAAAGCTGATCGATATTGACACCTACCCAATCTTTATTGAGGTTTCCCGGAGAAGTGCAGATGCCATTTTTTACCACTGTTGGAAAACCACAGCCCACAGCGCCCTCATAGCTGAAATGGTTGACAATCTCGGCAACCACAGCCGCCATTTCATCCGGTTTTCTAGATTCCGGAGTGGGAATTCGATACCGTTCGGTTATCATCTCCCCAGTTTCAGCATTAACCAAGGCACCTTTGATACCAGTACCGCCAACATCAATACCAAGAATTTCCATACTGTGGTTGATTGTTTGATTGGGGCAAAGAAACAAAACTTTTTCTGAGTAGCGGCATTTGGGGTTGCAAAGTGTTAAACTGCCTTTTGTATGACCTCAAACATTTTGCTGTTGTCGCATTTAAGGGTCTTATGGGGATATTTTAAGATTAGGGCATAATCGTGGGTGGCCATAATGATGGTACGGCCCGTTGCGTTGATATCTTGAAGTACCTTCATTACTTCAACACTGGTTTGGGGATCAAGGTTGCCCGTTGGCTCATCGGCCAAAATCAACTCTGGATCGTTCAATAAGGCTCTGGCAATGGCAATACGCTGCTGTTCGCCACCAGAAAGTTCATGGGGGAATTTGAATCCCTTGGTTTTCATGCCCACTTTATCCAATACCTCTTCTGTTTGTGCACTCATTTTAGCGGTATCTGTCCACCCAGTGGCCTTTAGCACAAATTTCAGGTTATTGTTGACGTTTCGGTCAGGTAACAATTTGAAATCTTGAAAGACAATGCCAAGTTTGCGCCTGAGATAGGGAATGTTCTTTTCCCGTAAACTTTTCAGGTTAAAATCCACAACAGTGCCATAACCATGCTTAAGGGGCAAATCACCATATAAGGTTTTCATGAAACTGCTTTTGCCACTACCGGTTTTTCCAATGATATATACAAATTCACCTTTCTTTACCTCCATCGTGACATGGTTCAAGATGAGGTTCTCTTTTTGAAAAATAGCGACATCCTGTAATTTTAAAATGGTCTCGGGCATAGCTTTATGTCTATGGTTTTAAAGGTACAAAGTTCCAAAATTTAAACGAGCCCTAAAGTGATTATGCACAGGTTCTTTTGGTTCATACATACTTTGGTCCCAGATTTGACGTTAATATACCATCAATCGAGAACAGCGTAGAACACTATGAATCGAAGAATCACCGTATTTTTTTTCCTTTGTATTGTTTTTTTCATTTCTGTCAGGGCTCAAAAAACCCAGATTTACACCCATAGCGATAAAGCCTATCAAGATGCCTTGACGCTATACAACAGCCAGCAGTACCAGGCTGCCCAAACCATTTTTGGACAAGTCCGGTCAACAACCGATGATTATGGCATTGAGGCCAATAGTGCCTACTATGCTGCAAACGCTGCCATTCGGTTGAATCAAAGGGGAGCAGATAAAGAGATGGAAGAATTTGTTGACCGTTACCCTACTTCGACAAAAAGAAATTCCGCTTTTTTAGACGTTGCCGATTACTATTTCGAAACAGGAAAATACCCATATGCGCTCAAATGGTACAAAAAAGTGGACAAGACCACCATGTCCCGCAAAGATGAAGAGCGATTTAACTTCAACACGGGCTATGCGTATTATGCCTCGAACCGACCAAAAGAGGCGGAGCGGTACTTGAGCAGGGTGAGTAATTCAAATACCTATGGGTCACAGGCCAAATATTACTTGGGCTATATCGCCTACGAACAAGACGATTACGATCGTGCAAGTGCACGGTTTGACAAGATTGCCGATCCAGCGGTATTGAACGAAAAACTCTCGTACTATAAAGCAGACCTCAATTTTAAAGGGGGTAATTTTGAGGAAGCCATCGCCATGGCAAAAAAGCAATTGCCCAAATCGGACAGAAGGGAACTATCAGAGTTAAATAAGATTATAGGAGAGAGTTACTTTAATCTGGGGCAGTACCACGAGGCCATTCCCTATTTGGAAAAATACCGTGGCAAAAGAGGAAAATGGAGCAATACAGATTTTTACCTATTGGGTTATTGCCATTACCAACAAAATGATTACGAAAGCGCCATAGCACAGTTCAACAAAATCGTTGGTGGCTCAAATGCAGTTGCCCAAAATGCGTATTACCATTTGGCAGAATGTTATTTGAACATAGGTAAGAAACCAGAGGCGCTGAATGCCTTTCGAAATGCTTCACAAATGGCTTTCAGCGAAGAAATCGAAAAAGACGCACTATTGAATTATGCCCGATTGAGCTATGAGATCGGCAACGCCTATGAACCGGTTCCCCAAGTCATGATGATGTATTTGGAAAAGTATCCCAAAGATGAACATCAAGTTGAGATCCAAGAGCTGTTGGTCGACTCGTATATTACCTCAAAAGATTTTGAGGGAGCAATTGCTTTGCTTGAAGAAAACAAAGGGTTTGCAGGTAAGGAAACATATCAAAAAGTAACATTTTACAGAGGGCTAGAGTTATTTGTGGAAGGAAATTATGAAGAGGCCCTAGACCGTTTTTCGAAATCGCTCAAGCGCGCTGAAAATCCAATTTTGGAAGCGAGAACTTTATATTGGACTGCTGAAGCGACCTATCGATTGAATCGATTTCGAGATGCACTGACTGACTTTCAAAAATTTCAACAAAACCCTTTCGCAAAAAATACCGAAGAATACAACGATCTGGAATACCATTTGGGGTATTGCCATTTTAAGCTCAAAGATTACGGCAATGCCATTGACCATTTTAAGAAGGTGACAACGTCCACTACGGTGGGTGGGGAAAAATCAAGTGATGCTTTTCTCCGCTTGGGTGACAGCTATTTTGTGACCCGCAATTATAGTGCTGCGGTTTCAGCATATGATGAAGTGGCTCGGGGGAACACTACAAGAAAGGACTATGCTGCTTTTCAAAAAGCCATTTGTAACGGTTTTTTAGGAAACAATACCCAAAAGGTTGAAGATTTGAACCAATTTTTGAATCGATACCCCAAGTCTATTCTTCGCGATGATGCGCTGTTCGAACTGGGCAATACCTATATCAAGATAGACCGTGAAATCTTGGGGATTCAATCATACAGCCAGTTGGTCGAACAATTCGGCAAAAGCAGATTCGCACCTCAGGCATTGCTAAGGCAAGGATTGGTACATTACAACGCCAATCGAAACGAACAGGCGCTGACCAAGCTCAAGGCAGTCGTGAATACATACCCCCATACCCAAGAAGCAAAACAGGCCGTCGCCACGGCAAAACAGGTCTATGTCGATTTAGGTAGGGTCTCAGCATATGCAGCATGGGTCAGAAATTTGGATTTTGTGGAGGTCACAGATGCAGAGTTGGATGTGGCCAGTTTTGAAGCTGCCGATCGAAAATACCTTGAGGGCGATGAATCAGGGGCACTAAAAGGGTATGAAGATTATCTGAAAGAATTCCCTAATGGGATGGAATCGGTAAAAGCCAATTTCAATTTGGCACAGTTGTACTTTTCTAGGGGAGAGAAAATGAAGGCCTTACCGAGATACCAAGAAGTTGCCGATAGTGGTGGTGGCGAATATGTAGAGCAGGCCTTGACCCGAATCTGTGAGGTTTATGTCGGTCAAAAAGACTATCAAAATGCACTCCCCTATCTGCAAAGACTGGAACAAATGGCTGAAATTTCCCAAAATCGAACTTTCGCGCAGTCCAACCTTATGAAGGGGTATTATGTGCAAAAAGACTATCAAGGTACCATAGCCTACGCAGAAAAAGTGCTTTCTATCCCAAACATTGACAACCGAATACGCAGTGATGCACAGCTTATGATCGCTCGATCTGCTATAGCGACTGGTGATGAGCCGCTTGCTGAGGCAGCGTTTTCTAAAGTTAAAAATATCGCTACGGGTATATTGGCGTCAGAGGCATGGTATTACGATGCCTATTTCAAGAACAAGAACGGGGAGTTTGAGGCATCCAATGCATCGGTTCAAAAATTGGCACAAGATTATGCTGCATATAAAAAATGGGGAGGTAAGGGTTTGGTCATTATGGCCAAAAACTTTTATGCTTTGGGAGATGCGTTTCAAGGGACCTATATTCTGGAAAGTGTGATTGAAAATTTTGGTGACCACAGTGATGTTATTGCTGAGGCAAAGGGCGAACTCGCCATCATAAAAGCTAGGGAAGCAAAAAACAATTCATCAGTGGATTCCGATGGAAATTAAAAGCAAAGGCTTTATGCAAAAAATCACAATATGCTGTATTCTCTTTTTGAGCCTTTTGGGATGGGTTCGTTCCCAGGAAACCAATGATATAGGCACCGAAACGGTAACTGTTGTTAAATCATATACCCCCACCGTTTCGGATGCCTTTAAAATCAAAGCAGTACCTAGCTTGAACGATTCCATTGCCCTTCAAAAAAGGAAAGTGGAATACACTATTTTTTCAGTGCCTGTTGCCTCAACCTTTGCCCCGGCCAAGGGAAAAGCTTCAAGGGTTAAGAAAACACCCCCGCCCATACTTTACAATTCATATGCAGCTGTAGGTCTGGGCAATTTTAACAATGCCCTGGTGGATTTTTATACCAGTAGGCAGTTCAATAGGGGTGAGAACCTCTTGGATTTTGGGTTGACACACCATTCCTCAAGGGGTGATATCGACAGCACCCCCTTAGATGCTGATTTTTACAATACCAAACTTGATGTTTCCTACACTAAAAAAGACCGTGATATAGATTGGGGCATGACCCTTGGCCTGCAGCATCAACTTTACAATTGGTACGGAATCGAAAACAATGCTTTTGATCCCATCACCGTAGCTTCGATTGATGAACGGCAACATTATTATAACGCACAGGTAAAGGCTACACTGGATCTGGAGGATTCTTTTTTTAAAAATGGCACTGTTTTATTGCGCAGGTTTTGGGACGCAACGGAATCAGGGGAAAACAGGTTGGTTTTTAAGCCTACCATTGAACTGCCGATTACCGAAGAATTGATGGCCATTACCATCAAATTGGATTATGTCAACGGAAATTTTGAGAATTCAGATTTGAACACCTTAACGAATATTGAAGGTGTTGATTATGGCCATTTTCAAGCTGGGGTAAGTCCAAGTTTGTTGGTGTTGCGTGATGACCTTACCTTGAACTTGGGGGCTGGCTTTGTCTATGGCAAGGATACGGAAAACAGTGACAGTGACTTCTATATCTATCCAGAGGTTACCGCATCATATAACCTGGCTGATGAAACTGCAATTGCCTATGGTGGTATTGAGGGGCGATTGGTTCAAAATTCATACTACGACTTTGTGGAAGGCAATCCGTATGTGTCGCCCACACTGACCATAAGGCCCACTGATCGACAATATGAAGGCTATTTGGGAATCAAGGGCCAGTTGACTTCAAGTGTCAGCTACAATATCAAGGGCTCTTACACAGCAGAAAACAGAAAGCCCCTGTTTTTTCTAAATCCGCAGAATTTGTTACGCGACGATGAAAAGGGATATTTCTATGGCAATTCATTTCAGGTTTTCTATGATGACGTGAAGACATTGGGGCTCTTTGGTGAGTTGAATGTTGACATCAACCGAAACTTTACGCTAGGGGTCAATGCCGAGGTGTATGACTATGATACCGAAACCGATAATCCAGCATGGAACCTACCAAGTTTGAAAGGATCTTTAGTTGTAAACTATCAAATTAACGACCAATGGTCTATAGGGGGCAACCTCTTTTATGTTGGGGAGCGTGATGATTTTCAATCACAGTTCGTGCAGAATACACCACCGAACGAGTTTCCAGCGGCCATCATTACCCTAGACGGTTTCTTTGATGCCAATGCCCATATTGGCTATCGTTTCAATGAGCAGCTTTCAATTTTTGCCAAAGCCTCCAATATTGCAAACAATGACTACCAGCGATGGGCCAATTTTAGGGTGCAGGGGTTTCAGGCATTGGGTGGAGTGTCTTACAAGTTTGATTTTTGAAAATACGTTCAGTCCGTTTTTCTCCTAGAAAGGTAGGGCCATTACAAATTAAGGCACCTAGAATGCCCAATAAAAGCGGATGCATTGTCAATAATGCTGACAAATCAAGGAAAGTAAAATGGAAATAACGAGTATTCTGTAGCTTTGATGTGTTGAATTAGAACCATTGAAAGTCAGTAGCTTGTACATTTTTCTTAGTTGTTGTGCTGTTTTATCCGTTCAGGTAAGAGCCCAAAACCTCATTAAGAACCCAAGTTTTGAACACTTTTCAGCATGTCCGAATGCTTTGGGCACTTTTAATGATCATGTAGCGCAATGGACAACCCCAACTTTGGGTACCACAGATTATTTCAATACCTGTAGTAAAGTTATGGGAGCCCCCGAAAATTTTAATGGCGCGCAAGACCCGAAATTTGGGAATGCATATTCAGGACTTTATTTTTTTGCTCCAGGAGATTATAGGGAATACATTCAGGTGCCGTTGAAGCAAATGCTCCAAAAGGGAAAAACCTATACAGTATCTTTTTATGCCAGTTTAGCCGAAGACTCAGATTTTGCGGTAAAAGACTTTGGGGTACTTTTTTCACATCAGATGCTAAAAGTGCCGACCAAAAAAAACTTGTCAAAGGGAAGATTGTACCAACTGAAAAAAAATAGGCACCATGTGGTGGAAATCAATCAACCCGAGTTCCATGAAGACAAATCTGATTGGTTGGTTTTGAAAACCACTTTTGAGACCAAGGGGTTTGAGAAATATGTGGTATTGGGCAACCTACGTGATAATGCCATGACCAGAAAGGTGCGAACAAAACGGAAGGAAACCAAAAAAGGGGCATATTATTATATCGATATGATATCGCTTTTGCCCACAGATATGATTTCAAAATCGCAGTTGAAGCCCCTTGAATTCAATAAAAAATATGTTTTTGAAAATGTCCATTTCAATTTTGATGCTTTTGACCTCGACAAGATGGCGAAGGAGCACCTTTCAAAAGTATTTGACCAAATAGATGGTATTCCAAATGTCAGTATTGAGGTTCAAGGCCATACCGATAACACCGGTCATGGTCTGTACAATACGATCTTGTCAGAAAAGCGGGCAAAGGCAATTGCAGATTATCTGGTTTTCCTGGGTTTAGATCCAGATAGCGTGGTCTATAGTGGTTATGGAAGTTCAAGGCCTATTGCCAAGAACACCACTGAAGCAGGGCGTCGTAAAAATAGACGTGCAGAATTTGTGTTGAAAATTGATGATGACTGATAACTGTTGAAAAACTATGGATTTTTTTTGTAATGGATTAGTTGGAATTTCTTTATTCTTGCCTTTAAGAATTCCCGTTTACTGCAAAGTGATGTTCTGAAAACTATGGAACCATGAAAAATAGTGATGCCCATTTAAATGAATCCCTGAAATTACTTGAAGAGAAATACAGGATACTGCAAATGGAAAATGAAGAGCTGGGTCATTTGGTATACATGGTTTCCCATGACTTGGCCGAACCGCTTCGAACAATTGCCGGTTTTACGGCATTGTTGGCCGATGAATACAAAGAGCATTTTGACGTTGAGGGCAAGCAGGGTTTACAGTTTATTTCAGACGCCACTTCAAGAATGCAAAATGTGATTCACCAATTGTTGACGTTTGGCAGTATAGGGCAAAAAAAAGAACCTGAACCCATCAACATCACTAAGGTTATCAAAGCCGTCAAGCAAGATTTGGGGCTGATCATTGCAGAAAGTGGGGCAGAAATTGAAATCTTCGGGCTACCGGAAAAAATAAAGGGACATGGGGTAGCACTGCGACTCTTGTTTCAAAACCTCATCGTTAATGCCATTAAATTTCAAAAACCTGGTACAAGACCAACTATTAAAATTACTGCTGAAAAAGAAGGGAGCGGCTATCGGTTTGCGGTAAGTGACAATGGAATTGGGATTGCAAAAAAAGATAAGGAAAAGATCTTTGTTGCTTTTGAACGTCTTCATAATAATCCGGTACATTCAGGTTCTGGACTTGGATTGGCCCATTGCAAAAAAATTGTAAACTTGCATGGTGGTGAGATTTGGGCGGTTTCAGAATTGAACAGGGGCAGCACTTTTTATTTTACCATAGCAACCTAAAAGGCGTTTGTAATGAACGAAAGGCTAAAATGCATTTTATTGGTTGATGATGATGATGCCACCAACTACATGCATAAACGCATCATTGTAAAATCAAGGTGTGTTGAAAGGGTAGAGGTGTGCAAAAGTGCTGAAGAAGCATTGCAGTACCTTGCCAATAAGGCCAATGGCCAGTGCCCATCCCCCGAAATTATCTTTCTCGATATCAACATGCCCGGGATGAATGGATGGGAGTTTTTTGAGGTCTACGACAAATTGGATGTAGGTCAAAAAGCAGATGTCGTAATCGTCACCCTTACAACACCCTTGCTGCCAAAAGACCAAGAAAAAGCGAAAAAGGTACCTTATATCAATGGATTTGCTGAAAAACCCCTGTCGAAGGAAAAGCTGGATCAGATCATTGGCGACTTTTTTCCTGACCTGTCTGTAATATAGCTGATATTGTTCATTTTGGTATGTTCAAATACAAGTGGCTAATGTGAATGGAAACTCAAAAAAAGAAGTAATGAAACATCATATTATATGGTTGGCCTGTTTAGGGATGCTCTTTTCCTGCAATTCCAAGCAAGAGGTCGATCTCATTGTCTATAATGCCAACATCTATACAGTTGACAGCACATTTTCAAAAGCATGCTGTATGGCCATAAACGATGGAAAATTTGTTGCCGTGACTGAAACGGCAGACCTGTACACACAATTCAAACCTTCAAATCAGATTGATGCCAAGGGCAAGACCATTATTCCAGGTATCATAGATGCCCATTGCCATTTTTACGGACTTGGTCTCAATCAACAGGTAGTTGATTTGGTGGGGACCCAAAGTTATGATGAGGTGCTACAACGTTTGGTAGCCTTTCAAAAACAAAACAAAACAAATTTTGTGCGAGGTAGGGGTTGGGACCAAAATGACTGGGAAACCAAGGCCTTTCCCACCAATATGCCCCTGAACCACGTATTTCCTGATATCCCTGTGGTATTGGAACGGGTCGACGGCCATGCTTATTTGGTGAATGATAAGGCATTGCAAATGGCTGGTATTACTGAACAAACTAAAGTTGATGGTGGCGAAATTGTAAAGTCAGAAGGTCGTATCACTGGAGTTTTGGTTGACAATCCCATGGCATTGATAGACCAAATGATTCCAGAACCTGACAGGGCAACGCAGGAACAGGCATTACAAGATGCAGAAGCACTGTGTTTGGATTATGGATTGACCACTGTGAACGATGCCGGATTACATCGGTCCACCATTGAGATGATAGATAGTCTCCATCGATCGGGGGCACTTTCTATACGGGTGTATGCCATGGTCAGCAATACCCCTGAAAATTTGGAGTATTATTTGAACAAGGGAATCGTAAAAACAAACAGGTTGCATGTAAGGTCGGTGAAGGTGTATGGTGATGGGGCATTGGGTTCAAGAGGTGCGGCATTAAAAGCCTCGTATTCAGATCAAGAAGACCATTTCGGTGCCATGGTCACTCCAGTCGAAAAAATAGGGGAACTGGCTGAGCGTATCGCTGCATCTGATTATCAAATGAATACCCATGCCATTGGTGATTCTGCCAATGTAGTGGTCTTACGGGCGTACCAAAAAGCGCTGAACGGTAAAGATGATCGTCGATGGAAAATAGAGCATGCCCAAGTCATCTCACCCGATGATTTCGGCTATTTTTCAGCAGGGATCATTCCATCGGTACAACCGACCCATGCCACCAGTGATATGTACTGGGCTGAAGACCGTTTGGGAAAAGAGCGGATCAAGGGGGCTTATGCATTCAAGACATTGTTGGATAAAGCAGGTATCCTTGCTTTGGGTACCGATTTTCCGGTAGAGCAGGTAAGTCCGTTCCTGACTTTTTACGCAGCTGTGGCACGTAAAGACTTGGCGCATTACCCAGAAGGGGGCTTTCAAATAAAAGATGCCCTTTCACGCGAAGAAGCACTGAAAGGAATGACCACCTGGGCAGCTTATTCAAATTTTGAGGAAAACGAAAAAGGAAGTATTGAACAGGGTAAGTTCGCAGACTTTGTAATACTTGACAAAGATATTATGACCATGCCTTTAGATAGTATTCCTTACTTAAAGGCAGAAGAAGTCTATATCGCAGGAAAAAAGATGAAATGAAAAAGGGGCTGTATATACTGCCCCTTTTTCATAACAACGAAATTGTTATAACTCGACAGGAACCGAAACTCGCGTTGTTCCCCAGCCCATAACCATCTCGGCATTGCTGCCCTCTTCCTTAAATGCAATCGAGAAGGCTTCCAATGATTCGGAGTCCGTACTTACTTTGGCCGAAATTCTGGCAACGTCTGCTGATTTGTCATAGCTATATGCCCCCCACTGGTTGAGATTCTTATTGATGATCAAGGTCCACTCGCTATCGCCAGGAATGGTGAATAAAGCATATGTGCCAGCCTTGACCATGGTGCCCCCAAGGGTGGCATCTTGGTAAAAAGTAATTTCAGAAGCTTCATTGGCCCCTGTACGCCAGACCTTTCCAGTAGGTGCTAAATCAGATAGGTCCCTTCCCTTTAATTGGGGTCTGCTGTAGATGACCCTGACCATTTTGTTCGATTCCCTATAACTCGTGGGATACGAAGCGATATCAGCCGGACTTTTATCCAATCCCCCAAATTTCTGTGCTGTGACCTCTGTACTTAAAACCATTGCGATAGAGAACGCAAAAAGCAAGAATACTCTTTTCATGAAAATATGTTTTAGTTGAGCCCAAAACTAGACAGTATTTAATTTGGATTTTTATAAAAGGGCGTTAAAATTTGACCCTTTCAATTTGAATGAAAATCGAATTTTGAAATATGCATGAGTTTCTATTTGTTTAGAATATGAAATTTTATATTATAAATTGTAACTATTTTGTGTTTTTTAATTTTGATTTATTAAAAATAATAGCATATTTGAACTTAAAATGTTTTAAAAGAATAAGGATATGTGCGGAATTGTATGTGCATTTGATGTAAAGGAAAGTGTAGACAAGCTAAGGCCCCAGCTTTTGGAAATGTCAAAGAAGATAAGACATAGGGGCCCAGATTGGAGTGGAATATTTGCCAACGAAAAAGCGGTGTTGGCCCATGAACGTTTGGCTATTGTCGATCCCGTTTCGGGCAAGCAGCCCCTATTGAGCCATGATGGCAAACTGATACTGGCTGCCAATGGCGAGATATACAACCACAGGGATCTACGGGCTCAGTTTGAGGGCAAATATGAATTTCAGACCCAGTCAGATTGCGAAGTGATCTTGGCTCTGTATCAAGAAAAGGGAACTGGTTTCATCGATGAGATGAACGGTATTTTTGGCTTTGCCATCTATGATAGCGAGGCTGATGAGTATTTTATTGCCCGAGACCATATGGGTATCATACCACTGTATATCGGTTGGGATGAAAATGGGACATTTTATGTGGCTTCAGAATTAAAGGCACTTGAGGGAATCTGCACAAAAATTGAGTTGTTCCCTCCAGGGCATTACTTGCATAGCGCGGATGGTGAATTCGTAAAATGGTACCATAGGGATTGGATGGACTATGAGGCGGTGAAGGAAAACGAAACCAGCATCAGACAGGTAAGGGAGGCATTGGAAGCCGCTGTCCATCGACAATTGATGTCAGATGTACCCTATGGGGTCTTGTTGTCAGGGGGTCTTGATTCTTCAGTGACTTCGGCAATTGCAAAGAAATATTCCCAAAAACGGATAGAATCAGGTGACACCAAAGATGCTTGGTGGCCCCAGTTGCATTCTTTCTCTGTAGGGTTGGAGGGGTCACCCGATCTTGCCGCTGCGCGTTTGGTGGCCGATCATATCGGTACTGTTCACCATGAGATCAAGTTTACGATTCAAGAAGGTCTTGATGCCATTAGGGATGTCATCTATAATCTTGAAACCTATGACATCACGACCATTCGGGCTTCAACACCCATGTACTTGATGGCTAGGGCAATAAAGGCTATGGGTATCAAGATGGTATTGTCGGGTGAAGGTGCTGACGAGCTTTTCGGAGGTTATCTCTATTTTCATAAGGCTCCGAGCCCAAAAGACTTTCATGAAGAAACTGTACGAAAACTTGAAAAACTGCACATGTACGATTGCTTGAGGGCAAACAAATCGTTGGCAGCATGGGGTATAGAAGGTCGTGTGCCCTTTTTGGATAAGGAATTTATAGATGTCGCCATGCGGATAAACCCAAAGGACAAGATAATCAATGGTGAGCGCATGGAAAAGTGGGTGGTTCGCAAAGCGTTGGAGTCCTATTTACCAGAAAGTGTTGCTTGGCGGCAAAAAGAACAGTTCTCAGATGGGGTTGGCTATAGCTGGATAGATACATTGAAAGCGTTGGTTGAAACCGAGGTTTCCGATGAAAAATTGAAAAATGCCCATTTTAAATTTCCAATTCAGACACCGACCACAAAAGAAGAATATTACTATCGTTCCATTTTTGAAGAACATTTTCCTTCAGATGCTGCTGCATTGAGTGTGCCACAAGAACCGTCGGTGGCCTGTAGTACCAAAATAGCATTGGAATGGGATGAAGCATTTAAAAATATGAATGATCCATCAGGCAGGGCGGTGGCACAGGTCCATGAAGATGCCTACATAAAGTAAAGCTTGTTTTCATTTTTAGGTGAGTAAGCGATTTTTAATCATTTAATTAGTCAATAAGAAGCACCAATTTCATTGGTGCTTCTTTAGTTATATGAACTGGGCCCTGCTTTTTGTTCCTGTTTTAGAAGCCGTTTGCAACTGTCAAAAAGCGGCGTTATTTTCCACATAAACTGTTGATAACTTGAGTGCGCCAAAGTAGTACAAACACCTAATTTTACTGGGTTTTACTTATATTTGTCAGATTGGAAAAACGTAAGATAAATTAGGAGAACGATATGAGTGAAGAAGCAAATAACAAGCAATATTCTGCTGACAGTATTCAGGCGCTCGAGGGTATGGAACATGTACGCATGCGCCCTTCAATGTACATTGGTGATGTTGGCGTACGGGGATTGCATCATTTGGTGTATGAAGTAGTCGATAACTCCATTGATGAGGCCATGGGCGGCCATTGCGATACCATTCAGGTCATCATCAATGAAGATAATTCCATTACCACTAAAGACAACGGTAGGGGTATCCCGGTAGGGCTTCACAAAAAAGAAGGCGTGTCTGCCCTTGAGGTCGTAATGACCAAGATCGGTGCAGGGGGTAAGTTTGATAAAGACTCCTATAAAGTTTCTGGAGGGCTCCACGGGGTAGGGGTTTCAGTGGTCAATGCCCTTTCGGTACACCTGAAGGCTACAGTACATCGTGAAGGCAAAATATGGGAGCAGGAATATGAACGGGGAAAAACGAACTATCCCGTAAAAAGTGTGGGCGAAAGTAGTGAAACGGGTACTACGGTCACCTTTAAGCCCGACCATGAAATTTTTACCCAGACAGTAGAGTATAATTATGAGACCCTTTCAAATCGCATGCGCGAACTCGCCTACTTGAACAAAGGGGTGACCATTACCTTGACCGATAGGCGTAACAAAGACGAAAAAGGGGAATTCATCACAGAAACCTTTTATTCTGAAGAGGGCTTGAAAGAATTTATCAAGTTTTTGGATGGCAATCGTGAACCACTCATTCAGCGTGTGATTGCAATGGAGGGTGAAAAAAATGGTATTCCCGTTGAAGTGGCCATGATCTACAACACAGGCTTTACTGAAAATCTGTACTCTTATGTGAACAATATCAATACCCATGAAGGGGGTACCCATCTTTCTGGTTTCAGAAGAGGATTGACGACCACTTTGAAAAAGTATGCCGACACGTCAGGAATGTTGGATAAGCTTAAGTTTGAAGTGGCAGGTGATGATTTTCGTGAAGGGTTGACCGCTATTGTTTCCGTCAAGGTTGCTGAGCCCCAGTTTGAGGGTCAGACCAAAACAAAACTGGGTAACCGTGAAGTGACCAGTGCTGTCAGCCAAGCAGTCTCTGAGATGTTGACCAACTATTTGGAAGAACATCCTGATGATGCCAAAAGTGTGGTGCAGAAAGTCATATTGGCAGCACAGGCACGACACGCCGCGGCAAAGGCCCGTGAAATGGTACAACGAAAAAATCCGATGAGTGTTGGTGGCTTGCCTGGCAAGCTCACTGATTGCTCTGAACAAGACCCTGCCAAATGTGAATTGTTCTTGGTCGAAGGTGATTCTGCAGGGGGTACTGCTAAAATGGGTAGAGACCGTAATTTTCAGGCAATTTTACCATTACGGGGAAAAATATTGAATGTTGAAAAGGCCATGCAGCACAAGGTTTTTGAAAACGAGGAAATCAAGAACATGTATACCGCCCTAGGTGTTACCATAGGTACCGAGGAAGATAGCAAGGCCTTGAATTTAGAAAAATTGAGGTATCACAAAGTGGTCATCATGTGTGATGCCGATGTTGATGGTAGTCACATTGAAACACTGATCTTGACATTTTTCTTTCGTTATATGCGTGAACTTATTGAAAACGGACATGTATATATCGCGACGCCTCCACTGTATTTGGTAAAGAAAGGCGCAAAAAAACGTTATGCTTGGAGTGACAAGGAGCGTGATACCATTATAGATTCGATGAATGGCGGAGCCAACATCCAGCGTTACAAAGGTCTGGGTGAAATGAATGCAGAACAATTATGGGATACTACCATGAATCCTGAATTTCGTACGTTGCGGCAGGTAACTATTGATAATGCCACGGAATCTGATCGTATTTTCTCCATGCTCATGGGCGATGAAGTGCCCCCTAGACGTGAATTCATTGAAAAGAATGCGGTATATGCGAATATTGATGCCTAATTAATGATAGTTTCACAACAAAAACTCGCCCTAACAAGGCGAGTTTTTTAGTTTTAAGGAAATTATATCGCATGAAAAATTTTTTTTTGTTGGCACTCCTGTCTTGTTTTATAGTAGGTAAAGCACAGGATTTGAACGATCTTTTTATATCGGGCATCAATGATGCCGAGCGTTTTGCGAATGATTACCTGGCACCCGTTTCAGAAGCTGCTGTGTATTCCATCTCAAATGGGTGGTACACTACAGGTGTCGCCAAACCTTTGGGCGGATTTGAAATAACAATTGCAGGTAACTTTACAGGGTTTAAGAACAAGGACGATAAACAGACATTTGTTCTTGATCCCGATGATTATGAAAATCTCGATTTTGTGGTAAATCCTGGCCAGGCTAGGCCAGTGTCCACATCATTGGGCGATTTGGAAGACATACAGGTTTTTGTTTCTGATGAGAATGGTTTTTCTAGGGAAGAATTCGAATTGCCTTCAGGACTGGCTGCAGAAGACTTTAATTTTGTGCCTTCGGGCCATATTCAAGTCAGCGTAGGACTTATCAAAGGATTGGAGGTCAAAGCCCGTTTTTTACCCAAAATCAATTTTGATGATGAAGCGGAAATTGGACTTTTTGGAGCTGGAATCCAATATGAGTTTACCAAGTTGCTTCCTGCAGATAGGCTTTGGCCAGTGGCAGTATCGGCGGTAATTGGCTACACAGACCTCTCAGGTGACTATAATTTTGAAGGAGCCGATATCATAGAAGGGTCAGACCAAAGAGTCGATGCCTCAATCAACTCATGGGCATTTAACGCAGTGGTTTCAACAAAATTACCGGTCATTAATTTTTATGGGGGTTTGGGATATATCACTGGGGAATCGGAAATTGATTTCTTAGGAACCTATGAAGTCACTTCAGGACCTGTACAAACAACCTATGTCGACCCATTCACGGTCACAGAAAGTGTAAACGGTGTAATTGCCAATGTCGGTACCAAATTGAAACTTGGCTTTTTTAGGATCAATGTCGATTACAATATTGCTGAGTTCAACACTTTGACAGCGGGGATTCATTTTGGTTTTAGATAATCAGAAGATATAGCTGAAAAAAATGAAAGCCCTGACAGTATGTACTGTCAGGGCTACTGATTTTCATAGGGTGTTCACGGTAATCCATCACATTATTCCCTTCTGGCGAAGAGATTACCGTTTTGGTATTCCAATAGGTCGGTTTCAGAAGACTTGTTCAATTGTACTTCGGCTTTCGGGATGTCTGTTCCACTATATTCAATGGTATAGACCCCATTTTCCTCTGACCAACTGAAATCAGTGTAAAATGCTATACTTGCATCGATATAGCTATGGTATCTTCCTAAAAAAGCATCATTGAAAATCCATTCTTCACGATGGACCGTTTCACCATCTTGATGAGAAGATGAGATTTCGGTTTTGGACCAAATACCTAATACGGGATCATTGTTTTCTGGAATTTCAGAACAGTTGCTAATAAAAATAATAGCAAAGACAGCCAAAAATGAAAAGAGCTTTTTCATAAATGTAGGTAAGCTTTGATTTGGGATTGTTATAACGCTGAATATGTAGATACACGTATAAAAAATCGATGTACAACATGCAAAATGACCTTTCTTCGTCAAAAAGCATTTTTTTTTAACAAAAACGAGTAAATTCTTACATGAAATGCTGTTTGTTGTTATGCAATGACCAACAATGATTTTTAGCATGGAAAATTGGGTTGAAATGCCCTATTTTTGGGAAGTTTAAAAAAATAAAACCATATAGACATGAAAATTACCGTAGTTGGGGCAGGAGCAGTGGGAGCGAGCTGTGCCGAATATATAGCGATTAAGAATTTTGCATCTGAAGTGGTGCTATTGGACATTAAGGAGGGTTATGCAGAGGGTAAGGCCATGGATTTAATGCAGACCGCTTCGTTAAACGGGTTTGATACCAAGATAACAGGTACTACTGGTGATTATTCAAAAACTGCAGATAGTAATATCGTGGTGATAACATCAGGCATACCGAGAAAACCGGGAATGACCAGGGAAGAACTTATCGGAATCAATGCAGGTATCGTGAAGACAGTCTCGACAAGCCTTCTTGAACATTCACCCAATGCCATTGTTATCGTGGTCAGTAACCCTATGGATACCATGACCTATTTGGTGCATAAGACCACAGGCCTGCCTAAAAATCGAATCATAGGTATGGGTGGTGCTTTGGATAGTGCACGTTTCAAGTATCGTCTTGCTGAAGCCCTGAAAGCTCCAATTTCTGATGTTGATGGCATGGTCATAGGTGGCCATAGCGATAAAGGGATGGTCCCTTTGATCGGTCATGCCACCCGCAATAGCGTTAAGGTTTCCGAATTCCTGTCCCAAGAACGAATGCAGCAAGTAGTAGAGGATACCAAGGTTGGAGGTGCGACACTCACAAAGTTGTTGGGCACCAGTGCATGGTATGCGCCAGGGGCAGCAGTTTCCGGTCTGGTGCATGCGATTGCCTGTGATTTGAAGAAAATGTTTCCATGTTCCACCTATTTAGAGGGAGAGTATGGGCTTGATGGTATTTGTATAGGGGTTCCTGTGATTCTTGGAAAAGAGGGTATCGAAAACATTGTGGACATAGATTTGAGTGATGCCGAAAAAGCAAAAATGCAAGAAAGTGCCGAAGGGGTTTCAAAGACCAACGGCCTACTGCAGTTGTGATACTTTGGTTTTTTAACAGATAGATGTCATTTCGAAGAAGCTGACGACCGGAAAATCTATTTTTCTTTTAAGATTTCCCATCAAAAGGTATTCGAAATGACATTTTCTTTTTCTGTCCGGAGTATCATAATTGCTATAATTCTATTGGCAAATCTTATTTGAAATGATATATTTGCACGCTGTTTAAGAAAACTTCTAAAAATTTAACAATCAATGCAAAATAAGGGACTTATAAGGCTTTTTGCGCTCCTTTTTGGTGTAGTGAGTATTTATCAGCTATCCTTCACTTTCATTACAAGTAAGATTGAGAAAGATGCTGAAAACTTCGCCATTGGCCAAATTTCTGAAATAGAAGAAGACTATGTGGCCAAGCGAGAGGCTTTAGAAGCGTCGTATTTAGATTCAATAGGTGGAAACCCCATTTTGGGATATACGAGCTATGAAGACGCTAAAACAAAAGAACTGAACAAAGGACTTGACCTTAAGGGAGGTATCAATGTTACCCTTCAGATTTCAGTAAAGGATATCTTGAAAGGTTTGGCCAACAATACCAAAAACCCAGTTTTTAACAAGGCCTTGGCTGATGCCGATGAGGCTTCAAAACGAAGTGACGAAACCTATTTGGAACTCTTTTTTGATGCATTTGACAATGTAAAGGGAGATGTCAAATTGGCGTCACCCGATATTTTTGCCAATAAAGGGCTAAGTGACGAAATCAACTTTCAAATGACCGATGATGAGGTAAAGCCTGTCATTCGTAGAAAGATTGATGAGTCGATTGTTTCTGCCTTTGAGGTACTGCGTGAACGTATTGATGGTTTTGGGGTGACCCAACCCAATATTCAGCGTGAGGGAAATTCAGGGCGTATTTTGGTCGAACTACCGGGTGCAAGGGATATTGCAAGGGCACAAGAGCTTTTATCCAGTACCGCACAATTGGAGTTTTGGGAAACCTATCAGCAGAGTGATCAAAGTTTAGGTCGGTTCTTTGTAAATGCCAATGAGCGTTTGCGTGATATCTTAGAACCCGAGACCAGAGAACAAGACACATTGACAAAGCCCGAATCAGAGATAGATTCCCTGTTGTCAGATGTTGCCCAAGATTCCCTTGACTTGACAGAGCAGGCAAACCCACTTTTGGGCAAATTGATTCCTGCAAGTCCTGGAAGCCATGCCATCGCTAGGGTGGCTTTGTCAGATACAGCAGTGGTAGGGTCTTACCTCCGTATGCCTGAAATCAGAAGGCTGCTGCCTGTAGATGTACAGTTTACCAAGTTTGCATGGGAGCGACCCCCTAAAGATGTTGAAGTGGCCGAGCTGTATGCATTGAAATCAAATAGGGACAACGTTCCACGAATCAGCGGTGATGTGGTTTCAGATGCCCAAGATACCTTTGATCAGTTCAATAAGCCCGCAGTGAGCATGACGATGAATACTCGTGGAGCGAAAGAATGGGAACGATTGACCGGTGATGCATTCAATAACCAGACAGGTATTGCCATTGTTTTGGATAATAAGGTATACACGGCCCCAGGTGTTTCTTCAGGGCCAATTTCTGGAGGTCGCTCTGAAATAACGGGAACCTTTACGGTCAATGAAACCAAAGATATTGCAAACGTTTTACGGGCAGGAAAGCTTCCTGCCTCTGCAGAGATCATTCAATCAGAAGTGGTTGGGCCATCTTTGGGGCAAGAAGCCATTGACAGTGGTTTCATGTCATTCATCATTGCCATGGCGTTTGTCTTGCTTTGGATGGTATTTTACTATGGCAAAGCAGGCATTTTTGCAGATATCGCCTTGGTCTTGAACATCTTGTTGATTTTTGGGGTGCTGACAAGTTTGGGGGCTGTCTTGACCTTACCGGGTATCGCAGGTATCGTATTGACCATAGGTATGTCGGTTGATGCCAATGTTCTTATTTTTGAACGGGTCAAGGAAGAATTGGTAAGGGGCAAAGGCAAGGCACAGGCAGTTGCTGATGGATTTAGCAATGCCCTCTCATCCATTTTAGATGCCAATATCACTACTGGGCTTACGGCTATCATTCTTTTTGTTTTTGGATCAGGCCCCATCAAAGGTTTTGCCACTACACTGCTTATAGGTATCGTCACATCACTGTTCACCGCAATTTTCATAACCCGTTTGTTGGTTGATTGGTATATTTCCAAAAAGGGTAGAAGCTTGGATTTCTCAACCACGATGACCAAGAACCTGTTCACAAACATGAATATCAATTTCTTGGGCAAGCGAAAAATTGCCTATGTGATTTCGCTGATATTGGTTGGGGTAGGGGCTTTCTCATTGTTTACCAATGGCCTACAGCAAGGGGTGGATTTTGTTGGTGGACGCTCTTACCAGATACGATTTGAACAAGCTGTGAACCCATCGGAGATTGCTTCTGAACTGAATGCCGTATTCGGTAGTGGTACCAATGTAAAAACCTTCGGGGAAGCCAATCAAATAAAGGTTACTACGCCTTATAAAGTTGATGTTGAAGGTATTGAGGTAGATGCTGAAATACAGGATAAACTCTATACGTCTTTACAGAAGTATTTACCTGACGGCACTTCTTTTGATGACTTTACAGTTGGGGCCTCAGAGAAATCAATCGGTATCTTACAATCTGTGAAAGTAGGGCCGACCATTGCCGATGATATCAAAAAGAATGCGGTACTGGCCATTATCGGGTCTTTGGCCGTTGTGTTTTTATATATCCTATTGCGATTTAGAAAATGGCAATTTTCATTGGGTGCTGTCATCGCTGTATTCCACGATGTGATGATTGTACTGGGCATCTTTTCACTGACCAGTGCCATTATGCCTTTTAATATGGAAATTGACCAAGCCTTTATCGCTGCCATCTTAACGGTTATTGGGTATTCTTTGAACGATACGGTGGTGGTTTTCGACCGTATCCGTGAAGTGGTCAATCTGAAGGGATGGAAGGATGGAGCGCATATCAACCAAGCATTGAACAGTACATTAAGCCGTACCCTGAATACATCATTGACCACCTTGATCGTACTTTTGGCCATCTTTGTCTTTGGTGGTGAAAGCCTAAGGGGTTTTATGTTTGCGATGATTGTTGGAGTACTTGTTGGTACATATTCATCGGTATTTATTGCAACTCCGATTATGTTTGATGCCTTGAGAAAGAAGATTGCTGCAGCCGTTTCGGCATAATCGTATTATCCATATCAATGAAAAACCACCATAGCCAAATACGGTTATGGTGGTTTTTTCTTATAGCTTATATGGAAGAGAAAGTTAAGATCCTACTTTAATTGTAGATTTGAACTGTACCTTTTGTGCCACTTCCCGAATCACCTCCAATAAATAATCGATGGTATTTTTTGTTTTTCGATGGTTGATCAAACAGGCACGAATGGCATACTCCCCTTTCAACTGTGTGCCCATGATGAATACCCTACCATCTTTTTCCAGTTCGGGCATGAGGCTACGGTTGAACTCGGTTATGGTATCTTTTGACTGCATTTTGCCCACATAGCGAAAACATGATACCGCTAATTTTGAATCGGCCACCAATTCAAAGTCATCCGATTTTTGAATGCATGTGTTTAGGTAGTCTGTCAAATCAATATCCTTTTGTATCATGGCCTTGATCTGGTTTATGCCATATGCCTTGATTGTCATCCAAACCTTGAACGCCTTTGCATTTCTAGAAAGTTGAAAATAATGTTCGTTATATTCCAATCGATTGCCATCATTGGCCAATTCAGTGTCTAAGTATGAAGCTTTCTTAAAGTAAGTGCGTCGTAGTTTGTCCCAGCTTCTTACCAAGGTGCATCCCCCTTCAAAAGGAACATAGAGCCATTTATGGAAGTCAATGGCAATTGAGTCGGCCTTGTCCATGCCTTTGTAATCTGGTTTTAAATGATCTAATATTCCGGCCAACGCCCCATAGGCTCCATCAATATGATACCACATGCCATATTCTTTGGCAATATTGGCAAGTGTGTCCAGGTCATCTATTGCCCCCGTATTTACGGTACCTGCATTGCCAATAAGACAAAAGGGCCGTAACCCTTGGGCAATGTCTTTTTCGATTTGGTACTGCAAAGCTGCAATATTTATTTTGAAGTGTTTGTCCGTTTCGATTTTTCTGAGCTGATCGCTACCGATACCCAAGAGCTCAACACTTTTGTCAACGCAATTGTGCACTTCTTCAGAAGCATAGACCACAAAGGGTTTTTGCCCAAACAATCCAGTTTTTCGAATACCCTCTTCTTCAAAAACGATATTTCGACCTACGGTCAATCCGGTTAGGTTTGCTGCGGAGCCACCACTGACCAAGACACCACCTGACTCTAAGGGAAAACCAAGTAACTCAGCTGTCCATGCGATGACCCTTTTTTCAATTTCGTTCATCGCGGGGCCCAAATGCCATTTGGTTTGGTTTTGGTTGATGGTTGCGGCCAATTTTTCTGCAATGATGGCAATTTGATTGCCGCCTGACATTACATAGGCATACATGTGCGGACCTAGGTTTCCAGTAGCGGTATCCATTACTTTTTTTTCGACTTCGTCAAGCAATACCTGAACATTCATACCGTTCATTGGCACTGCTTCATCGAACCATTGTTCCACTTCAGGCTGTGGATGGTCGTGGTACCCCTTTGTGTCATCAATGTTTTGGAACTTTTTGATGATCAGTTCGCTGCTGCTGTCCAGTAATTTTTTGAATTGATCCTTTGGGAAGTCTAAAGTCGATGTTTCCATTGGTGTTGAAATTATACCTAAAGATAATCCATATAGCATGGAATAATGGATTTATTTCAACCTAACGATCTGGCCATAGCTTGAAAATTGAACACCATTTCCCCAATCTGAAAGGTATGTTCCCCAATGGTCTTAAAATTGTTCTTAAGGTAGAAATTGATGGCCCTTTTATTGCTTTTTAAAACGGATAGCCAAATTTTAGGAGCGCCACTTGCTATTGCGGTCTGTACAACGGTCTGTTGTAACTGCTGCCCTATCTTTAAGGAAAGAAAGTCGTTCAGCACATATATTTTCTGTAATTGTGCGAGGTGCTCACCCGCTATGAACCTGGAAGGGGAATCTAGTTTTAATTTGGCATAGCCTACGGGAAGGTCATCTACATAGGCCAGCCAAAACCGGTTTTCAGTTTTGTCAAGGCTATGCCGTATTTTTTGAACGCTGAATGTGCGTTGGTCATATGCAAGTAGGTCATTCTTGTTCTGAAATAAATGGCCGAAAGTTTCATTGAAGGTTACCCTTCCTAGAAGTGAAATATAAGGCGCATCTTTTTTACGGGCTTTTTCAATTCGAATCACGATTGAAACAATTCTAGGTTTTTTAGTACTTGTTTATCATGGTGTTTCACATGGTAAGCGGTAAAGTAAAGCATTTCGCGCAAGGTCAATTTCCCCATAACAGGATGGGGAATTCGATATGCGTCCAAATTTTTTTCATTGTATTGGTCGACGATATCTTTCAGGGCATGCACCAACTGTCGCAGTTCTTTGAGTTTTTGCTGCTTTTTTTCAATGGGCACCATATGGGGGAAAAACTCCTCGGGCAATTGGTAGTTTTTATTTAGCTCCAGTATGTTCAGGTATCGAAATACCAATTCTTTGTAAGTGATACTAGGCTCCTTGGATAATCCAAATTTTGTTTTCAAGACGGAAAGTGGCAACGAAAAGGCCTTATGGGTACGCCTGATTGATTTAAGAATATGTTCCAATTGCTGTCCAGCGCTCCATTTTGGCCCCGGTGATCTCATAAAATCCATATCAGTGAGGTGTTCAATTTTTGTAATGAACCCATCATGGTTTTCGATGATCAATCGAACGAGCACTTCTTTTTTCATTTTATAGTTTGTTTACCGTTCCCGTTGACCCCTTAAGGGTGGGCTGTAGTCCATAGACGAATTGGGGTTTCAGATGGGCTTCTTTTCTGTGCGATACAAAGATGATGGCTATAGTGCTCTCGTTGGCCATTTTGTTGACCAAGGCTATAAAAAGCGCAGCACTGGTATCATCAAGACCCGCAGTCGGTTCATCTAAAATCAGCAATGGAGGATGTTTTATCATAGCCCTGGCAATCATGATCAGGCGTTTTTCACCTGTTGTCAATACCTGAAAATACTGGTTTCGCCTCGCATACATACCTAATAATGTGAGCCATTCCCTTGCCAATTGTCTTTCGGTATCCGATGGTTGTATGTACAGGCCAATGGAGTCATGCAGTCCAGAAATCAGCATATGTTCCAAGGTATGGTATCCTTTGAACTTATCAGTCATCGAAGGGGTAAAATAGCCAATGTTTTCCTTTAGGTCCCACACACTTTCACCACTTCCTTTTTTTTGCCCAAAAATTGCAAGGTCTTGACCGTACCCTTTATGGCTGTCACCCGTAATCATATTGAGCAATGTGGTCTTACCACTTCCATTGGGCCCCATCAGTTGCCAAAAATCCCCTTTTTTGATACACCAATCGATGTTTTGTAGAATGGGATTTCCATCAAAGCTAACCGATACCTTTTTGAAGGACACGAGTTCTTCTCCAGGTATCTCAATGTGGGTTAAGGGTGGTGGAATTGGAAGTGAAAGCTCGATTTCAAAATGTTGGTGTACCTTCCAAAATGCTCTTTCATCTGGGTAGTGGTGCAAGAAGTCGTTTTCCAATTTCGAATACGAAGTGGTCAATGGTAAAATATCGCTGACCCTAGTTACTACTTGAACCAAGTCTATCGATTTTGAAATATGATTCAATTTTTCCTTTAACTGTTTTTGCGTCTGTGTGTCGAGATTGTCAAAAGGATTGACCAACACCAAAAAATCAGGTCCGGTTTGCAGTAGGTAATTGAGCAATGCTCTTTTTTGTTCTCCACTACTCATGGTTTTCAATGGTTGCGAAGTGTGGCGGGTCACAATTTTCATATCATGGCGCTCTTCCTCATCAATGAGCCTGTCGATTTCAAAACGGGAGAATACGACACCCCTCTTGTTCTGAAAATGCTCAAGGCCACGGATTGGATTTCCTTGAATCAGGTTTTCTACCAGTGTATTGGTTTGTGATCGGTTGTTTGTTAAAATGGCATGGTAGTGCAATAGGACATGTATTTATCCAAATGTAAACATTACTACGCATTTTGATTCACTCTAAATATGTATACAGGATTGTCTTTGTATACTGTTTTCTTGTCAAGGAACATCCCATTTTTTAAGGCAACTTTTTGGGATGGAACATTGTCGACATGGATTATTGAAATCAATGAACCTGCCCAATTATTTTCAAACGCATAGACCTTACATTTTTCTGCTGCCTCTATGGCGTAACCTTTTCGCCAATGTTCTGGTAAGATGGAATACCCAATTTCCAATTCCCGTTTGTTGTCGACAACCTGTACCAACACACCGCAAAGTCCTATAAAACTTTTTGTTTTTTTAGCTATCAGTGCATTCATGCCACCAAGCCCTTTTTGATATCTTTCAAAAATTCGATCAAACTGCCCTTGACATGCGACCTTTGCATCTTTGGGTAATCCTTCCCAATACTTGGTTGAGAGTGGATGGTTATAAAAAGGCAGCCACAGGTCAAAATCGGAGGGCACTACCTTACGAAATCGCAACCGTTTGGTTTCTTGGTTCAGAAAAAGGTATTTTGACATGTTTCAATGTATATTTGAAGAAGGGCAACCTAAGGTACGGTAAGAAATCCTTATGTTGAAAAGTCTCCGTTATTGCGCTCACTTTCTTTGAAATACAATGCTGTCACCTGGCTCAAGTTGCCATTTTTTGGTCAATCCGGCATTGATTTCCAGTACATATTTTACGGGCACCTGTGATGAAAGACTGGTTTCATCATTGGGGTTGGTGTTTTCCTGTACACTGGCAATCTTAAGTTTTTCGTCTATAAAAATAATATCCAAGGGAATTTGGGTATTTTTCATGTAAAAGGAATGTATGGCTACGTCAGAAAAAATAAAGAGCATCGCTTGGCTATCATCCATGGATTCACGGTACATCAACCCGGTTTGGGTCTCGTAATCCGATTCGGCAATTTCTATATCGAGCACGGTCAATAGAGAATCATTTTTTGGTCTCAGAATTTGGAGTTCCCCTTCTTTGGTAAAGCCAATAGGTTCAGTTTTGATCTCTGTGACCCCTTTTTCTTTACAGGAAAATTGAAATAAGATTCCCAACAAGATAGTGGCAAAGAGTGGTTTCTTGAAAACCCGCATTTTAACCGGTTTTTGCCTTTTGGGGTCTAAACATAAAATACAGTCCGATAAGTACAAATGGGATGCTCAACCACTGGCCCGTGGTGAACGTGCCCAGTACATCTTCAAACCCTCCTTGGCTTTTCTTGTAATACTCTAATAGAAAACGTATGGGGCCCCACATTATGGCCAACCAGAACCCAAAAAGAAATCCTTCCTTTTTGGGAAGGTCAGTTTTCCAGTACATCCAAAAGTACATGATCAAAAATACGATCAAGTATCCAAAGGCCTCATACAGTTGCACAGGGTGCCGATACGGAATGGCATCTAAAATACTTGCAAATTCAGGGTTGTTTTCAATGGCCTTATACGCTGCACTGGCCGTCTTTTCCTTTGTAAGGCCCATTGCCTTATAAGTGGGCATGTCATCTGAATCACGTATAAATCGTGTGGCCAGTGCAAAAGACTTGTCGACTACCTTTCCATTGATCTCTGAGTTGAAAAAATTGCCCAGGCGCACAAACGCCCCACCTATGGCGCAGGTGATGGTTACCCGATCTAAGAGCCAAAGCAAACTCATGTCTTTGTACTTTTTGGATAATAAGTATAGGCCTATGATTCCGGCTATGGCAGCCCCATGACTTGCCAAACCGGTAAAACCGGTGAACTGATAACCGTTGATCAATCCAAAAAGGGAACCGTCGGCACTTTCCCGTATAGGAAGCAAAATTTCTGCCAAGTGGTCTTGGTAATAATCCCAGTCGTAGAAGAAAACATGGCCCAGGCGTGCGCCCAACATAATGGAGACTACGCAGTATACGAAAAGGGAATCGAGTTTTTCCATGGACTTGTTCTCATTTTTGAAGATACGTTTCATAATGAACCAGCCCAGTACAAAAGCCAAAATCCAAAGTAAATTGTAGTATTTTATCTGAATGAACCCTATTTTAAAAAGAATATCATCAGGATTCCAATTAAAGCCCAAGAAGTACATGTAGTCTAATTTTCGGGCTAATATAATGACTTTGGTTGGTTGGCGGCTTCGATTTTCAGATTATTAAGCCTGATATTTTACGGTTGGGCTCAGGGTACGGGGTCGTGACCCTTACCACCCCAAGGGTGGCAGCTGAAGATGCGTTTCATTGCCAACCATCCTCCCTTAAAAAGCCCATGTTTTTTTAAGGCCTGTAGGGTGTAATTGGAACAGGTCGGGGTGTACCGGCAGGTAGCAGGGGTATAGGGGGAAATCAAAAGTTGGTACATTCTTACAAGAAAGACAAAAGGGGCTATCAGTACCTTTTTCATCTTTATGTTTTTGAAAGGGAGAATGTGGTTCCCTCTTTACCATCTTTTAATTGTATGCCCAGTGCATTGAGTTCATCCCTGATTTTATCTGAAGTATCAAAATCTTTGTTTGCCCTCGCCTTGTTTCGCAATTCAATAAGCAGGCTGACCACCCCTTGTAGGGTATCTGCATTTTCATTTGAGGCACTTTGCTGTTCGAGTCCTAAAATTTCAAAGACAAAGCCATGCATAGCGTGCTTTAAATGCTGTCTATCTTCTTCGGTAATGGTTTCGTTGCCCAGTTTGATCAAATTGATATGCTTGGCTGCATCAAACAGATGTGCAATCAGAACAGGTGTATTGAAGTCATCGTTCATGGCGGCGTAACATTTCTGTTTCCAGTCAGATACGTCAAAATTAGAAAGGGAGCCCGTTTTAAGCTGCTCAAGTGCCACCATGGCTTCCATGAGCCTTAGGTATCCTTTTTCAGAGGCTTTAAGGGCGTCATTGCTTAGATCCAAAATACTGGTGTAATGCGCTTGCATCATAAAGAATCGTACAACCGAAGGTGAAAAGGGTTTGTTTAGAATATCGTTTTTCCCACTAAAGATTTCCGATGGATAAATGTTGTTTCCAGTGGACTTTGACATTTTTTTTCCGTTCAGGGTCAACATATTGGCATGCAACCAGTAATTGACAGGAGATTTTTCATTACTTGCCTCTGCCTGGGCAATCTCGCATTCGTGATGCGGAAATTTAAGGTCCATGCCTCCCCCATGAATATCAAAGGTATCTCCCAGGTATTTGGTACTCATGGCGGTACATTCTAAATGCCAACCTGGGAAACCATCGCCCCACGGTGAAGGCCACCGCATGATATGTTGGGGTTCTGCTTTTTTCCACAAGGCAAAATCTTGGGGGTTTTTTTTCTCATCTTGGGCCGTGAGCTCACGGGTATTGGCAATCATGTCTTCCAACTTTCGCCCACTGAGCTTTCCATAGTCATGTGTTGCGTTGAATTCGACTACGTCGAAATAAACGGAGCCATTGACTTCGTAGGCATAACCCTTGACCAAGATTTCTTTGATGATCTCAATCTGTTCTATAATGTGGCCCGTAGCAGTTGGTTCTATGCTTGGGGGCAATAAATTGAATTTTTGTAGGGTTTCATGAAAATCAACGGTATAGCGTTGTACCACTTCCATGGGTTCCAACTGTTCCAATTTGGCTTTTTTTGCAATTTTATCTTCACCGTCATCGGCATCATTTTCCAAGTGTCCGGCATCGGTAATATTTCGAACATACCTCACTTTGTAGCCCAAATGTTTGAGATACCTAAAAATCATATCAAATGAGATGAATGTTCGACAATTGCCAAGGTGTACATTGCTGTATACTGTGGGGCCACAGACATACATACCGACGTATCCCGCTTTTAGCGGTCGAAAAACCTCTTTTTTTCCTGAAAGCGAATTGTGGACCTTTAAGATTTGACTCTTAAATAATTGCATGGGTGTTCTGTCAATAGAGTTAAAACTCGGTTTCAAGATTGATGTAATCGAGAAACTCCCTTCTTACTGCTTCCTCCTTGAATTTTCCACCGTATTCCGCTGTTACGGTACTGCTTTCGATATCTCGAATACCACGTGAATTTACGCACAAATGCTTGGCATCGATGACACAAGCCACATTTTCAGTGTTCAATACCTTTTGGAGTTCCTTTACAATTTGGATATTGAGACGTTCTTGTACTTGTGGCCTTTTTGCGAAGTAATCGACAATACGGTTCATTTTTGATAGTCCGACGACGGTACCGTTTGAAATATAGGCAACATGTGCTTTTCCTACAATTGGTAAAAGGTGGTGTTCACAGGTGGAGTAAAGCGTAATGTTTTTTTCAACCAACATCTCACCGTATTTGTACTTGTTTTTAAATGTGGATGACTTGGGCTTTCTGTTCGGATGCAGTCCCCCGAAAAGTTCATTCACATACATTTTGGCAACTCTTTTGGGGGTGCCCTTAAGACTGTCATCCTCTAGGTCAAGACCTAAGGTGAGCATGATTTCCCGTACATTTTTCTCAATACGGTCAATTTTTTCATGGTTGTCCAAAACGAAGGCATCTTTACGCATCGGTGTTTCTTCAGCGGAACCTATGTGGTCGTTGCCGATTTCGTCATACTGCTCTTCCAGTGTCTGCTCTATTTTCATATCGTTAACAACAAAGGATGCAAAGATATACATTAATGCTAGTATTTACATCTTATTTGCAGGGTTTGGCAACATAAATTATTGTTAAGGGGATACACATTTTATTTTTGCAACATTCAAATTTACAGTTACTTATGGTGAGAAATGGCATGGTTTTGATGACATTTTTACTCTTAGGGCATTCCTTTTTTGCCCAAGTGTCATCAGAATGTGCAAATGCCATACCCATATGTAACAATACTCCTATTAATGCAGGTACCAACGGTTTTGGTTCTGATGATTTCAATGGAGCGCTATCGAGTGGTTGTTTGGAACAAACAGCCAGTGGCACCATTGAATCAAATTCGGCTTGGTATCGATTTCGAACCAACGCTTCGGGACAATTGGGGTTTAATATTGCCCATGATGTCAATGAGGATTGGGATTTTGCACTGTATCAATCCAATGATTGCCATAATTTAGGCAATCCCATTCGATGCAATTTTTTTGATAATAGCGATCAAAAGGCCTATACAGGGGTAGGTATGGATCCCACAGGCGATGTTACTTCGGTAAATTATGAAGATTGGATTTATGTGGATGCAGGAGAAGATTATATTCTCTTGGTCAACAACTTTAGTGAGGTAAATTCTGGTTTTTCCATTCAATTTTCTGGGGAAATCTTTGATGCGCATCCCTTTGATGCCCTTGATTGTTCAATTGTGAGTAACTTATTGGGGCCGCCAATTGCTGCTTGTGATGGCACAACTGTACTTTTAGACGCCACTACCGCCGGGGCATTGAGCTATATATGGTATGCAGATACTGGAAGTGGGTTTCAACAAATTTCTGGAGAGACAGGTACAACATTGACCGCTGCGTCCAATGCGCTGTATCGAGTCGAGGTCATCACTTTTGACACCGTAATCGTAAGCGATGTACAGGTAGCCTTTACGGTTTTCCCTTATACGAATCCGTTGATGGATGAAACATATTGTCAAAGTGACCTTACAGGTTTTGATCTTTCATTGAAGGACTTGGAGGCATTGGGCACCCAATATCCAGATGAATATCAAGTCAGTTACCATCACTCACAGGCTGATGCAGACTTCGCTGCCAATCCATTGCCAAAGCTGTACGAAAATGCTTCGGGCATTGAAAAGATATATGTTAGGACAAGCTCGATTGCAAATCCGAATTGTTACGATACTTCGCAAAGTTTTACGCTCCATAACGTTGAAAAACCAGAAATTACGTTTGAAGAAACGATATCTATATGTGATAATGGTTCGGGTATATGGATAGGTGAAACAATACCCGACCCCCATTATACTTACCTGTGGAATACCGGAGAGACCTCGTCCAGTATTTTGGTTGCCCAAGAGGGTACCTATGAACTGGTCATTACACATACCTTGAACGGTGTTGCATGTAGTACGAGCAGTAGCGTCAATGTGACTACTTCAGCTTCGCCACAGATCAGTACCATCGAGATTGATGACTTGCAATCGAATAATACGGTCACTGTGCTTACAGATGTTTCAGGGGATTTCGAATATCGTTTGAATGATGGGGCTTTTCAAAACAGTAATGTCTTTAAAAATGTATTTTCAGGCATGCATACCATTACCATGCGAGACTTGAAGGGATGTGGTATGGTATCTGAAGATATCGTCGTTGTTGGGTTTTTGAGATACTTTTCCCCTAATGGTGATGGACTCAATGAAGATTGGCATATTGAGGAACTCCATACCCTGAACGACCCCGTGATTTCAATTTATGACCGTTATGGAAAGTTGATCATACAGCTCAATGCATTGAGTTCTGGGTGGGACGGTACGTTGGAAGGAAAGCCAATGCCTGCAACAGATTATTGGTTTAACCTATCTTATGTGGATGTCAACGGGAATCGGACCTATGCCAAATTTTTACAAAATCACTTTTCACTGCGAAGGTAAATGCTCCCTGCCTCTTATTTTTCATTGCATTTTGTCGATTAACTGCATTTTTTTTGGGTTGAACATACTAAACAGGGGTTACAGATAGTTATACTACCGATAACAAGCATAACCTTTAGCCCCATATTATGCGAACACTATTTAGTGCTATCTGTTGTTTGTTTCTGATTGCTATTGAGACAAATGCACAAAATTCCCCAGACTGTAGAAGTGCCATTCCAGTCTGTGCCGATGCCCCCATTCTTTCGATGGCCGATGGTAGCGGTGCAATCGATGACTTTGATCCTGATGTTATCAGGCAATCGGGTTGCCTCGAAAAGGGTAGCGTTAGTTCAGCCAACATTGAGAACAATACTTCATGGTATGTGTTTCGGGCGGGTACCGATGGTCAAATAGGGTTTGATATCGAAGCTCTTTCCGATACTGCTGAATGGGATTTTGCCCTTTATGGGCCTGATACCGATTGTGCATCAATAAGTAATGGCACCGCACAGCCGATACGGTGCAATTATGAGGTAAATACCACTTCTTTTACGGGTATTGGAGTAAATCCTGAAAATGGCCAGGTGGGTGCCCCCTTTGTGAAGGGTAGCCAAAACACCTATGACGAGTGGTTGAATGTTGTCGCTGGGGAAATTTATTACCTATTGATCAATAACTTTAACACCAACTTTGATGGTGATCCTGAACCTTTTTCATTGACATTTACCGGAAACTCGGTTGAAGCCGATCAAGATACCGCATTGGACTGCACACTTCGCGATGAATTTTTAGGGTTGGATATCATCGCCTGTGAAGGAGATCCTGATATTGTGCTCAGTGCATTGAACTCGCCAGCAGGGCCTGATATCGTCAACGTCACTTGGGCCGTGGACCGTGATGATGATGGTACGATAGATGAGGTCTTGGCCACAGGTCCGGGAGAAACTGAATTTACCGTGACCAGCCCTAATTCAGGACGTTACTTCGTGTCAATTGAAACCTCATTGGCCACTATTATTACAGATGATATCCTTATTATTTTTTATGGGGTGCCCGAATTGGACGAGGTAGTTGTTCTAGACGATTTGGTGAACAGTGACCAGACCGATCCCTATAATATTGAAATTGTCGCTTTAGGTGATGGGGATTATGAATATGCCATTAATGGGGGTGAATTTCAAGACGACCCTGTTTTTAGAGATGTGCCCCCTGGTGTAAATACAGTCATTATCAATGACAAAAATGGATGTGGAACAACGGAACCCATTGAATTTTTGATTGTAGGATATCCGAAGTTTTTCACACCCAATGGGGATGGGATACATGATCAGTGGAATGTTTTGGGCATAGAAACCTTGGCTGACCCCGATGTGTTTATCTTTGACCGCTATGGTAAACTGCTGAAGCAGTTAGATGAGACCAGTCTAGGTTGGGACGGTACTTTTAATGGACGGCAGTTACCCTCTTCTGATTACTGGTTTCGATTGGACTATGATCGTGACGAACAGGGTGTTCTGGTGGCCCGCTCGGTACGACGGCACTTTTCTTTGGTACGATAAGGGCAAAAGGCTGAAAAATCAACCTTTTTGATCAAATTAAAATTTTAGGGTATAACCGAGCGTAACATTGGTGTTGACAGTATTGACCATGGCCGAGTTTGAAATACCTGCATCAAAGAAAAGCGCATTCGCATCCTGTTCGGTTCTGCTCACGGCCAAATCTAACCTGCTACCCCCAAAGTCGTAACCAATACCTCCTGAATATCCTTCTAGGTCTCCAATGGTTTCCCCATCTTCATATGGACTTTCCTCAAAGCGATATCCTGCCCTGAGACTGACCCTTTCAATACGATATTCTCCACCAACCCTGTACGTGTTGACAATGCCCAACTCGTTCGAAATAAAATTATTTTCAAGGGCAAAGCTTGGGTCTGAACTTGGACGAAGCTCTGCTTCAGACATATCTTGGTATCCGTAGTCAAAGCTCAACAGGCCTTCTTTTCCAAAAACAACGGCAATGCTTCCCGTGAGTTTTGAGGGGGTTTTGATGCGATATTCAGGATACAGGTTGATAATATTAAAATTGATAAAGCCCAACTCCGGATTGGCGACAGGGGAATCGGTACTTATTCGCTGTGAAAAATCATCGGTCAGCTCATACCAAGTAGGTGACTGGTAACTGGCACCTACGCGAATATTGTCATTTAAACGGGCAATGGCACCAAGGCTAAAAGAAAACCCATTCCCCTCTGTTCTTAAGAAACTATCGAAAGTGGTAAACTGTATTTCTGAGTCAGCGGTATATCCTGTTTCATCAAAAAGTGTCAATCTTTCATAAAGTACCGAGTGAAAATTTAAGGACGCCCCTACATAGATGTTTTCTTGGTATTGGCCCGCAAAATTGAGGGTGAACTTATGGTTGTAGCCATCGGTGCGTTGCAGGTATTCTTGGTTGACACTGGTGTATTGCGCATTTGAAAAATATGCGGTATTGGCATTGTCGTTCTCTACAGGGTCAATAATGCCCGACTGAAAGCCTAAAAACGCCTGTTGACTCCCAAACCCGAGACTGGCACCGATATCCAAATAAGCATCTTCTATGAATTCCCCATCTTGAACACGTAAAGGCCCCAAAGGTTCACCTTGGGCAAACCCCAAAAAATAGTTATCAATACCCTGGGTGGTATTGCCAGAAGCAAAAAACTCATTTTCGAAATTCTCTACCATGTCAAAATTTAAGCCTAATGAAAGTTTTTTCCAAGGGCTATGAGACGATTTAAACACGAAGACCCCACCTGCTTGATTGAATTCTGTAGAATTAAAATCGGTGTTTCTGGTACTGTTACCAAACGTAGCGTCATTATCACGGTTGTAATTAGATCCGGAAACTGTGAATTGGCTATAGTTGAAAACAGCTGACCCGGCCGGATTTATGTTCAATGAAGATAAGTCACCCCCCAGAGCCCCAAATGCTCCTCCCATCGCATGAAACCTAGCAGTACCTAAGGTATTTTCAGTACTTATTCGAACCACATCGTTGATGTTTTGGGCAGTGCCGATAGTACATGCCACACCCAATATGAAAGTCAAAAAATGCTTCATTTTCTAAGAAATTAGTTTATTGAATAATTGTTTGGAATTATCTTCTTCTGCCACCACTTCTACCACCGCCAGAAGATCTACCAGAAGATCGCCCCGAGCTTCTGAAGCTGCCCGAACCTCTCGAACTTGAAGAGCTTCGGTACCCACTACTTCTGGGCGCCGATCTAGCTGAAGATTGATAGCTACGGGTGCTTCGGCCTGAATAGGTTCGGTTAGCTGAGCTTCGGGTAGCTGATGACCGATTGTATGTACTTGTCCTGGGTGAGGTGCCTCGATAGGTTTGGCTGGAGCGGGAGCTGCCATCATATCTTGGAACGGCCCTTGTGCTCCTACTTGTTCTGTAGCTTCTGTTTCTGGCAATGGCATCTGCACTTACGGTTCTTCTTGATGTAGCGCCACTTTGATAGGTTCTCGAACTTCTGCCCGTTGTATTTCTACCGATATTTGAACGCCCCGTGGTTGAGCGGTACCTCGATGCGGAGGCTGTTCTGCCCGCTATATTCGATCGCCCACGGAGTGAAGTGCCCACAACACCATTGTTCGCATAGCCCCTTCTGCCCCTGCTGAATCCGTAGCTATTATTATAATATCCTCCATAATATCCCCTGTTCCAGCGATTGCCATAGTAACCTCCCCAGCCATAACCATAAAATCCGGCATAGCCCCATCCGAAACCAGCATTCCAGTACCAAGGGTTGTTCCATCCCCATCCCCATCCCCATCGGTTCCAGTGCCAAGGGTTGTTCCAGCCCCATCCCCATCCCCAGGTGTTCCAAAGCCATGGATCGCTCCATCCCCATGCACCGCCCCATCCCCAATTGTCATAGACATTGATGGTTAGATTTGTTGGATTGTCGCCCCAACCGGCATTTCCTACATAATCATTGTTATTGGCAAAATAATCGGTCTGCTCCCCAACTTGTAGACTGTCATTTTCTACGCCACTATAATAACCATCAACATCGGTGAAAATTTCATCCTCAAGAATTTCATCATATTCATTTGCCTTTTGTCCAAAATAGTCCCCATAAAGATTGTTCTCCAATTCTTCTGATTTTATGGCTTCAGGCGACTTTTTCTCTACTTTGGCCACACGGTTGCCGTATGAATAAATGCCGTCATCTTCATAATATGAGGCCTGTTGGTACGATCCGCAGGAAACCAAACCTGAAACAGCCAATAGGATCAGTGTTGCGATACTGGGTTTTTGAAGGGGTAGAGTAATGCGCATCCTTTTAAATTTAATTGTTGAACATAGTAAAAATAGTTAGTTTTACCGCACTATTTTGATTAATAATGTCACAAGTTTTGTGCCAAACTATATTTAATGGGTAAAAATTTGACAAGCCGTGCTGAAGACTATTCCAAATGGTACAATGAGCTTGTAGTCAAAGCAGACTTAGCTGAAAACTCTGGTGTACGGGGCTGTATGGTCATAAAACCCTATGGTTTTGCCATATGGGAAAAAATGCAGGCCGTATTGGATAAGATGTTCAAGGAAACAGGTCATGAAAATGCTTATTTTCCATTGTTCATTCCGAAGTCATATTTAAGCAAAGAAGCGAGTCATGTCGAGGGTTTTGCCAAAGAATGTGCTGTAGTGACCCATTATCGTCTGAAAAATGCTGAAGATGGCAGTGGCATTATTGTCGATGAGGATGCGAAATTGGAAGAGGAGCTGATTGTTAGGCCAACTTCTGAGACCATTATTTGGGATACCTATCGTAAATGGATCCAATCGTACCGAGACTTACCGTTATTGATCAATCAATGGGCGAATGTGGTGCGATGGGAAATGCGGACCCGACTTTTTTTAAGAACCGCAGAGTTTTTATGGCAAGAAGGGCATACGGCGCATGCGACGGAAAAAGAAGCCTTGGCAGAAGCGGAAACCATCATGCACCTGTATGCCGATTTTGCCGAAAACCATATGGGGGTGCCGGTCATCAAGGGTACAAAGACCGAAAGCGAACGTTTTGCCGGTGCTGTTGAAACGTACTGTATTGAGGCCTTGATGCAAGATGGTAAGGCCCTACAAGCAGGGACATCGCATTTTTTAGGGCAGAATTTTGCAAAGGCATTTGATGTCAAATTTGCCAATAAGGAAGGAAAGCAAGATTTTGTATGGGCTACCTCATGGGGCGTATCGACACGTTTGATGGGAGCCCTTATCATGACACATAGTGATGATAACGGGTTGGTCTTACCTCCAAAACTTGCACCCATTCAAGTGGTCATCGTGCCAATATACAAGGGTGTTGACCAATTGGAAACTATTTCTGAAAGCGTACTTCCTTTGGTAAAGGAATTGCGTTCAAAGGGAATCTCGGTGAAATATGATGATAGGGACACCCATAAGCCTGGATTTAAGTTCAATGCATATGAATTGAAAGGGGTACCCATTCGCCTGGCCGTAGGGCAACGCGATTTGGAAAATGGCACTTATGAAGTGGCCCGTAGGGATACCTTGACGAAAGAATCGGTGGCGGCAGATACCATCATTGCCAAGATCACATCACTTTTGGAAGAGATCCAAGAGAACATTTATACGAAGGCGCTGGCCCATAGGGAATCCCATATTACGCCTGTGGATACCTATGCAGAGTTTAAGGAAGTTCTTGAAAATAAAGGGGGGTTCATTTTGGCACATTGGGATGGTACCATGGCCACTGAAGATCAAATCAAGGAAGAGACAAAAGCTACCATTCGATGTATTCCCCTAACTGTGGAGAAGGAACAAGGGAAATGCATAGTGACTGGAAAACCATCGACGCAAAGGGTACTTTTTGCCAAAGCGTATTAATCGTCTAAAAAATAAAGTGTTGGTGTTGCAATACTTAAAAATAATTGTATTTTTGCATCCGCAATAATGTGACCTTAACGGCCCGTTCGTCTAGGGGTTAGGACGCCAGGTTTTCATCCTGGTAACAGGGGTTCGATTCCCCTACGGGCTACAACAATTGAAAAAGGAAGTGCATTCCTTTTTGTTTTTTGAACTTATTGGGCCCGTTCGTCTAGGGGTTAGGACGCCAGGTTTTCATCCTGGTAACAGGGGTTCGATTCCCCTACGGGCTACAAAAACAAATACTAGAAATGGCAAACCATAAGTCAGCATTAAAAAGAATCAGAAGAAATGAGGCTGTTCGCCTGCGCAATCGATACCAACACAAAACGGTTCGTAATGCCATCAAGAAATTGCGAAACGAAGAAGACAAGAAAGCTGCAGAAACGTTACTGCCCACTGTTGTCGGTATGATTGACAAGTTGGCGAAGCGCAACATCATCCACGCCAACAAGGCAGCCAATTTGAAGAGCAAATTGATGCGCAAGGTAGCGACAATGTAAGCACTGCTTTTTCAAAAAATAAAAACGCCCTTTTTAGGGCGTTTTTTATTCGTATTTGCCAACATATGTTTTATCTATTGCTGTCTTAGGTTTGATTCATTTCGGTAACCAGGATTGTCTTTGTACCAATCACCATATACGGTTCCACCAGATGTGGCCCATTGGTTGAAGAAATTGTAGGCTTGATTCACGGGTACCCGTTCTTTGGGCACCTTGAAATTGTGAATGATATTGATGGCCCATGGCAATCTTGAATCGGTCTGGTAATTGCCATCCACATCTTGGTTAACACCCTCTTCAGAACTTGCTGCATTTACCCCTAGGCTAGTTCTTAACCTATTGGGAAGATGAATTTCCCTTCCCCTATCTCGATTTACAATTAAAAATGAATTAAATGGTGCAATTCCCACTTGGGCTGTTGTCAATGGGGTCGTAAATTTTACAGAGACTTTGCTGGGTACATTCAACATAGTCTCGTTATTGTCGAAAAGAATGATCACAGCCCTATTCTGTCCTTCTTCGACACCATTAGGGGCAACGTTGATATAGCCTTCTGTCAATACAGTGCCTGTTACCGATTCCACTTGATTAGGAGCAATACTTTCAAATTCAATACCAAAGGCATTGATCAATCCGGCACCATCAGAAGTGACCTCAAAGTTAATATCCAATTGTACCACCTCGTTAAGGGCATTCAATACGGCCACAAATCGATAGTTCACTGCCGTATCATTAAAGTCATAGTCGCCTAAAAAGGGCCATAGGTCTTCAAAGGCTACCGTGCCCCAACCGTATTTACTGGGGGTAAACTGCTCGAAGGCTTTTTCAGCATCTTCTGGATATTCATCATTGCTGTCGGTGATGCCATCACCGTCAGTATCGGGATCTTGGGCCTCTTCATTGGTAATCCTAAAAGTGGTGAGGTCATTGATGGTACGACCAAAATCGACCCCACTGCTAGAATTCGGGCCATAATTGTATTGCCAACCCCCGGTTTGCGTATCCATAACGATGAGGTTTGAACTTGATCCGTTGTTGGCTAACCAGAGTTCGTTGTTGGAATCAAAGGTCATCGATGTCGGACTGAACGGTAGGTTTTCGGCACTGATACGAGTGCTTTGATATACATTGTTATTATCCAGTTCTAAACGGTACAATCCAGAAAAAGAGCATAGAAAAAGGGTGCCGTCTTCGGCAAAGGCCAAATCTCCCCCATTTTTATTGTGTAACCCTTCTATGGTCCAAGTTGAAATCGTATTGGCATTGACGGGATCGATGGTATAGAGTTTATCCCTTGTAGAAAAATAAAGCAAACCGTCTTGTGGGCTGTAATCCAACCTTGGCCCACCTTGGCCCACGTTACCAATGGTGGTCCAGCTATCGTTGGCGATGTCATAGCGCATTAATGGAAACGGACTAGATCTTCCTATAGAATACAGGTACAGATTGGCTTGGTCTATAGCTGCGGTATAACTCCCCATGGGCATATCTGATAGGTAGGTGAAATCTCCATTTAATGGGTCAACTTGAAACAATTCTCCAGAACCGTTCACACAGTACAGGTAATCTTCCACCAACTTACCGGCTTTTGAAAGGGTCAAGGCCCTGGAGGTGGTCGCCACATGTGTGTAAGTGGCTAAATCACCATTGATATCAATGATTTCAGATGAGTAGCGGGTGCCTTCTTTTCTTCTTAGGTAGAGTTGTGAATAGTATGAAGGTATGGCCAATGAATGTTGTATGGAGCCATTGCTTGGGGTGCCACTAAACAGTAAATGGTTAAGAATGTCACTCGTATATTCTACGGCCGTATCTTCTTGCCCCTCATCGTTGATGATGGCAATTTCTTCACCACCGTATTCGACATCGCTAAAAGCATACACATCATAGCGTACATTAGGTGTATTGTCATTGATAATGATGCTGATTTCGTCTTGGGTTTCAAATGTGAAACCTGTAGGTAGCTGTAATTGGGTAAGCTCCAGTTCTGAAACAGGTGTGTTTTCTTCTTCATTTTCTCCTTCGGTATCAGGTACGGCACTTTCATCAAAGCTTTCATCAACACATGATACATATGTGAAGCCGATCAGCACACTTAACAGTACAATAAGAATCTGGGATGTTTTCATTTTTGAAATTATTTAAGTTCGTTACATTACATTTAATCTGTGTTGTAAAATTAGGGCGATGTAAACGGTGAGGATATTGGTATTGGTTGGCCGGCGATTAGCTGTCGGCCAATGGATTGTTTTCATCGATGAAACATCAAATAAATAATTACAACAAATTATGAACGAAAAAGACTACAAAAAAATCAATATAATCGATGAATCGCGGTTGAAAGTTGTAAAAACAGCAAAAAGTGTGGTGAAAGTAATGCGATGGATTGCTATTGTACTTAACGGAAGGCCCTGCGTCTGCTTACGATAAAACCGATGATAAATAGGGCGTACATGATTAGGATCAACATTTTTAGAAGAGTTCTTAGGTTGTATTTCATCCAAGTGTCATAATCCAGATATCCAATCAGATATAAGATGGGGAAGAACGCATAGAAGCTTAAAAGCGCAATACTTATCCAGAATACAAGATTGTATTTTTGATAGAATGCCACTCCGTGTGCTTTTTTATCCATAAAATACAAAATGATACAAAATAATAGTACCCAAGCGGCTATAGCATTGGCATAGTAAAGATTGGTCTCAATTGGATTTTGAAAAAATAGGCTGATTACATAAGTTAATAAGACCATGCCAGATGCATAGCAAATTGCCTTTTTATGGTTAAGGTTTGAATTTAACCTCCTGTAAACATGGTAGAAATATCCATAAAAAATTACGCCATAGATATTATAAATAATATCATTTACTGCACTGTATTTAATTTCGTCAAAAAAAGAAAACCCTTCATTATATCTTATAAAATAGCCCAAAAGCTCATTAAAAAAAGTATAAGCTATTAAAATAGGAAGATATCTTAATTCAGTATCAAAATACTTTTTGTATTTGCCCAAGGCCAATAACAACGTTAAAAAATACAAGGGCAAATAATAGTGGTCGCTAATGAAAGCGAAAAACTCTTGGGCCATTTTTCTTAGAAATCTGCTTTGGGAGGCGGGCCTCCTGAACCATAATTCAAAGTTAAACTCCCGCCGTTATATAAAGGTGGGGCAAGCGAAAAATTAGGGGCAAATCCGGCCAATGCCTTTTGGTTCTTTTGCTCTGCCAGCCCCATTTCTTTTTGCATGGTTTCGGTCCATTTCTGAATCAGTTCGGCTTTTCCATCCTTACCGATATAAAATCCAGCATTTTCGCCATTAACATCTAAAGTGGGCAATATAAAGATGGAATTTTGTCTGGGGTACATCACAGCTTTACCATCGGGGAATTTTTCTTCTTCTGGGTAGTTGGCAAAGTACATCCGTAACTTGGTCACCTTTTTGACCCCGGCTTTGGCAGCCTCTTGGTCCACATAGGCAATATACTGTTTGATGGTCTCGTAATCAAAGTCAACAAAACGGGCGGGGATAAATTTTTCTTCGGGAGCCCTTACTTGGGTCTCAAAATCATGGATAAGGTTTACCCGAAATTTAGAATAGTTGTCATAAATGGATTTTGCCTCTTCTAGGGTGACAATATCATCCGGTGGCTTGACTTCGGGCACTTGGGGCATTTTGCCTTTTTCGTCTTCGTGATTTTTCTTGTGATCTTCCTTGGGTGGTTTGTCTTGGCACCCAACAGATACCATAAGAACAAGCCCTAACAATGCAATAAGGTTTTTTTTAACATGCTTCATGACGTAAGTGTTTTAATATGTTGTGGTTATTGGGGAAACCGATTTAAAGATAGGTTTTTTCTCTAATATCCCTTAACAAAAACCCCAATGCCATTGGCATTGGGGCCATATTAATCCAAATTATTCTTGTATTAGTCCCATGTGTATGGTGGAGGTCCACTACTACCATGATTGAATAGACTGCTGACGAGCGATTTTTTGATTGTATGGGGTTGGGTGTCCCATTCTGTTTTCGAAAAGTCCAACAGATTTTCCATGGGTGCATCAAATGAAGAGAAAGCCAGGTGTTGGTTATGTGTGGCCGTAGGGGCAAAGAATAGTATTTGGTGATTGGCATATGCTCCATAAGAAGCATCTTTATCGTATGCACTGAACACCATGTTAATACCTGTGATATTCATTTGATAGGCTTTACCACAGTTGTTCAAGTAGGTCAAATAGTGCTCAAACTCCCCGGTACGGTAATATACTATACGGGTATCGGCATCCACTTGGTCAGCAATGGGCGCTATTTTTTGATCGTGGTAATCGTTGTATAACTGAACTGCATCTGTGATAGAGAGTATTCCCTGTTCACCTAAGATCAAGCTTTCTTCCTTGTTGCTCAATTCTTTGTAGTTGCTTATGGTACTGTAGCTATCGATCAGGTGACCATGTAGAAATACCACTTTATCGTTATATAGGGTAAATGAACGTTCCAAGCCCATTTTCTCATCGTAGGTCATTGGGGCTATAAAAACCGTACGTTTCTTATCGGCATCAGCACCAAATAAAAAGGCCAGTCCTGTAAGTGCGATCCCTTTTTTGTTACAGGTATCGTAGATTCGGGTGACAAAATTTTCCAGTATAGTTAATTCAAACCATACATTACGGGTCAGGTCAGAAGCATTGTCACGTATACGGGTGTCATAAAAGTTATTGTAATAGTTGACCGCAGTTTGAATGTCAATGACCTGGTCAGGTGTTGAAATAGGTAGTGCTTTGGTCTGGGGTGTACGCTGCACTACCGAAAATGAATCTTTTTTCATTTCAGAAGATTTTAGGGTTAAACAACTAATTTGCCTACCAGTAGCGTAAGAAATTTATGAAATTTATGCTACCAAATAAAAATCAGGGTGTTAAATAAATTTTATTTAACACCCTGATAATTCTAAAAGAGACTGTGTTTGAACGCTTTATCTACTCATTCATGGTGAGTAAAAATTCTTCGTTGTTTTTGGTCTGTTTGATGCGCTGTTCCATAAACTCCATTGCCTCCACGGGGTTCATGTCTGCCAAGTATTTGCGCATGATCCACATGCGTTGAATGGTATTTTCATCCAGTAACAAATCGTCACGTCGTGTAGAGGAAGAAATCAAATCAATGGCCGGGAAGATACGACGGTTTGATATGCGACGATCCAATTGCAGTTCCATATTTCCAGTTCCCTTAAATTCTTCAAAGATGACCTCGTCCATTTTTGAGCCAGTTTCGGTCAATGCCGTGGCTATGATGGAGAGCGACCCTCCGTTTTCGATGTTTCGTGCGGCACCAAAAAAGCGTTTGGGCTTGTGTAGGGCGTTAGCATCGACACCACCACTCAATACTTTGCCCGAAGCTGGTTGAACGGTATTGTATGCTCGGGCCAAACGGGTAATGGAGTCCAGTAGAATGACCACATCATGTCCACATTCGACCAACCGCTTGGCCTTTTCAATCACTATGTTAGCTACGCGAACATGTTCGGTAGCTTCTTTGTCAAAGGTCGAGGCTACCACTTCTCCACGAACATTACGTTGCATATCGGTCACCTCTTCAGGGCGTTCATCAATCAATAAGATGATTTGATAAACCTCGGGGTGATTGGCGGCTATGGCATTGGCAATATCTTTTAAGAGCATTGTCTTACCGGTTTTCGGCTGCGATACGATCATGCCCCGTTGCCCCTTGCCAATAGGCGAGAAGAGATCCATGATACGGGTCGAAATTGTACGCTGTCTTTCAGCAATGTTGAATTTTTCCCGAGGGAATAAAGGGGTCAAATGCTCAAATGAAACGCGATCGCGAACTACTTGGGGATCCAAGCCGTTGATTTTGTTTACTTTGATCAACGGAAAATACTTTTCACCTTCTTTGGGAGGGCGAACATTTCCTAAGACCGTATCGCCAGTTTTCAATCCGAACAGCCGAATTTGGGACTGTGATACATAGATGTCGTCTGGTGATGATAAATAATTGTAATCAGAGGATCGCAAGAACCCATAACCATCTTGCATGATATCCAACACCCCTTCACTTGCTATGATGCTGTCGAATTCGAATTCAGGTTCTTTGTAACGGTTTTTAAGGTCTTTATCAAAGTTGCTGTTTTTCTTTTCTTGTCCATTTCGGTGCTGGTGCTGCGGGTTGTTTCTCCGATTTTGGATTTGTCCCTTGTGCTGACCGTTCTGCTTATGGTGTTCCTTTTTTATGGAGGGTACCTCTTTTGGTGCAGGTTCACTTTCTTGGCTGGTGGTGCCGGCATCTTTTTTAGGGGCTTCTTCCTTTGCCGTAGTTTTTTTTGGGGTTCGTGCCCTGGTTCGTTTTGGTGCTTCCTTTACAGAGGCAACAGTCGAGGTTTCGACCACTGCTTTTGGGTTGGATGCCTGAACATCCAAAATTTGATAGACCAAATCAAGTTTTTTCATGGTCTTGAATTTGGGAACATTTAATTCTTTTGCGATTTCCTGTAATTCAGGAAGTTTTTTAGCTTTTAGATCTGAAATCTCAAACATTAAATTGGGGAATAAATTAAAATTTATATAAAATAAAGTTGATTATTGAAGTAACCCGTTGTTATTTGATGTATTACTGTGGGAAAGTATTCCCGGGGTAAGTATTCGTGCTAATAACGATACAAGTATACAAATTATTTTTAAACATTCCGGTCAATTTAACGAAAAGACGCGTATTTTTGCTGTCCGAAAAAAACAGAAACACAATGATTCAGCGTATACAGTCGTTGTACTTGTTGTTGGTATTGGTGCTGACTGGGGTACTGCCCTTTTTTGTGTGTGTTTGGACCGATGGTAATGGGAACGAGGCCTATGCCCAAAACTACCTTTGGCTCAGCTTTGTTTTTTTGGCCTCCGCCGTATTGGCGGTAGGGGCTGTTTTTCTATTCAAGAATAGGCAAAATCAATTTGTGGTCAACCGATTGAATATCATATTGAACCTTTTTTTACTAGGATTTTTCGTTTATCGATCCCTAAATTTATCCGGAGAGACCGTGGTTTCTGAGAAGGGTATTGGGATGCTGATTCCTGTATTTTCTATCGTTTTTCTGGTTCTGGCCAACAGGGCCATCAAAAAGGATGAAGATCTTGTAAAATCTGTGGATCGTCTGCGTTGAACCTAACATCTTAGTAGTATTAGTGCGTAAGACCCCGATGGTGACATCGGGGTTTTTTTATGTACGTTTTTGGGATATGGTTTTAAGGTGTTTTCATGATATGCTCTCGGGTAAACCCATTGTTGAAGGTAATGTTGGTCAATGTCTGCACAAGATTGGGTTCTTTTGAGTACCCTTGTTCATTGGGGATATAGTAGCTTCGTTTGGTAGCGATTTTCTGGCCATCGACATCACTGTATTCATAGTCTGCAATGATCACAGGTTCATGTACACCTAAAAAAGGGAGGGAGAAATAAAATCGGTCAATCAGTTTGGTCACGGGGTCTATGTAGAGCATATAACTATCATTTTGTTCTTTTCCCGTGACCTCGGGGTCATAACTAATCTTGATTTTGTCATAGTGTTTTCCATGGTACGCTTCTTGCCCTTCATAAGAAGCGATAGTACCATTTTCATTTAGTTTATAGGGCATTACGAACCAAAAGTAATTGGCTCTTCGTAAAAAGTCACCACTGGCCAAAACCTCTGGATCTTCAATTTTTTTGCCATTTGCCAATACTACGGTTTTCTTGCCGTCAAAATACTGGAATACTTCACCTTCTTGGTCGGGCATGACATTGATTTGGTGCAAGGTATAATGCCCATATGAAATTTCAGAATCAAAAATATAGCGCTCGGTAGAGATATCTGCCTTCCCATTGGCAGGATAACGGTAATCGTAGGTGTATTGTACGTCCCTTTTTTTCCAAAGGTCATCCCATCCGCCATGGGAGTATGCTACAGATGCCAGAACCGTTTTTGGGTCATCGGTGTCATAAATCGGTATTTTTGGGGTTTCTACGATAACCTCTTCCGGTTTTTCGACAGTGTTTTTGTCTTGTTTTACACAAGCATTAAGCATAAAAATGCCTAGAACGCTTAAAAAATGTAGAAGATTTGTTTTCATTTTTAAGATTAGTACATTGTTAAAGACTTAGACGTTTTTATTATCAAGTTAAAGGTTAAAACCCTGCAATTTTATTGTAGTTACTTTTAGTTTCTATGAATATTTTAGATTTACCGGATGTCTGACTACCGCAGGAATTCACATTCGACAAGTAATATAAGTTGCCACATAGTTTGGTCGACCAAGTACCGTTACAAGATTCTGAAAGGGGATTTACAG
>JBCDBD010000018.1:0-66630 GCA_039184335.1 Bacteroidota bacterium | reverse complement strand
TTCCGTTTTTCCAATTCCGATTTTGCCGTTTCTGCCAACGTTTTGTTTTGTCCATTTTTAATCAAGTCCAAAAGTTCAACATTTGTGTATCGGTAGATTTTTTTGTCCATCATCAAGAATTGAATCGGCATTGCATACAACTTGTTTATATAGCGGTAAAATACATCGTTATACCGCTCTATGCGGTATAAAGTAATACCTTTTGTTACTCTTTCGTTATCTTAAAAGAGGCATTCAGTTCAGCTCTTCTGCCGCTAACGGGCTCGGCCTTGGGCAGTTGTATTTTTAGCAGCCACTCTGGGTTGGTCTGTTGTACCGTTATCGCGACCTCGCCCTCTTTTGCAGTATAAAAAATGGAAATTTCATTGTCCGCAATTTTCACGTGCTCCAACGCAGCTTCTTTCCAGGCTTTGGGCATTTGGGGAGCAATGACCACCTCTTTTTTGACGGCATGGGGCTGAATGCCGAAAAACTGCTGTACAATGGGGTAGGCAAAGCTATAGATGTTCCAGGCCTGGGCCATCATCCCATAATCGGGAGATACCTCATACATACTGCCGGGCAGCGCATAGCTAAAGGTACGGGTCATCCGTTGCAGGTAATTCAAGGCCTTATCGGGTCGCCCATAATTGTTTTCTGCACGGGCCTGTACTCCTGTGGGTAAGGTCATCACTGCACCGGTGTATGAAAAAACCTTAGGGCCCTTAAACGACCCATCATCAGAGCCCGCGGAGGCATCACGGTCGATTCCGGTGACAAATACCCCAAAGGGATTGACAAAACGCTCGGCGGTTTTTAGGGCTTTCAACGCTTTCTCCTTATCGGCAATGCCCATTTCCATCGGGGTGTTCACTACCCAATTGTGGTGCATTACAAAGGGTCTTGGGGCCATGGAGGGGTTGTTTTTGATAAAGGACCGAGTAGCCTCCAACTCTTCAATGGCCCAAGGTTTGTCTAAGGTGTCGGCCCGTACAATGGCATCTTCGATCAAATGTAGGGCTTGGGCATCCGTTCCGATAAAATCGGCATACGATCCAAAATCTTCAGACCAGAACTGTTCGTTGATGTTTTGCTTGAGCATTGTGGCACGCCCGTTATAGCTTTGGTGCAGCGATTCATCACCCAGTTCTTGGGCTATGAGGGCAGCATCGGCAAAGGCCTTTTGTGTGTAGGCGGCCACATCGATCATTTCACTGTCTAGCCCATGGATCTCCATCATGCCAAAACCTTCGGGGAAACCGTTGCCATCGGCATCGTTTTCTTCCAATAGCCATTGCAGTCCTTTTTTGATCGTGGGGAAGTATTTTTTCAAAAAGGCCTTATCACCGTTCCATTGGTAAACCTGCCAGATCAATGATGCAAACTGTGGGGTCTCGTTGATGTTGCCGGCATTGAATACCGATCCGTTGGTAGACATTTCATGGATGATTTTTCCATTGCCGTTGACAGCGTTTGAAACACTGTCCAACAATTGAATGGTAGTGTACACCGCATCTTCTTGGCCAATGGCCATATAGCCCTGTAGGGCATATTCGCTGTCTACCCCAAACCACCACGGGTAATCGGGGATGCCGGCGGTGATTCCCGAACCGATTTCGGGCACGGTACGTACCAGCCAATCGCAATTGTACTTCAACCATTCGAAGGCCCGTTCCAATGCTTTGTCAGGGATGGTCAATTTGGTCTGTCTGGCCAGGTTTTGGTAGCGTGATTTTTTGGCATCGATGAGCGCTAAACTCCTATTTTTGATGGTCTGTAGGGTGTGTATCGCTTCTTCTTGTGAGGTATACGATCCTGCAATTACAAAATTAAGGGCCTTAGTGGTGTGGGCACCCAAGGTAATGCCATAGGTGAGGTTGTTCGAAACCCCCAGTCCTGAATAGGTGTTTTCCACTGCCGTACGGGCCTTTGGGGCAAGGTCAGTGGCATAGCAAACGTACCAGGGATTGTTTTTATCCTTGACCATCCAACCCTGCACCTGGTTTTCGAAAATGGCTTCGTCTTGCCCGTCGACCATATGGGTCCGTTCGCCCAACCAGGTCGGTCTCAGGTCTGCATGCCCAGTGAAGGTCACATCGAGGTCTTGGCTGGTGGCCCCCTCGTTTTTAAGCACAAGCTGAACGAGTATGCCTTCGGTATCATCAGGTACAAACTGCCACCGTTCTGCAATCACTTGCTTTTCTTTAATTTCGAAACGGTGCTTGTTGGCGAGGGGGAAATTGGTAAATGAGTCGGCACTGTCCAATACAAAGTGTGCATCGCCAAAGTGCAGCTCCATATCAAAACCGTCCATCAATTTTATGGGATGGTTCCAGATACCGCCCATTTCTCCCTTGATGTGCCACCCCAATTCTGGAAAAGAACCATCTTGATGCCCTACCATATATACGCGGTTGCCCGCGGTCATGTAGGGAGAGGGCAAATATGCTGTCTTCCCTTCAATATAAGGCAAATCGGCCACTGCATCGGCCAGTGTTGCCGTTTCTTCGGCTTCAGTGCAGCTGATCACGGCCATAAGGCCCCAAAAAGCCATGAGAACTTTTTTCATTTTTTAAAGATTACGTTTTAAAAATACACAGATATCTAAAAAGGGGAATCGCGTTGCCCCAAGAAACCACTATTTTTGTGGTATGGATGCCATTTTACAGAAGTACCTTCCTGAACGTGCTGTGAAGGCATGCCTTGAATTGATCAAAGTGCACGGGGTACACTTGAAGATCGTCAACCATCGCGAGACCAGGCATGGTGATTACCGCAGGTTGCCCAATGGCCTTCACCAAATTACGGTCAATGCCTCTTTGAACAAGTATCGTTTTCTGATTACCTTGGTTCATGAAATAGCCCATTTGGTGGCTTTTGAAGCACATGGGCGTACTATCAAACCCCATGGCAGCGAATGGAAGCGTACATTTCAGCATTTAATGGTCCCTTTTATCAGGCCCGATGTCTTTCCGTCAAAACTATTGCCGCTGATTGCCAACCATTTTAAGAATCCAAAGGCGAGCAGCAGTACTGATGCCCATTTGTCCATAGCACTGAAGGCGTTTGATGGGGTACGGCATAAAGACAGCTCCTATGTTTTCGAACTGCCCCTAGGGAGCACCTTTCGCATTTACAACGGTAAACTTTTTAAAAAGGGACGAAAGAAAATAAAACGGTACGAATGCATTGAACTGGCGACAGGCAGAGTATATTTGTTTCAACCGAACGCAGAAGTGGAACCCATTGGGGATTGAAGCAAAAAAAGATATCGTTGGGAGTAAAATTTTGATCTTTGATTTACGTTCCATTCTAGTTAAGACAAAACCATAGCAATAGCCATATGAACAAAAATTATTACGCCGTTTTAATGGCGGGTGGGGTGGGATCTCGATTTTGGCCTGTCAGCACCACATCAAATCCGAAACAGTTTCATGATATGTTGGGTACCGGACAGACCTTGATCCAGCGTACGTTTTCCCGACTCAACAAGTTCGTTCCTGCAGAAAACATCCTGATACTGACCAACGAACGCTACAATGGTCTGGTGTTGTCGCAATTGCCCATGGTACGGCAAGAACAAGTGGTGTTGGAACCTGCGATGCGGAACACGGCGCCCTGCATTCTATATGCCGCGCTGAAGATCCAGAAAAACAATCCTGATGCCGTGATGATCGTGGCACCCAGTGACCATTGGATTGAGGATGAAGCGGCTTTTGAGAATGACGTTAAGGCCTGTTTTGAGAAGTGTGAAAAAGAGTCGGTGCTCTGTACACTGGGCATTCAGCCTACTTTTCCCAATACGGGCTTCGGATACATCGAGTTTGAAAAAGGAAGTCCCAATCCGTTGAAAAAAGTGGCCCAGTTTCGTGAGAAACCAGATTATGAAACGGCCAAGGAGTTTTTGGCACAGGGTAATTTTTTATGGAATGCCGGTATTTTTATGTGGGGGGTCAACACCATTGTCAATGCCTTTAAAGCATACCAACCCGATCAGTACACCCTGTTCGAAAGTGGGATGTCTTGCTATAATACGGCAGCGGAACAATCCTTTATCCAAGAAAATTACGCCAAGGCCGAGAACATCTCAATAGATTATGCTATCTTGGAACGTTCCAAAGCGATCTATACCTTGCCTGCGACCTTTGATTGGAACGATTTGGGCACTTGGGGGGCACTCTATGAAAAACTGGATAAGGACGAAAGCAACAATGCTGTGGTCAATGGCCACGTGTTGTTGGAAGATGCCCAGGGGAACATGATCCACTCCACAAAGGATAAGGTCACTGTTGTTGATGGATTGCATGATTATATCATTGTGGACAAAGAAGACGTATTGCTGATCTATCCGAAAGAAAAACAACAAGACATCAAAAAAGTGCGTGGTCGAGTACAGGAACAATTTGGTGACCGGTTCGCATAACCATGGACGATAATTTATTCAAAAACAATACCCCCACCGATTCAAATACCGATAAGGTGCGTAAGGATTTTAAGGGGCTTTGGGGCGATATCAGAAAATCGTTGTCAGAGCTGCTCGAGATTCGCAGTAATACCGATCCCGGTGCCACGAAAGATTCCATTGTGGCTGATATTCCCTTTAAGGGCCATACGTCATGGATTTTGATATGTTCCATTTTTATTGCCTCTATCGGGTTAAATGCAAATTCGACGGCGGTGGTTATCGGGGCCATGTTGATCTCACCGCTTATGGGTCCCATTTTGGGCATGGGTATGTCATTGGCCATTAATGATGTGGACCTGTTGCGGCGTTCGGTGAAAAACTTTATCGTGATGGTGGTGTTAAGTGTATTGACCGCCTATCTGTTTTTTTACCTCTTTCCGTTGCGAGATGAATCTTCTGAGTTATTGGCCCGTACCAAACCAGACATTCGCGATGTGCTCATTGCTTTTTTTGGTGGCCTTGCCCTGGTCATTGCCAGAGCAAAAAAGGGTACCATAGCCAGCGTCATTTTTGGTGTTGCCATTGCCACTGCCTTGATGCCCCCCCTATGTACCGTCGGTTTTGGCTTGGCCATCGGCAAGCCTTGGTATGCTGCGGGGGCCATGTACCTGTTTACCATCAACACCATTTTTATCGGCCTGGCCACGTTTTTGGTCATCAAATACCTTCGTTTTCCCATGGTACGCTATGCGAATTCAAGGCGAAGACGCTTCATTTCACGTATGGCATCTGTAGTGGGCCTGGCCGTAATGGTACCGGCCGGTTTTACATTTTACACAGTTTTTCAAGAATCGTTGTTCAAGAAAGAGGCCAATAGTTTTTTGAGGGAAACCATTGAAATATATGAGTTTTCGAGAAATGGGCGCTATGTGGACAATTTGACCGAGATGGAATATGTCGATAGTGACAATGCTTTTATTGAAGTGGTATTCATGGGCAGTGAAGAGATACCGGAAACGGTCATCAATACCTGGAGGGCCAGAAAGAACGAATATCGTCACCTAAAAAATACAGAATTGCGCATACTTCAGGGTGGGCGTGACGATTCAGAGGAAAAGTTCAATTTTGTGAGCGAACTCTACGAGGCCAAGAAAGCAGAATTGTTGACCAAGGACGAACGTATTCGGATTTTGGAGGAAGAGGTGGCCAATCTAAGCAAGAATGCGTCAGAAACGATACCTTTTCAAGAGATAAGTGCCGAGACCCAAGCGAACTATGAAGGTATTGAGACACTTAGCTTTGCGTATTTGATTCGAACTGATTTCAACCGATTGGATACCCTTCCGGTTTTTGAGGTCAAGTGGAAAGCAGCTATAGGTGGCGATGAACAAAAGGAAGTTCAAGAACGATTGCTCCAATGGTTGCGGATCAGGCTCCAAGACTCCACGATCCAACTAAAGACCGTCTCTGATTAGTGGCGCTCTTCAATATACATCTGGCGTACTTTTTTGAAAAGCTCTGAAGAATAGACAAAATTGGTAACAGCCTCGTTGTCGGTTTTAAAGACTTCATTGTTGGTTCCTTCCCATTCTTTATAACCATCTTTTAAGAAGATGATTTTTTCACCGATCTGCATCACCGAATTCATGTCATGGGTGTTGATCACTGTGGTGATATTGTATTCTTTGGTAATCTCTTGAATAAGGTTATCGATCAAAATGGCAGTTTTGGGATCCAAGCCCGAATTGGGTTCATCACAGAAGAGATAGGTAGGGTTCATCACAATAGCGCGCGCGATAGCTACCCTTTTTTTCATGCCACCCGAAATTTCAGAAGGAAATTTTTCATGAGCTTCGATCAGGTTCACCCGTTCCAATACAAAGTCTACCCGATCTTGCATTTCGGCTTTTGACTGTTTGGTAAACATGTTCAGCGGAAACATGACATTGTCTGCTACCGTCATGGAATCGAAGAGGGCACTGCCTTGAAAGACCATGCCCATGTCCTGTCTCAAATCGCGACGTTCACCCAAGGAAAGCTCTGAATACCGTTGCCCACTGTAACAGATGGTTCCCTGTTCGGGCTCAAAAAGCCCCAGCATACACTTCAACAGAACCGTCTTTCCAGAGCCACTTTGCCCGATGACCAGATTGGTTTTTCCCTGTTCGAAAGTGGTGGAAATTCCCTTGAGCACGTGGGTGTTTCCAAACGATTTGTGTATGTTGTCCACTTTTATCATCAGCCAAGCAGTAATTGTGTGAGCATATAGTTCAAAATAATGATGACCACACTGGTCCATACAAACGAGGTAGTACTGGCCTTGCCTACCTCTAGGGCACCCCCTTTCATAAAATACCCATGATACGAAGGCACCGTGGCAATCACAAAAGCAAAGACCAAGGTCTTGATGAAGGCATAGGTGATATGAAACGGGATGAAGTCAAGTTGCAGGCCCTTGATGAACTCACCACTGGGCGCATATTCCCCGAACACGGCGGCAATCCATCCACCCAGAACCCCCACATACATGGCAATGGCCACGGCAAAAGGGTACATGAACATTGCGATGATCTTTGGAAACACTAGATAGTTCAATGAGTTGACCCCCATGACCTCTAGGGCATCGATCTGTTCAGTGACCCGCATGGTGCCAATACTCGACGTGATGTACGACCCTACTTTACCGGCCATGATGATCGAGGTGAAGGTAGGGGCGAATTCCAAAATGACCGACTGTCGAGTAGCAAAGCCAATAAGGCTTTTGGGCAACAGGGGACTGTTGAGGTTGAGTGCGGTCTGAATGGTCACTACCCCGCCGATAAAGAAGGAAATAAAGATAATGATGCCCATGGAGTTGTAGATCAACTCGTCTATCTCTTTCAAAATTAGAGACTTCATAATGGTCCATTTGGTGGGCTTCTTGAAAACTTCCCAGACCATAATGAAATATTTACCGATCGCGGTGAGGTAATTCATGTGCTAAAAATACACTAATGGAGTAAAAATAAGAATATTGGTTGCATTTAACCTTCATTTAAATTTTTTAAGGGGATAAATGAATAGTTTTGTTGACCTCAGAAAAAAGCACATGAAAAAAACCAACCTTCTTTTGATATCGTTACTTCTTTTAAGCACCTTGATTTCATTCGGACAGCGAAAACAAAAGAACAAGAACCAAAACAGGGAAGAGGTACTTGAAACAAAAACAGCCCCTAAATTGGTGGTTGGCATTGTGGTAGACCAGATGCGCTATGATTACTTGACCCGTTTCTGGAACCACTACGGGGAGGGAGGCTTTAAACGACTGGTCAATGATGGCTTTAACTGTAAGAACCACCATTTCAATTATGCGCCGACCAGCACCGCACCAGGTCATGCATCGGTCTATACGGGAACAACGCCAGCTGTTCATGGTATCATTGGAAACAACTGGTACGATAAGGAGGCAGATGTTGAAGTGTACTGTGTCGCCGACCCCAACTACAATTCGGTGGGCACAAGTTCAACTGCTGGTAAGATGTCTCCCCATCGCATGCTCAGTACGACCATCACCGATCAATTGCGCCTGCATACCCAAATGAAGGGCAAGACCGTGGCAGTGGCCCTTAAAGATCGTGGGGCCGTACTCCCGGGCGGTCATACCGCCAATGCAGCCTATTGGTTTGAAGGCGGGGAAACAGGCCATTGGATATCTAGTTCGTACTACATGGATACCTTGCCAAAATGGGTACAGGACTATAACGACTCTGATGCCGTTGAAGCCTACAGAAAGCCTTGGAATACCATAAAGCCCTTGACCACCTATGTTGAAAGTGGTGTCGATGCCAACAGCTACGAAGGACTCTTTATAGGGGAAACTAGTGCAACCTTTCCCCATGACCTGCCCAAACTATGGGCAGCCAATGGAAGTTTTGATGTATTGCGCCCTACGGCATTTGGTATTGGTCTGACCACAGATTTTGCGCTTCAGGCCTTGGAAAATGAAAATCTGGGCGCTGATATGGTAACTGATTTTTTGGCCATTAGCTATTCGAGTACTGATTATGTAGGTCATAAGTATGGGGTGAACTCCAAGGAAATCCAAGATACCTATCTGTGGTTGGACCGGGATCTGGAACGATTGCTGCTGGCGTTGGATGAACGTGTAGGGGTAGGGCAGTATACGGTGTTCTTAACAGCGGACCATGGTGCAATACACGTGCCTGTTTATTTGCAAGACCAAAAAATTCCTTCAGGCTATTTAGATTTTGGGGCCATACGCACTCAGTTCATGGAATTTTTAAAGTACCGATATGGTACTACCGACATCGTAAGGAACATATCAAACTATCAGGTTTTTTTAGACCATAGGGTCATTGATAACCTTGATATGGATCTAGATGATGTACAAGAAGCGATTGCCCTTGAGCTTTTAGGCTATGACCATATGGATAAGGTATTCACCGGTTACCAGATGTGGCAGCATGAATATACCAAGGGAATTCCCCATATCTTACAACAGGGATGGCACCAAAAACGGTCGGGTGATGTGCTTTTTGTCCCCGAACTTGGGTTTATCAGCTACCCCAGAACGGGTTCTACCCATGGATCGCCCATGATCTACGATACCCATGTGCCCTTGGTCTTCTTTGGCAATGGCATTCAAAAAGGTGTCACGGCCATTCGTACCGAGATACCAGACATTGCCGCCACCCTGTCTACCTTGTTGGGCATTGCTTTTCCTAATGGAACCACGGGAACAGTGATTGAAAAAGTGGTGAAGTAATCGGGTTGAGACCTTATGGGTACCCGATCTGATGCGTTAAATCACCTTTTTCATAAGGGGTATTACCATTTTCCAACCGTTTTTTGATTCCTCAAATCGCTTTTCTGCATTTTCTGTTCCGCTGAAATCACCCTGTACCATAGTAAGTTTGGTCCCATTTTGCAGTTCGGCGAGTTGATAGGTCAAATTCACATAATTTTCAGCGATGTCCTTTATTCCCATATTGGGGTCAAACATGGTAAAAGACACTTTTTTGTACGGAATCATTTCAATGATTTTTCCTTTTACATAGGTCACCTCTTCCCCATTTTCAGCAAATCCTTTCCAAGTGATGCTGTCCCCAACGGTCCAATTTGAAAGTACCTCACAACCAAACATGTATTGTTTCGTCATTTTTGGGTTGGTCAGTAAGTCCCAAACTTTTTCAATAGTATTGTCAAATAGTACTTCTTCGGTAATGGTCATCGACTTGTCCATCATATTCATCTTTTATGGTTGTGCTGCAAATTTGAAGGATTTTCACTCGCATTGATGGCGATATCGGGAGTATTTCTAATACTATTGGGAGAGTGGCCGAATTTGGTTTTAAATGCCTTTGAAAAATGTTGCGGAGAACTATATCCGGTTTCAAAGGCAATCTCCTTAGCGGTCTTGTCCGTTTCCAACAAAAGGTCTTTGGCCATATCCATTCTAATGCCGTGGGTGTAGCCGAAGATGGTAGTGCCAAATTGTTCTTTAAACCCTTTTTTTAACTTGTACTCGTTGATGCCTGTAAGTTTTGATAATTCTGTTATGGTCGGTGGATTATCAATACGACTTTTTAATAACGCTCTTGCTTCGATAAGCCTTTTTTTGTCTTTCTCTGATGTGATAAATTGTTCTGGGAACTTTTGCTCGAACAACTCTGCCTGTAGCACCAACAATTCAATGCTCTTAGATAGCAAGAACAACTCTTTTAACCCGTCTTTGTAAGTACAGTTTAGAATGGCATGGATCGCTTGTTGGATCTTAAAATTGGAAGTGTTCCACGTTGATGACAAAATGGTGTCTTTTTTATTGATGACCTTATCGGTAAACCGTTTCAGGGGCTCGTTTCCATATTGGCCAATTTCAATGAAAGTAGTGGGGTCAAAATTGATTCCGAGTGTTTCTATTCTTTTGCTCTTATTTTTGACCTCAATCTCCAGACCGTCAGCATATATGATATTGTTATGGTGTCCCGATAGCGAAAAGCTGCTGTTCAATTGTGCAAAAGAGAAGTCATAACTGCCCTGCAGGCCGAAATGCAATCTGACGTATTCGCTGTCATTTTTTGCGGTATGTGTACTTTGGGTATGGTATTCGATGATGTTGTGCGCAATAGTTACATTCGATAGCTGCCAAGATGTGGACATCCTATTTTTTATGGTACTGTTATCTCTCATCTTTCCAAGATCATTTTTTTCAGTAATGTGATTTGCCCAAGGTGATAGTAACTATGTGAAATGATGCCCTCTATATTCCGTTGATAGGTCCCGTATTTTTTATCGACAAAGATGTCGTTGAGCTTTTTGTCTTCCATTAGCTTGACATGCGCAATACACTTCTCAGAATTGGTCGTGAATTCTGCAATCAAGGCGTTCCAATCCTCTTCTGATGCAATGGGGGGTGCGTCAAAACTGAACTTGTCACGTATTTCAAGTTTTCCTCCATGGAACACGTTGAGAATTCCTGCCAGGTAATAGTTGAGGTGATAGGTCAGGGCAGCTATGGTATTTAGGTTGCCGATTTTTTGGGTAGCCTGGTTCCACGTGATGCCTTCTACCTGTGCCCTGGTATTTGTATTGGCAATCCAGTGCCCATCGAGCAATACCTCTCGCAGCCGCTCAGCTATGGCTTCGCTCTGTGTCATCTATTGGATTTTTTTAGGATAGCGTTCACGAAGGTCATGGGATGGACTTGACAGTTATTTGTCGGTAGTTTTTTAGAGGGGTGTGAATCTCTGGCTTTCATAGATTACCTGCTTTTTTACACGTAATGCTCAGTTGATTTTAATGGCTGTTCTTGATCTTGAAGAATCTGTTCCCCCTTGGGTGTAGAAACCGATTACATCACCTTCTTCATTCTTGTTGAAATGAAAGTCGAAATACCTTCCTAAAACAGCAAATTCAGTTTTGTTGATTGCTTGGATTTTTACCCCTTGGGGTGCCCATTTGTGAATTAAGTTCAACTCGCCATCTTTGATTGCAATTTCAAAAGTATACTCCCTGTCTCTATATGTTCCGCAATAGGCTCTTAATTCTGCTTCGGGCAATATCACAGTTGGCCGTTTATAGACATACCTCATGCCCTGATTGATGGCTTCAGCCTCTCCTCCCAGATGTCCCATGTTTTCGACTACACGAAAACCCAAAGTCATTCCGCTATAGTCGTGTCCTTTTATCTGCTCAACCATTTTGGTAACTCTTGCAACATCATCGAACTCTCCGCTAAGAAAGATTACCTTGGTATTTAGGTTTTTGTTTTTTTGGTAAAAGGCTTCTTCAAGTTGATACGGGTACTCATTGTCCCACCACAACGTAGGATTGTTAATGATATAGTTACTGCATAAAGAGGGTTGCGTGAAAAGCACGTATTGGGCAAACAATGCCGCAAACGAGGTGCCCATCAGTGTTCTGTTCACTTTATCAGACCTGTAAAGTCGGTCTATCATAGGAATTATTTCATCATGTAATACCTGTAAAAACAGTGGCGCACCACCTGATGTGGGTCTACCTTCCATCGTTGTAGGGGTTAAGTTTTTTGTTCTGTGTAATGATGGACGATCTTTCGAAGCACTATAGTCGATTCCGACAATAATCGTTTCAGGAGCAAAACCGTCATTCCACATACCCTTGTATATACGTGTTGTGGTATCAAATATGCGGTAGCCATCCAGTGCGTAATATACGGGATATGTTTTCGTCGGATCGCTATCATAACTATCAGGAAGGTTAATGTACAATTTATACTCACTTTTGTTGATTTCAGATTGAAAGACGATTGATTCACTGCCGACCGTCAACAAATCTCTAGGGTCTTTTGAAATCACTTGTGCGTTTACGGACAAATGAAATAGAAAGAGCAAAAGAATGGATGGATAAAATGTGCTCAAGGGGTGGCTTACGGTTTTAGGGGTTGGGTTCATTGTCATGTAAAATTAGTATGTTTTATCGTGTTGTATTGTAGTTCGGGTAAATGCCCCGCAAAAATAAAATGTGCCCAAGGTACTAAAAATACCGAGGTTTGGGTATAGCAAATTCTTATGGGATGTTCATATGTCATACCAGTGGTATCATCGCTTCGATCAGTTGCCATTCTCATTTTGGAGCCGTTCTTTCAATCGTGTAAAATCGACCCAATAAAGATCTCCCATCCAGTACGTACTTCCATCTTCCCTGATTTTTTCTTCTCCTCTGGAAAAAAACAGATACTTCCCATTCGGTGAGACCGTTGCAGCGCCTTCACTAAGTTTTGTATTTACTTCGGATCCCAAGGAATATGATTCCGTCCAGGCACCGTCTTTAGTAAAACTGATGTACAGATCGCTATTTTCATCTTTTGAAGTTCTTTCCGCATCATAGATGAGATAACTTTCGTCAGGAGCAATATAGGGGTGGGCAATCCATTTTCCGTGCCCATTAATTTGTTTACCCATTTTTTCAATGGTGTGATAACGGCCTTCCTGGTTGAGGGCATAATAAATACCTTCGTCTTCAAGCTTGTCTTCTTTCTCTTTGGAGGTAAAATACAAGTTGCCATTCGCCGCAGGCGATACGCACATGATCCACTCCCCTTCAAATAATTTTTCCGATAAGTGCATAGGTTGCCCCCATCCGGTTTTGTGTTTTTCGATATACCATTGCCGTAATCCTGATGATGCGACCGAATCATTGATGGGCCTCCGGCTTCCGAAATAGAGCTGATTTCCCTTTGAGCTCATGCGCGGATGCACATCTAAATATTCCTTGTTGGCCGAGAAAACAGCCAATTCCGGTGCAGACCATCGACCGTCCATGAATTTCATGGTATAGATGTTATGGCTCTCTTCCGGTTTTCTACGTTGGAAGAACAATTCGGTCATCTCTGGATTGAAAACAAGGGAACCTTCAATATAATCGTCAATCGAAATAATACCAGGTGCAAAAACCAAGGGGGTATCCTTCGGGATTATATCACTGAACAGGGTAAGATTGGATTTTTTAAGGTTTTGGCAAGAATTGCCAAAGACCAGTAGGAAAGCCAAAATGGACCAAATTTTTGCTTCTTTCATGCTAAAAATTGTTGTTTTAATTCGTGGTCATCTTCTGAATGCGTTCTTTTATTTGAATAAAATCAATCCATCGGTCTTGGGCATGGGTCGTAGTGGGTCTATACCCGAATACCTTTTGCTTTATCACTTCAACCGCTATTACCAATACTCAACTATTCTGGATATTTTTCCATCTTGAAATTCAAAAAGGGTCATTTGGGGTTCTCCATCCGTAATTAAACCGTCTTTTTTAAGTACATAACTTCGTTGAACGACAATAGCTTTTAGTCCAATGATCTTGTTTATGATTTTTACGCCGGTCTCTTCTCCCTTATAACCACCATTTTTTTGATTACGAACGTACCCGTTATACAAATCCTCTCGAGTATAGGTGCCACCATATTTTGGATGTATATACACAAAGTCATCCGTGAAAAGTTCAAAAACCTTATCAATATCTTGAATCGTGGAATTTTCTTGAAACACGTTAAGGTTTAAATCGTAGTATTTCTGAACCATGTTATTTAATGAGTCTTTGTGCGTTTCTGTTACGTTCTGTGCAATTACTTGACTCATGGTACAGATAATCAATAGGCTATAAGTTAATATCTTCATATATGAATATTTATTTTTCAAATTGTAGGTAATGTTTTATGCCGTTTTGGCGGTAGGTATAATTTATACCCTTAAATTTTTGCATGAAATGATTATTCAGGTCTAAGGGTTTCAATAATCTTGGCATTCACCCAATAGTTGGTTGTAGTCCAATAGGTACTACCATCTTCCCTTTCTTTTTCTTCCGATCTTCCAAAAAGCAAGTACTTTCCGTCCGGTGTTAATCTTGCTCCATTTTCAACGAGTTCTGAATTTATTTGATCCCCCATATTAATGGCCGGGCCCCATGAACCATCTTGCTGTTGAAAACTGATGTAATTATCGGACATGCCATATCCCTCTTCTCGTTCGCTACCCCATATTAAGAAGGATTCATCTGGCGCTATAAAGGGGTGGGCCGTCCATTTCCCTGAGTTGATTTCCTTTCCAAGTAGTTTAGGTTCTTCCCGCTTACCGTCTATCATCCTTGACATGCGGATGACGTCATTGCTTTTATAGTCATCAAAAACAATAGTCCCTTTAGCAGATACCGACATCACCATAATGCCCCAATCTTCCCGGTCAAACATGGGCCCTAGACTTTTGATCTTTGACCAACCGGAATCTGTACGTTCTATGTAGTTCCATCTAGAATATAGGATGTCACTATCGCTAGGATTATGGCTAAAGCTGTACTTATTGACCCTATAATAGCTGCCTTCGTTCCGATACACAACGACGAGGGGCTCAAAGGGGTTATTACCTGAATATGTGAAGTAAAATTCTTGCATGTCCAAAGCATCTTCATTCCCTAATTTCCAATCTTGGGAAGTACCCTTTTTAGGAACAAAAATTTCTGGGGTCAATCCTGGGGGGGTATATCCAAAGTAAGGGTCTTCCTCCGTTGGAGCGTCACTCTTATGTGTTTCGGACTTTTTGGTTTTGCAGGCACTTAAAAACAGAATGGATGTTAGGGCTAAAAATTTAATTACGGTATTCTTCATGTTCAATTTGTTTTTAATTATCGCCAAGGTTTGAATAAATGGTTATTTTCTGTTCGTACTCGTCTTAAGTTCATCCAGTGCTTTTTGATAGGTAATTACTTGTGGGTTCGACTCTTTTTTGGCAATCGCAACAGCCTTTTCGTAAGATACCCTAGATGCTTTAAAGTTTTCAGCGTGTTTTTGGGCATAACCCAGATAAGCATGCGCTTTAGCCGATTGGGGATATAAATCGGTCCAATATTGGTATAGCTCAATAGCTTCGTTGAATCGGTCTTCCCGTAAAAGTCTACTACCAACATTTTTAATACAACTCATACTGTATAACCTATCCATGTTTGGATAAACCGTAAATCCATACTCTAGGGAAAGCGCATTATAAAAGTCATCAATGTTCTCTTTGGGGTTTCTAGAGGTATTGATCAAATCAACGTAATCAACAAACCATTTCTCCTTTGGGAAAATAAAATCCATTGCGGAAATGATTCCTGGTAATAAAACATCCGTATGCCCCTCCCCATCAATAATTTCTGCTTTGGCCTTGAAATTGTCATTTGAAAAGGTAGAGATGTTTTGGTTAAAACCATCAACATTGGCCCTAATATGAGGTTGATTGTCTAGATCCCCACCTCCTGAAACAACATACAAATACGCATTGGGTAAGGCATCCTTAATCGAGAAGTTTGTAATGATATCAATAAAACTTTCTCCTTTTTTATAACCATCGCCTATGATGTTTCCCGCAGCAATAGCGATATACGCTTGAAATAGGTCAGGCGACTTCAATAAAGTGTGCAAGGTGAAAATAGAAGAGGGCGAAAACCCAACCAGAGTCCGAAAATTTACTGTTCGATAGTTAGCGTCCAATTTAGGTAACAGTTCGTTTTGTAAAAACTGGGTGAACTCTTTCTGGTGGTTTCCATACCCATATGCACGTTCATTGCTGTTGGAGTAAAGGTTGGGGGCATAATGGGTTCTATGTTTGGTTCCTTCCGTAATAGTGACCACTAGGGATTCTGGTATTCTGGATACTGCGCTTAGTTGGTTCACCATAGCGGTCATTGTTGAAAACATCAATTGGTTGTCCAAAACAAGAATAATGGGATAAGACTTGGTGGATTTAGCGTAATCATAGGGTAACGATACCTTTATAGTTCTAGACTCCTTTAAGAATTCTGATTCAATTTCAAATAGATCGATGGTATTAGGTCGATCTATTTGCTGGGCCATTGCTTGGCCGGAAATTAATAGCAATAGTATACTAAGGTATTTTTTTACCTGAGGGGTTATTTTAAGGGCGGCGACAGTACTATTTCCACAAAGAGTACCTTTCAAAGGCTGTTTCAATGTTATGGCGATTTTTGTTTTTACAGATTCAAATGTCGAGTTTTTGGTTTGACCGACTTATAAATCGGGGGGCTTACTTTATAGATGACTTCTGTGTTCACCCAATATATGTTCGATAGCCCAGGTTCAATGTTCCTTTTATCCCTGCCAAAAAATAAGTACTTGCCATCTGGTGTGATGCAAGGGGTTTTCTCATTAAAATCATTGTTCACCGAATTCCCAAGATTCACTGGCTGTGTCCATGTACCGTTCTTTCTTTTGAAATAGACATAAATGTCATTGTCTTTTCTATTTGCATCTTCCTTGTTTCGAGCAGTCACCAGCAGATAGTCCTGGGATGGGGAAATGAAGGCATGATGGCCAAAATCAATGTCAGCTTCCTGTACTTCGGGAAATGCATCATTTTTATTGGGGGCATAATACATTTTCCCTTTTGATAAATTAAAATAGTAAAGGCTTCCATTTTCCGCCTGATTGGGAAATAACACCAAGTCGTCATTTATAGTGGATTCGAGTTGTATGGCATCACCCCAGGCATTCTCTAAACGGTTTACGTAAAAATCATTTATTTTGGATAACCAAGCTATACTGCGTACCACGGTCATTGGAAATGCGGTTTGATGGCTCCCATCGATTATTTCATATTGTAGCGTTACATGCTGATCGTTTCTACTTTTGAGCAGTGCAACAAATTCGTCGATATGCTCGCCCGATTCTTTTTCCAACGTGCCATATGAAACGAAGACATTGGCATTTAGGTCTTTGTGCCGTGATGCGGATTCAAGCTCAGCTACATGGGGAATCTCCCCCTTTAGTGAGGGGCTGCCTAAAATGTAGTTTTTAAAGGTATCTGGTTGTGTCAATAGTATGTATACACCAAATTCCCCACTTAAAGAATACCCGAAATAGGTACGACGTTCCGCATCGGTGCTATAGTTGTCTTCTACATATGGAATCACATCATTTCGAAGAAATGCCAGATGATCGTCCGCCTGACCAAACTGATATTTTTTCTGATGTTCTGGATTGCTGGACGCTCGCATGGAATAATCGCGATATCTGCTTACATGGGGGCCTACATCTGATGTAAGGTCTTTTTCCCATGAAATTCCGACCAGAATGGCCTCTTCCATAATGTACTCGGTAGCACCGGACAACAGTTCCACATGCCACATCGCATCGGTATAGTAAATCACCGGGTATTTTTTGTCACTGTTTTCGGCGTAGTCCTCCGGGAGCTTGACATAGAGTTCGTATTGCCTGTCGTTCTTGGTATCTTTTATAGGGATGACCTGTATTTTGGGCAACGCTAAAGAAGATCTTTCTGCCTTGGGGATATCATTGCTTTTAGGGGTTTCCTGTGCAACGACCGTATCGAGCGATACTGCCATTGCGAGTAGTAAGAACATGGTAGTTTTCATGTGTTGTTCGTTTTATTCTTTTGGTCTGAGTGTCTCAATAAGCTGCGCATCTGCCCAATAGATATCGACATTGTCATAGTTGCCTGGGGTCATGTTTCTATTGAAGAAAAGGTATTTGCCATCTGGTGTGACACTGGCACTCGCTTCCCAACCCTCGGTATTTATAGTGTCTCCCAAGTTAATGGCCTCGCCCCATGAACCATCTTGCTGGCGAAAACTAATATAGATATCTGAACTGCCATATCCACTTTCCCTTCTCCCATCCCATAGCAAATACGATCCATCTGGGGCAATAAAGGGGTGGGCATTCATTCTTCCCGTGTTGATAGCGTTACTAAAGTCTTTTGGTGCTTCATGTTTTCCATTGACCAATCGCGAATACCGAATCACGCCGTCACCTTCCGGCATGCCTACTTCATCAAAAACATAGGTGCCCTTGGCCGAAGCGGTAAGGCGCATGATCCGTATCTCTTGGAAGTAGGAATCGAGTTTTTTGATCGCGGACCAACTACCGTCTGCATTACGTTCTTTATACCGCTTTCCCAAATGCATGGTCTTGCCATCAGGTGAGATAAAAGGTTGTCCTACCCTAGGGGATAACACTGAATCGTACCATTTACCATTCTTATATTGAAAAACAACAAATTCCATTTTTTTGTTTTCCTTGGTTTCTCCAACTTCCCTGATGAAATAAAATTCTTTCAGGTCTGGGGTAAAGGAACCTCCATATTCCCACTGCGCTGTGGTCACCATACCAGGGGCGAAAGGCTCAGGTGTTAAACCGGGTGGTTTTTGCCCAAGATAGGGGTTTTGTATTGGGGTATCATTAACTACGGGTTGCCGTTTTTCTTTGCTATTGCAGGCATTGAACAATAGTACACAGCATGTGATTAAAATAAAATAGGATTTTCTCATTATTTGGATTTTTATACGATTCGCCATTATTCAATAAAGGCTGGCAAGACTCTTGTCGCTGTCACCGATATGGGATCGTCAACGCTACGATGGGTGGTGGTCACTACCACCAGATCAAGCGTTTCAATCACATTGATGGTTTGACCACTGCCGCCTCTGGCCGCTTTGCTGAAGTAGTTTTTATCACCTGCGGAAAAATCGGCCTGCCACCAGAAATAGCCATAAGCCGTCCCGGAGATACCACCGGAGGTGTCGTCATATTCATCACTTTGGTCAACAATTTTACGGGTCGCCCTAGCAATAAAGGCTGCTGGTACTAGTTGCTCGCCTTGCCATTTGCCTTTGTTGGCAACCAAGATGCCCCACTTGACCATATCGCGGGAGGTCATGCTCGAGCGGCTTCCTGCTCGTGGCAAGCCACTAATATCAGTCTCCCAGCAATAATTTGTTATGCCCATTTTGTCGAGGAGTTCCTCTTTAATAAAATCTTTGGCCGAACCCGGCACCACAGCCTCGATGACTTGCATGACCAGGGCTGGATTGAAGTTGCCGTATAAAAAATCCTGGGAAGCCGCGGTTATGGGAGCACTAAATTCAAGAAGGGTCTGAACTTGCCCTTGCCCTTTTAACCGGTTTGGGTCTTTCTCAAATTCTTCCCGTTGTGCTTTGCTGATACCAAGCCCACCGCGCATGGTCAATGCTTGGTGCAGTGTAATCCTTTCTGCACCGACAACAAATTTTGTGGGGTCAAGCTCTTTGAGAAAGCTGACCAACGACTTGTCCAGATCGGCCATGGTCAGATACCCCAGTTGTATGGCACGGCCGAGCGCCAAGCTGGTGTAGCTTTTTGTTGCTGACGCTTGTGGATGGGGCAGATCAATGCGGCCACGCCTATAATAAGATTCAAAAAGGAGTTTGCCTTTGTAGACAATCAGAAAGCTGTCGAAATTACCGTATTTTCCTGCAGCAATATCGTGTCCCAGCTTTAGAATCAGTGCCTTATCTCCCCCATCAATGCCCAATTCGCCCACTGGGATACCGTCTTTTCCATCCCTAGGCGACGCATCGATAAAGGCTTCCGTGAGATAGGGAATATCTTGGAAGGAGCCCGTGTTTTCGGCGGGGGTAGCCTCCGGTGCACGATGATTCCTTTGTTGGGCGAAACCATTATTGGTCAGTACAAGAAGTAGTAAGAGTTGTAGTCCTGTTTTGCTTTTCATGAGTCTATTCTTTGGGTCTGAGGTTCTCAATGATTTGCGCATCCACCCAATAAAAGTTGGATAATCCACCTTCTTCGTTATATCTACTAAAGAATAAATAGTTACCATCTGGGGTGAGGCTTGGACATGTTTCGGAAAAATTGGAATTTACTTCACTTCCAAGGTTAATGGGTTTTGACCATGCACCATCTTTCTTCTTAAAATAGACGTATATATCGCTTTTTCTTTGATCATCTTCGCGGTTTCTGGCATTTACCAGTATAAAATCTTGCGAAGGGGAAATAAAACCGTGAATACCAAAATCAATCCCAACTTCATCTACTTCGGGAAATTGGCCCTTTTTATTTGGTGCATAATACATTTTTCGTTCCGATACATTGGTATAAAAAAGATCTCCGTTTTTCGCCTGATTGGGGAAAAACGAGAGGCTGTCATTGATAGGGGAATCCAGTTTTATGGCATCACTCCAGGTATTGTCCGAACGGTTTACGTACCAAATTTTAGTATCCGTATTGTCGGCGTTAAGCGCCGTGAAATATATTTTTTTACCGCTAAAACTGACAAATGGCTGCATTTCTTCATCTTTTCTGCCTTCTGTGAACTTTGCTTTTTTAATAGGCATCCATTTTCCACCTTCGAGTTTTGAGAAATAGATATCTGTAACTCCTCCTTTTTTGTTGGCAGAAAAATAGACTTCATCCAAATCAGGGGAAAACGAAATACCGTGTTCATATCTTCCATTTATGGAAATAATTCCAGGAGCAAATATTTCAGGAATTAAGCCTGGTGGGTTTTGACCAAAATAAGGGCTTCCCATTTTTGGTGGGTCACTATCCTTTGGTTCCTGTTTTTTAGTATGGCAAGCATTTAAAGACAGTAAAAATACCAGTATCAAAAAAAATAAGTTTTGTTTTTTCATTGTTTTTATTTTGTTCTATGGTTTATTGCTCAACCCTTAGATTTTCAATCACCTGCGCATCAACCCAATAAGATTTTCCCACCCAATTAGTACTTCCATCTTCGTTAACTTTCCATTCTCCCCGCGAAAAAAAAAGATATTTTCCATCGTGGGTCACACGTGGAGAACTTTCTTGAAGTGCTGTATTTATTAGTGGCCCCATATTTATTGCAGGTAGCCAAGAACCATCTTTGTGCCTAAAACTGATATAGATATCCGCTTGTCCATAGCCGTCTTCTCGTTCTACATCCCACATTAAATAGGATTCATCAGGCGAAATATAGGGGTGGGCAATGTAATTTCCTGTATTGATTTCGGCACCCATTTTTACTGGGGTTTCATATTTGCCGTTTACCAGGCGTGAATAACCAATATTGCCCTGTCCATTATCTTCTTCTTTAAAAAAAGGAAAATAAAAAGTACCTTTAGATGAAACCGACATACCATGCGCCTGTTCTTTCAAGAACCTTCCTAGGCTTTTGGGTTTCGACCAACCAATTTCGGTTCGTTTCCTATACTCTTTTCCAACGTACATCATATTGCCATCTGCAGCGAACTGTGGCCACCTTATATCGGTCTCAGATTCTTGGCCCCAACGATTGTTTTCATAATGGATCACAAAAAATGTACGTTTTTTGTATTTCCCATTTTTCCTAGTGAAATAGAATTCCTTCATATCGGGCGAAAATATACCACCTTCAAAACTGCCTTCTGGAGATACTGTTTTAGGCTCAAAAAGTTTAGGAGTTAAGCCCGGTGGCTTTTCGCTAAAATAGCGGTCTTCTAAAACAGTGACCTTGTCTTTTACAAAGGCAGGTATAACGGTCTTGACAACCTGGTCCATGATGGTATCTTCCCGGTCATGGCCGGTGATCGCAATAACCAAGTCAAGCGCTTCGAGCACTATGAGGTGTATTCCGCCGCCGCCCCAGGCCATATTGGCGGTATAGCTTTTATTGCTGACTATGATATTTGTTCGATACCAATAATAACCGTAGCGATAGGTTTTGGGTTGCCAATCTTCGGTAGGTTGGGTGATTACACTGGTGGCCTTGGTCACAAAAGCTTCGGGCACCAGTTGTTCCCCATTCCATTTTCCTTTGTTCAAAATAAGTGCTCCCCACTTGATCATATCACGTGAGGTCATGCTTACGGGCCAACCCGCTTCTGGTAGGCCACTAAGGCCTGTTTGCCAACGATACTTCGTGATGCCCATTTTATCGAGAAGTTCATTTTTGATGAAATCCTGGGCGGTGCCCGGCACAACGGCCTCAATGACTTGCATCACCAGGTCTGGATCGAAGCTATAGGAATAGCTTTGGGATGCTTTGGTGATAGGGGCACTATGCTCAAGCCAAGCCTGAACAAGCCCCTGACCTTGTAACTGGCTTGGATTTTCATCGAGCTCTTTCCTTTTTTCCTCACCGATGCGAATGCCCGATCGCATGGTCATCGCCTTATGGAGTGTGATTTTTTCTGCACCCGCAACAAATTTTGTGGAATCGAGGTCTTTGAGGAAACTGACCAAGGGTCTGTCCAGATCGGCCATGGTCAAGTACCCCAACTGAATCGCCCGACCCAGTACCAAGGTGGTGTAGCCCTTAGTAGCTGACGATTGGAAATGAGGCAGGTTCACACGACCTTTCTTGTAATAAGATTCAAAAACCAATTTGTTTTTGTGTGAAATGAGCAAGCCATCGTAATCACCATGTTTGTGATCGGCAATTTCCTGCGCCAGTGTAACGATCATAGCTTTATTTTCCCCATCCCTACCCAATTCGCCCATTGTGATACCATCGTTTCTGTCCGCTGGCGTTGCATCAATAAAGGCTTCTGTGAGATAGGGGATATCTCGGAATGAGACCGTGTGTTCAGCGGCGGTAGCCTCTGGCGCGCGAGTATCACTTTGTTGGGCAAATACCGTGTTGAGCGATATAATGATTGTCAGTATACATAATTTCGTTGTTTTCATATGGGGGTCAAAATGAAATGTATGGAAGATAGACATGTAGCATGTATGTTAAATTCATACAAATGAATTCAGGTTATTTTATGTTCTACATACAATGGTATCGGCCTTTGAAAATTTGGACAATAGAAAAGTGACCAACCGTACCGCCAGTGTTACTGATAGAAAGAATAAAGTGATGAAGTTGTCGTATTCAAAAGTAAAAAACGACAATGAACATGAAGACTACAACTGTAATTTTTGGCGGATAGCGGTATAGTAACTTCTGCCCGATTGCACTTTATCGCCAGAAGTCAAGGTGATGGTAAACTCGGTGTTTCCCCAGCTTTCAAGATTATGGATAGTATCTATATTTATCAAAGAAGAGCGATGGACCCTTACAAACACCTGTGGATTTAATTTTTTTTCAAAAGCATTCATGGTTTCCCGTATCATATGAACAGATTTGCCTACATGCAGTTTTAAATAATTGCCTGCTGATTCGACCCATTCAATATCTTTGGTCTTCACAAAAAATATTTTACCCCCATCTTTTACCACAACTTTTTCCATATATTTTTGATTGGGGAGTGAGGCTTTGAGGTAGCTCAGCAATTGTGTATTGTGACCTTCTTTTCCATACAGCAGCATTTGTTCGCGAATTCTCTTAATGGTCATCAAAAACCGCTCTCTGTCGAAGGGTTTTAGTAGGTAATCAAGGGCGTGGTATTCAAAGGCTTTAATGGCATAATTGTCATACGCAGTGACCAAGATGATACAAGGTATTTTTTGTACATCGATGTTTCTCAAGAGCTCCATTCCATCCATTTCAGGCATTTGGATGTCAAGAAACAGTAAATCTGGATATGCCTGATCCAGCATCTTCAATACTTCGATGCCGTTGGTACATTGCCCCACGATCTCAAAGTCATTCTCTTCTTGTAAAAAGAGGGCTAATTTTTCCCTGGCCAGTACTTCATCATCGACGATGAGGGTTTTGATGGTATTCATGCCGGAATCAAGATTTTTACTTCAAGGCCTTGGTTTTGGCCTATGTTGGTCAATATCAATTGACCTTTTTCCCCGTACAATTGTTGCAACCGCATCCGGGTATTTTTTAACCCAATTCCTTCTTTAATATCAGCTTCGTTGGTGCTTGGCATTCCATTACCATTATCGGAGACCTTTAATTCGATATGACCATTTGCCTGATTGGCGGCTACCGCTATTTTACCTGGTTTTGTAAATGGGGCCACTCCATATCGAATGGCATTTTCCACGATGGGCTGTAAAATAAGGTTAGGCACTTTTTTGTCATAAATTTCGGGGTCGACCTGTATGGCCACTTCCAATCGATCTTGAAACCGGATCTGTTCTATTTCAAGATACACCTTCAAAATCTCCATTTCTTGCTTTAACGTCACCTCTTGAACACCGGTATTTTCTAAAGTGGCCCGTAAAAGATTGCTGAGCCGTGCAATCATCTTGTCCGCAGCACCAATGTCTTTGTGCATCAAAGAAGATATGGCATGTAGCGTATTAAAAAGAAAGTGTGGGTGCAATTGCTTTTTTAAGGCCAACAGCTCTGCCTGTGCCAATTTTTGTTGGATCTCTGCGGCCTTTAATGCTTCATCCTTGAATTGCTGGTAGTAGCTAACGGCATATGTCATTCCAACAATGCTGCAATACAACATTAAGGGCACCTGAAAATTGTACAGCCTATTCATAAAGTTTTTAGAGAATGACCAAATAAATTCATCGTCCAATGCTACTTCAATGGCATGTCTCAAATAGGAATAGATGACAGAATGCAATAAGGAGATTATGATTCCAATGGGAAAATGGAACTTGACCTTAGAAAGCCAACCCGATGATTGTTTTGGGTATTTTTTGGCTAGTGCTATGATAAACGGACAAAACACACCCCATATTGACCATTCCAACACTTCTGGCCAGGTAAGCTCAAACAAAGAGACCTCTTTTTCGATATACGAAAAGTAAATCTTATTGTTTAGGCCCAAAAAGAAGCCCACGACTAAAAAAAAGCCGATATACCCCCACCAATACTTAAAAGGTGTAGCTATAAAATTGAGTTGTAAAAAAGACTCCTTTTTCATGGTTTAAAATGATGCTTTTCGTCAGGTCTTCGCTATGATGTTGTCTTGAAATTTATGTGAGTAAGTCCAAGCTAGGAAATAAAACCACATTTAATGCTAAATATATTTTATTATGTTCTTAGGTAAAGAGAAATTATAGCCTATGTTGAACGTAGTTTTAATCTATTTAAATTCTTTTCACTGGAATAAAAGCCAACAAGACAAGTATTATGCCTCCAATAACCAATATTAAGGTTTTTCCTAACTCATCAAAATAATTGAATGATACAACTGATGAAAGAATTGTTAAAACTATAGGGGTGGATACAAAATGCAGTTTTTTTCTAACCTCATGAAGAAGACTGCGTCTAATCTGTATAGGAGCACATTGGTTGACCTGTAGTTTAAGTCTTAAATCAAAATCAATTAGTATTGGCCGTAAATCCGCTAGATTTTCTTCAACTCCTTTTACATCCAATATTTCTCCACAATCAAAGTCAGCATTTTTATTAAACTTTCTTCTTTCGTTCATTTCATTGATTATAAAATCAGTCATTTCCAATGCTCTGACCCTAGCTCTGCCATATGCAGATTCAATTATTACAAAATCTCCATGTTCTACACCGATTATATTCATGCTCTCTTTTGTAATTCGACAAATATCTACCTCCATGTCGTTATATGTAGTTCTATTTACTCTTACAATGTTGGTTTGGGCTCCAAGTATTTTATTTAAAATGTGCCTAAAAAAGGTTGTTTTGTTTTTGATATAGACATTGTCGGTTTCACGTATAGGTTTGACAAGCACTTGCTCCCCTTTTGAAAGGGATAAGGCGCATCGGTATTTCATGTCCATATTAATGACATTATCACCTATCTCATCTCTTTCGAGATATTCAATTTTTGCTTTTACTTCTGCTAGTCTGTCCATTCGAGTCAGAAGACAGAAATTTGGATTGTTCCATTTGCCATTTCCAAATATGTTTTTGGGAAGCTGAACCCAGTATTGACCGTTCCTTTTGATATTGGTAGTCCCTTGTATACGGAGTAGTTTCGGTTTCTTGTAATATACCTCGTCAATAATTGAGTTCAAACTATTCTCGGAGTAAAACTCTTTTATACCTTTTATGGAAGATAGGTAGCTGAAAATTTCTTCTTTAGTGATGGTTTGGGATTCGCTTAATCCAGTAATTATTGTTTTCAAATACCTTTCACTGGGTCTATTGTATACTATATCGGTAGAAGACCATTTTGCGGTAAACGTTATTATTGGAAAACCATCTTTGAAGCCAGCAAGGATTACTTTTCCATAGTATTGGTTTTCTTTTTCATTGCCAAGAAGAATATATCCATTTTTTTTAAGTTCTTCAAGGTTTAATGAAAAATTCCTTGAATTTGCAAAATGGTTGTTTTCTTGCTCAACCACTTCCTCAAACTGTTGTTTGGATATCAAATAAATTCTACTGCGAGTAGTTATTTTTTCATTGGCAATATCCTTTATGAAAGCAACTCCGCCGTTATCCCAGAAACTTACTTTCTTAGAAAAATAAAGCTCAAAAGGAATTTCAAAAAACTCATCTTTTTCAGGCTTGGCTTTTTGAGTACAACCGCTATAAATTTTATCGACTATTGGGGAAACTCCTCCAAAAAGGTAAAGTTTAAATCTTTCGAATGATAAATTTGAACCATACGAGCAATACCAAATTTTTTGTTCCATAGATAAACAAGATAGCTTTATTCAAATTAAAAATAAAACGATAGATACATAGCAGGCATACATATTTTTATTGTAGGTAATACTTTATAAAATGTCACCGATACCTTTTCGATAGTTTGGCCCTAACACCTTTCCATCGAAGGCTTCTGATAAAAGTCCCTTCTTCTTTGGTGACCAATCGTGGAACGCGATGTATTGTTGCACTGAGATAACCCAAAACCAGTTGAACATACATAATCACACTTTTGGCCTGCCAAGCCATTTTGAAAGCGGCAATTTTTGCCAAAACCAGCCCATAGCGCATTTTATAGAGGGCTTCACCCTTGGCACGATGGTTTTGGGTGCGGTACCCCATACCAGTGGGTCTCAGGTGCCTTACTTTTAAGTACGGATCGGTCAATATTTCAAAACCATGGTATTGGGCTAGTAGGGTATCGACCGTATCCCACCCGATGCTAGGTCGCAGTCCGTCCATTTTTTCAAGACAGGCCTTTCGGTAAAGCTTTATGGGGCCACGCACGTGGGTAATATCGGCAATGTTCTCGTATACCCATTCGTTATCTTTTTTGATATAGAGCAGGCCGGAACACAAACCCAAATTAGGAAGGTGTTGAAAGTGATGGCATACCGCTTCAAAATAATTTTTAGGGAGCAGGATATCAGCATCGAATTTTCCTATCAGTTCATGGTCTGCGGCATGCTGCAACCCAAAGTTAAAGGTGTCCACCACCTTTTTTCCAGGAATGTGCTCGTTTGATGACCTTCGCTGAAGCACCTTGATCCAGTTGTGTTCTTTGGCATAGGAATTGGCAATGGCAAAGGTATTGTCGCTGGAATTGTCATCGACCACAATAAGCTCATGGGGTACCCTGCTTTGTGCAACAAAAGTCTCTAAACAGTCCTTCAAGTAGAGTGCTTCGTTATGGGCCGGTATGATAATGCCTATACGCATGGGTTAAAATTCTAAAAAAGAAACCGTATATCCCAATCAAAACAAAGGGACACTTCGGGAAAAGCGGAAAATCCCATATACGACTGACGCTTCATCTATGTGGTCAATTGGATTTTTCGCACCTGTTCGCCAGCATCAGACAGGTCTGAAAAAACAAGTCTTTACGCATGCCGTTCGGCATATACGATGTAGTAACGGTCGGTAAACTGGCGCAATAAGGGGCGGATACCCATCTTTTTTACCGGATTTGTCCATTTGGCACGGTCTTTAATGGCCCAACCTGCTTTATCCAACAACCAGTCAAATTGCCAATCTTCAAACTCGTGGTAGTGACGGTCCCACGGGTCGGTCTTGCTCTTGTAGGCTGTAGCGAACCACAAACGCAGGGGGATGCTTGCCACCAGTTTTGTTGCCTTGATTTCCCGAAGTACATTGAACGGGGCTACCAAATGTTCAAAGATTTCAAAAGCGGTAATGACCTGGGCATCCGAATTCTTGACGATTGCAAAATCGAGGTCCAGGTCTTCTCCATGGGTGTTCTGTACGCGATAACCTTTGGCCGACATGATTTCAGAAAAGGGATTTTGAACACCCAAGTCTAAGATGGTCTCTTCAGTACCAATATGCTTTTGCAAAAAATGAAGGGTGTGACGGTAGCGTTTGTTTGGAAAATTATTTTCATACATCGGGTAAAATTCCAAAAAAGAAACTACAAATCACAGCTATTGCCCATTACTATCAAAAAAAAGTACGTATTTGAAATTTTCATCTCTTGATCCTGAAGTCTAGATGGCTTTTATGGAGGCCGGTCGCTACACCTGTATTTTTATGTGGCGATCAATAGCGGTATACCATGGCATTGATGTTCATACCTGCACCAACACTTGCAAACAAGACGATATCCCCTTTTTCAAGGTTTTGGTGGGCTACCTCGCCCTTTGCGACTTGGTCAAGCAATATGGGGATAGTCGCCACTGAATTGTTGCCCATATGCTTGATGATCATGGGCATCACATGCGCAGGAACGGTTTTTCCATAGTGCCTGTAGAATCGTTTGACAATGGCCTCATCCATTTTTTCATTGGCCTGGTGTATGAATATCTTCTTCACGTCATCGATGGAAACGCCGCTATCCTCAAGGCATGATGCCATCGCCTTTGGTACATGGGTACACGCAAATTCATAGATTTTACGGCCGTGCATTTTAATATAGCGCGTATCAGGACAACCGTCTTGGTTGTAGGTCTTATCAAAAAAAAGGTAGTACGCCTCCCCATTGGCATGGGTGGCCGTGATATGGCTTAAAATTTCACCTGACGCAGGATTGGCCTCAATGACTGCTGCCCCTGCACCATCTGAATAGATCATGCTGTCGCGATCATGGCCGTCTACAATCCGTGATAAGGTCTCGCCACCAATGACCAAGCATTTCTTGGCCATACCACTCTTGATAAAGGCCATGGCCTGTATTACCCCTTCTACCCATCCTGGGCACCCAAAAATGACGTCATAGGCCACACAGGCCGTATTCTTGATCCGCAATTGGTGCTTGACCCTGGTTGCCAGACTGGGCAGCGTGTCGCCTTGAATTTTTCCATGGGCGACATCCCCAAAATTGTGGGCAAAAATGATGTAATCCAGGTCTTCACGGTCAATGCCCGCGTCTGTAAGGGCACTTTCTGCTGCTAGCAGTCCAAGATCTGAAGTATTGATGCCGGGTTTGGCGTATCGTCGTTCCGCAATACCAGTAATCGATTGAAATTTTTCAATGATGGTCTTGTTTTGTATCGCAAACGAAGATCCGTCCTGCTCAAGAAACTCATGTTCTAAAAAAGCATCATTCTTGGTTACGATTGATGGCAAATGACTCCCCGTACCTGTTATCCCTATCTTCATTAAAAGTGAATTTCGCTGTAAAGTAGCACAAAGAATACCATTTGTTATGCATGCATAACAAATGGTATGATGTCCAATACTATAGCAAACCTACTTGGGCAATTTCTTGAAAAAAGATGGATAAGCTATCCAAACCCTTGTAAGCAATAGGTTTATCATCTTTCTGCGTATGCTTCAATCGGTGTGCAGGTGCATATCAAATTACGATCCCCATAAGCCTCATCGGTCCGTCTAATGGTAGGCCAAAATTTATTTTCTGAGACAAAAGGTAGCGGAAATGCTGCCTTTTGCCTGCTGTACGGAAAGTTCCATGCATCATTGGTGACCATTTGTAGTGTATGGGGTGCATTTTTCAGCACATTGTTGGTGTCGCTTGCCGATGTTTCGTCGATTTCCTCCCTTATGGAAAGCATGGCATCACAGAAGCGATCCAGTTCGGCGAGACTTTCACTTTCGGTAGGTTCGACCATGATGGTGCCTGCTACGGGAAACGAAACCGTAGGGGCATGAAAACCGTAGTCCATCAAACGTTTTGCAATGTCGGTGACCTCAATACCATTGGTCTTGAAAGGCCTACAATCAATGATCATTTCATGTGCTGCACGGCCACGTTCCCCAGTGTATAGGACTTCAAATTTACCTTTCAGCCGATCTTTGATATAGTTGGCGTTTAAAATGGCGATCTTTGTGGCTTCAGTGAGTCCGACGCCCCCCAGCATCTTGATATATCCGTACGAGATCAAGCAGGCCAGTGCGCTGCCCCAAGGTGCCGCTGAGATGGCCGTTATTCCTTGTTCACCCCCGGTTTCAATGATGGGGTTTGAAGGAAGAAAAGGTTTCAATTGTGCAGCTACACAGATTGGCCCGACCCCGGGTCCGCCCCCACCATGGGGTATGGCAAAGGTTTTGTGTAGGTTGAGGTGACAGACATCTGCACCGATGGTTGCAGGATTGGTCAGCCCAACCTGGGCATTCATATTGGCACCGTCCATATAAACTTGACCCCCATGGTCATGGATCAACTGTGTGATTTTTCTGATGGAAGATTCAAATACCCCATGTGTAGAGGGATAGGTGACCATAAGGGCAGCTAAGTTTTCAGAATGTAACACCACTTTTTCGGTCAGGTCATCAACATCGATATTTCCCTTTTCATCAGTTTTGGTGACCACGACCTTCATTCCCGCCATGACTGCTGACGCTGGATTGGTGCCGTGTGCAGAGGCCGGAATGATACAGATGTTTCTATGGCTTTCACCATTTGATCCATGGTAGGCCCTAATGGTCATTAAACCGGCATATTCTCCTTGCGCGCCTGAATTGGGCTGTAATGAAGTAGCTGCAAAACCTGTGATTGTTGTCAGGTAGTTTTCCAGTTGCGATAACATCATATGATAGCCTTGAGCTTGGTCAATAGGGACAAAGGGATGTATGTTGCCCCATTCGGCCCAACTGAGCGGAAGCATTTCTGATGCTGCGTTCAATTTCATGGTACAACTGCCCAATGATATCATCGAGTGGTTGAGGGCGAGATCCTTTCGTTCCAGTTTTTTGATATAGCGCATCAATTCTGTTTCTGAATGATACGAATTGAATACCTCGTGTTCTAAAAAGGGAGACTTTCTTTCAATGCTTCCTGTTATGACCGGTTCGGCCAGATCAGGGGATGTTTGCCCACCGTTTTTGATGGTGCCATCGAAACAGGAGACCAATTGGTTGATGTCATCTGTTGTTGTTGCTTCATTTAGGGCTATCGACAAATTTTTACCGTCGATGTAATGAAGGTTGATTTTTCGTTCTTCCGCTTTTTGTTTTACAGTCGCGGCATCGTCAACGGTAAGGTGAAGGGTATCGAAATAATTGGTGTTGACTTGTCGTGCACCTGTATTTTTGAGAAGGGCACTTAAAACCCTTGTTTTTCGATGTACTTCGTTTGCAATGAACCTTAATCCATTTGGTCCATGGTACACGGCATACATACCTGCCATCACCGCTAACAGCACTTGGGCGGTGCAGATGTTGGATGTAGCTTTATCCCTTTTGATGTGCTGTTCCCTGGTCTGCAAGGCCATTCGAAGTGCCGGGTTGCCATCGGTATCTTTGGTCACCCCTATAATGCGCCCGGGGATGTTTCTCTTGTATTCTTCCTTAGTGGCAAAAAAAGCGGCATGGGGCCCCCCGTAACCCAAAGGAATGCCAAACCGTTGGGTAGTGCCTACCACAACATCAGCACCCCATTCCCCAGGAGGAGTGAGCAGGGACAAGCTTAAAATATCTGCTGCTACTGCTATCTTGATGGCTTTGCCCTGTGCTTGTTGCACAAAATAGGCATAGTCATGTATCTGGCCGTATTTGCCAGGATATTGCAATAGGGCTCCGAAGAAAGTTTCAGGGAATTCAAATTCTTGGTGGTTTCCTACAACCAATTGTATGCCTAGCGGAGTGGCCCGAGTCTGTAACAGGCTCAATGTTTGGGGAAGTACCGCATCAGATACAAAGAACTTTAGTATCCCATTTTTCTTTTGCTGTCTTGTGCGTACGTCAAATAACATGGTCATTGCCTCTGCTGCTGCTGTACTTTCGTCCAACAGGGATGCATTGGCAATTTCCATTGCGGTCAAATCACAGACCATGGTCTGAAAATTCAGCAACGCTTCTAACCGGCCCTGCGCTATTTCAGCTTGATAAGGGGTATAGGCCGTGTACCACCCTGGGTTCTCTAAAATATTTCGTTTGATGACAGAAGGAGTCAAGCTTTCATGGTATCCTAAACCGATATAACTTTTAAATAGCTTGTTTTTCTTGCCCAATGCCTGCAAATGGGCCAAAAATTCATGTTCGCTCACGGCTTCAGGCAGTTCTAGGGGCCTTTTCAAGGTGATATCATCAGGTATGGTCTCATAGATAAGTTGTTCCATATCTGCTGCGCCAATGACTTCAAACATGGCCTCATAGTCTTTTGGGGTAACACCTATATGGCGTAGGGCAAACATCTCTGTATTCATAACAAGCACAATAAAGTGCACAAAATTAGCTATAAATTCACTTAAAATAGACACTTTTGAAGTCTGGGACAACTAAAGTTGTTAACCGAAAATTAACGTAGGGCAAATGTGTTGCTTTGGTGTTTTATGCAGTTCTTAAAGCGTTTTTTCAACTTTTATCTAGATGCCAGCATTCATGTAGCTTTCGCCGTGGTATCTCTTTATGGGGTTTCATTGCGATTGCTTGACATACCGGGTAACATAGTGCTTGTGGGCTTTATTTTCTGTAGTACTATTGTCTGCTATAATTTCATCAAGTATGGTGTTGAGGCCGAAAAATACCTGATTGTCAAGAACAGCTATCACAGGTGCATTCAAATTTTTAGCTTTTTGGCCTTTCTGGGGGCAGTCTATTTTCTGTTGAAGCTTGGTAGGTTTGCAGTGGTGGTTGTGGTCTTATTGACGTTATTGAGCCTTTTGTATGCGATGCCTCTTGTGTCGAAGGCAAAGAGCCTTCGAAGCGCTGCTGGTTTAAAGGTGGCCATTGTTGCTTTTGAATGGGTCGGCTTCACGGTTTTATTGCCCATTGTGGCATACACCCTACCTTTTTCGTACGATATGTTGGTAGTTGCACTGCAGCATTTTGTGCTGGTAGTGGCATTGATGGTTCCGTTCGAGATCAGGGATTTGAAGTATGATTCTGAAGATTTACGGACCATACCCCAACTGCTGGGTATTCAAAAAGCAAAGGTGCTGGGCTCGGTATTGACCACCGTCTTTTTTTTGTTGCTTTTTTTTAAGGACGCCCCAAAGCCATTTGAAATTGGGGCCACTTTGATTACTGCGGTAACACTTGTCTTTTTCTTATGGGGAACAAAAAAAGAACAGTCAAAATACTATACGGCATTCTGGGTCGAAAGTATTCCTGTTTTATGGTGGGGATTGTTCTGGGCTAGTGGGTCACAGTTCTAAAACCGTTTTTCGAGCTTCTTTTTCATAGCCTCTTTTTCCCTTTCAGAAAGCATGGAAAGACCGGCACGGTCACAAAGTGAGGTCAGTACCGTATTTTTTTTGGTAAATGAGGCACAGGCCTTACAAGTAAGGATGTGCAACTTTAATTTGAGGATTTCCCAAATTCCTGCCTCCTTGTATTGTGATTTGTTGCAAATATGTGATGCTTCCTCACATGATATCTTCATAGCTAAAACCAATTTTGATTTAGGCACCCCATCAATGCCGCACGCGCCCGGTGTACCATTACCCACAGGTTTGACGGATTAATTCCCAATTCATTACAAATATCTTCCGTGCTCATTCCTTGAATGGTTTTCATATTGAACACCAAGGATTGTTTTTTTGGTAATTTCGAGATGCACTCCTGTATGGCCATCCCCAATTCTTCATTTTCAATAACGTTGTCCCCACTTTTACTGAAAGGGTCGGCAACACGTTCTTCTAACCAATCCCCCTCTATATCACTGCTTTCACTGTAGTTGATCCGTACTTCGGCTTTTCCTTTTTTTGAATTGATCTTACGGTAGTGGTCGATGACCTTTCTTTTTAGAATGGCAATCAGCCAAGTGCGCTCCGCAGCATCACCCTTATAGTTCTTTGATGATTTTAAGCCGGCAAAAAAAGTCTCTTGTACCAGGTCTTTTGCAATTTCAACATCACTGACGCGGGCAATTGCATAGTTGAACAGGTAGTCTGCATACTGGTCTACCCAATTTTCTGGATGAAGTTCGTGCACCGGAATATTTTTCTCAAGAGTTGTCAAATGTAATGGATTTTAGTGAATGACCTTGTTTGCTATTTAGAACAAATCACCACTTTAAATATCACAAAAAGTTTACGGTTGAAAACTTTGGGCAAATCTTAACAGTTTTGGTACAGGCAGTTGGGAACGGTCATGCGCTTTTTTTCAACAGGCCTGCACGCTTCAATAAAGGGTCGATACTTGGTGCCGTACCTCGGAAACGTTTGTACAGTTCCATTGGATTTTCAGTGCCTCCTTTCGAGAGTACATGTGTTTTGAACTTATCAGCAATATGCGTGTTGAAAATACCTTCTTCCTGAAAGTATGCAAAGGCATCTGCATCTAAGACTTCAGCCCATTTATAGCTGTAATAGCCTGAGGCATACCCCCCTTGAAAAATATGGGCGAAAGCCGTACTCATACAGGTTTCTGGGGTGTCAGGATAGAATTGGGTGTCTTTGAAGGCTACTGTTTCAAAAGCCTTGACGTCTTTGATCGCAGCGGGGTCACTTGCATGCCATGCCATATCCAAGAAACCAAAGCCCAGTTGCCTGAGTGTTGCCATGCCTTCTTGAAAAGTGGACGAATCCTTGATTTTCTGGATCAATTCCATCGGAATCAGTTCACCAGTCTTGTAATGAAAGGCAAAAAGCTCCAATGCCTCTTTTTCGTAGCACCAATTTTCCATGATTTGGCTCGGCAGCTCCACAAAATCCCAATATACCGAGGTTCCAGAAAGGCTGGGGTAGGTCGTGTTGGCCAAGATACCATGCAGTGCATGGCCAAATTCGTGAAAGAGGGTGGTCACTTCGTTAAAGGTCAATAACGAGGGTTGGGTTTTTGTCGAGCGGGTAAAGTTGCAGACATTTGATATATGGGGGCGACTGTTCGTGCCGTCTATTCTGTACTGGGGCTTGTATGAAGTCATCCAAGCACCGCCACGTTTGCCAGGCCTAGGATGAAAGTCTGCATAAAATAGCGCAATAAAATGTTGGTTTTCATCATGCACTGCATAGGTCTTGACCTCTTCATGGTAGGTATCAACGTCAAATACCTCTTTGAACTCAAGCCCAAAAAGTTTTTCAGCCACTTTGAAGACACCATCAATCACATTTTCCAGTTGAAAGTAAGGTTTTAATGTCTCATCATTTAGATTGAACCGTTGCTGCTTCAATTTTTCGGAGTAATAGGGGCCGTCCCATTTTTCTAACTGTTCAATACCATCCAGTTCTTGGGCAAATTGCTGTAGTTCGTGAAATTCTTGCGCTGCGGCAGGTTGAGCCTTTTCCATCAATTCTTCAAGAAATTCCATTACCTTTTCAGGAGATTGGGCCATGCGTTCTTCCAAAACAAAATGGGCATGGGATTTATATCCCAAGAGTTGTGCCCGTTCGTGCCTCAATGCAGTAATGTTCAATACATTATCTTGATTGTCAAGTGCGTCTAGACGAAAACCCTTACTGCCAAAAGCGAGTGCCAGTTCTTTTCGCAATGCGCGTTTTTTTGCGTATTTCATGAAAGGGATATAGCTCGGATAGTCCAAGGTGATCACCCAACCTTTTTTTTCTTGGGCACCAGCCAATTGGGCTGCGGCTTCTTTGATATTGTCAGGGAGCCCTTCGACATCTTTTTCATTGGTCAGGTGCATTTGGTATGTATTGGTCTCTGCCAAGACATTTTCACCAAACTTGAGCTTTAATTGGGCAAGTTCCGCATCAATTTCACGAAGTCGTTTTTTCTTCGTTGCAGATAGATTGGCACCATTGCGACTGAAACTTTTGTATTTTTTTTCAAGTAAGGTTTTCTGCTCGGTCGTCAAATCAAGTATTTTTCGTTGTTGGTAAACAATCTTGATACGTTCAAACAATGGTAGGTTAAGGGTAATGTCATTGTTGAATTCAGAGAGCAGTGGGGAAATCTCTTGCGCAATTTCTTGGATTTGCGTATTGGTCTCTGCGGCATTCAGATTAAAAAAGACACTGGAGACACGGTCTAGATGTTGACCGGCAAAGTCTAGGGCAGCAATGGTATTGTCGAAAGTAGGAGGTGCTGTATTTTCAGCAATTGTATCAATCTCACTTTTGGCATCTTTGATGGCCTTTAAAAAAGCGGGTTTGAAATGTTCGTTTTTGATCTTTGAAAACGGGGCTCTGTCAAAAGGTTCCAATAAAGGATTGTCCATATATTTTTTTGGTCTTGAATTTTCGGGAATTACGTGTTGTTACTTGGAATTTTTCAGTGAATGGGCTCCTTTGATGACTTTTTCCTTGAGTCCTGTTTTATACACCTCGATTTTGTCCCGAACACACTTGTCACCACTTCCGATGATTTGGGCTGCCAAAATACCAGCATTTTTGGCACCGTTCAGGGCTACCGTGGCCACTGGAACCCCACCCGGCATTTGAAGGATGGAAAGCACAGAATCCCATCCATCTATGGAGTTGCTGCTTTTTACGGGTACACCGATAACGGGCAATGGGGACAATGAGGCTACCATGCCCGGTAAGTGTGCTGCACCACCAGCCCCGGCAATAATGACGCTGTAGCCATTTATATGTGCATTTTTTCCAAATTCGAAGAGTTTTTCAGGGGTTCGGTGTGCAGATACAATATCGACATCTACTTGAATATCGAACCCTTTTAAAATATCAATGGCTTCTTGCATGACTGGAAGATCACTGGTGCTTCCCATGACCACGGCGACTTTACCCATAATTTACTTACTTATCACGTTAATGCTTTCTTTTACCTGTTGCGCTATTTTTCTTGCTTTGGCAATATCTTCATCAACAATGGTGACATGGCCCATTTTTCGAAAAGGACGCGTTTGCCTTTTGCCATATATATGGGGGGTCACCCCTTTTAATTTCAGAATATTGTCTAAATTTTGATAGATTACATCACCTCTGTGGTTTTCAGCACCGACCAAGTTGACCATAATGCCAGCAACCTTGCTATCGGTTTTACCAAGGGGAAGACCCAAAATGGATCGAATATGCTGTTCAAATTGGTTGGTGTAGCTGGCTTCAATACTGTAGTGTCCGCTGTTGTGGGGCCTTGGTGCGACTTCGTTGACCAAAATACCATCATCTTGGGTCTGAAAGAGCTCTACGGCCAGCAGGCCGATATGGTCTAAGGCCTTTGATACGTTGAGAGCTACCTCTTTGGCCCTTTGGGCCACCTGTTCATCGATCCGTGCTGGACAAATGACATATTCAACTTGATTGGCTTCGGGATGGAACTCCATTTCGACCACGGGATAGGTCTGGGTTTCCCCTTTTGCACTGCGTGCGACAATAACGGCCAATTCGTTTTTGAAATCAATTAATTTTTCTGCAATACATTCCACATTGGGCAAACCGTCAAGGTCATGTAGTGCCCGTACTACTTTTACGCCTTGCCCATCATATCCAAATTGCGCACTTTTCCAAACAAAGGGCAATTGAACCCCACCATTGGCAATACTATCCTTGATTTCTGAAGTATAGGCAAATCTGTTAAAGGTTGAAGTCGGAATGCCATGATCGGTATAAAAGAGCTTTTGGGTCGCCTTGTTCTGTATGGTCCGTAGGGTTTTGGATGAAGGAAAGACCGTAATGCCTTCATTTTCCAATTTTTCCAAGGCATCAATATTGACATTTTCGATTTCAATGGTCAATAGGTCGACATTTTTTCCAAATTGGTATACCACATCAAAGTCCATGAGGTTGCCCAAAACAAATTCATTACAGGCGATTTTACAGGGTGCTTCAGGGGATGCATCCATGACTTTGGTATGGATGTCCCATTTGCGGGTTTCATAGAGCAACATCTTGCCCAATTGTCCACCGCCAAGTATGCCCAATCTAAAGTCTGAAGAAAAATAGTTTGTCAAAGTGTAGCTTTTGAGTGTCAAAAATACATGGAATTCACCAAAGCGTGAAAAAGCATAAAGGAAAGCCCGTTTAAAAAGTATTATCTTTGCCCACCCGATAAATTTGAGAACCATTGATCAAACTCCATGATAAATATTTTAGGCCTTATTTGGGTGAAGATGAAATTTTAGCAGCAGTACAAAAAATGGCTTACGAAATTGCTTCGGACTATAAAGGTGAAATTCCTATTTTCGTCGGTGTACTCAATGGGTCCTTTATGTTCGTTTCCGATTTTTTAAAGGCTTACCAACACCCTTGTGAGGTTACTTTTGTCAAGCTCAGTTCTTATCAGGGCTTGACCTCGACAGGCATCGTGGAAACCTTGTTGGACGTTTCAGAAGACATTGAGGGTAGAAGTGTCATTATTTTAGAGGATATCATTGATACTGGACGCACCCTGCAACAGTTGGTGCACTTATTTTCAGGAACAAATGTCAAGGAGTTTAAAATAGCTTCTCTTTTTTACAAATCAGAAATCTATAACGGCGAATATGCCATAGATTATGTGGGTGTTGAAATACCCAGTAGTTTTATTGTTGGGTATGGACTTGATTATAATGAACTCGGGCGTAACTTAAAAGATGTATATCAACTAAACCAAACCAATATGAAGAATCTGGTGCTTTTTGGCAAGCCAGGAGCGGGTAAGGGTACCCAAGCTGAAATTTTAAAGGAAAAATATAACCTCGTACATATTTCAACGGGAGTGGTATTCAGGTATAACATCAAGAACGGTACAGCATTGGGGAAATTGGCCCAATCCTATATCGATAAAGGCGATCTGGTGCCCGATGAGGTGACCATAAAGATGTTAAAGGATGAGGTTGAAAAGAATGCAGATGCTGCAGGATTTATTTTTGATGGCTTTCCGCGTACGGCCGCCCAGGCAGAGGCTTTAGACAATTTTTTGGAATCAAGGCACATGAAGGTTGATGCCACCATAGCCCTAGAGGCCGATGACACTGTTTTAGTGACACGGTTGCTCGAGCGTGGTAAGCAAAGTGGCCGCTCAGATGACCAAGATGAAGAAAAGATCCGTAACCGGTTCGAAGAGTACAACCAAAAAACAGCACCACTCCGCAGCTATTATGAAAAGCAAGAAAAGTTTCATGCCGTTGATGGAATCGGAGGTATTGATGAGATTACCCAACGGCTCTCGAGAGTGATAGATCAACTGTAATGGCAAAGAAGCCATACCTTATTTTTCTCGTATTACTCTTCTCTTTCTGTCAAGACAGTGAATGGCAATACGCGTTGCAAAATCAAGTGGACACCTATAACAAAACGGCAAAAGAGGTAGATAGCTATGATGTTGATACAGGTTCATTTGCACAAATTTTGGTGAAGCAATATGAAGAGCGTTATGGTCTTCAAAAAATAGTTGTCCACCATTATAGGGACGCGACAATGAATTTCGAAAGGCATTTGTTGCTAAAGGATGGCGAAATAGTCTATACCCATTATATTGGTATAGCACCGACGGTGAACACATCGGACGAGTCAAGTTTTTTGATTTTCAATCAACAATCTTTTTGGAAGAATACAGAAAAAGGAGTTGAACTCAAACAACAATTGTTTGCAGACAGCTTTAAAAAAAAAGACGAAGTATTGCAACTTTTAGAAAATACGGGTGTTTTGGAAAAGGCAACTACACCTGAAGACTACGGCAAGATCAAAAGGTATTATGATGAAATAACCGCTTCGAAACCTAAAAATGACCGAAGGTAATTTTGTTGACTATGTAAAAATACATGTAGCCTCGGGTAACGGGGGCAAGGGTTCCGTTCACTTGCATCGCGAAAAATATGTGGCCAAGGGTGGCCCCGATGGTGGTGATGGTGGTCGAGGCGGTCATGTGATCGTTCGTGGTAACAATAACCTTTGGACATTGGTCCATTTTAAGTTTAAGAAACACTTCAAGGCGGGCCATGGAGAACATGGCAGTAAAAATAGGAGTACCGGTGCAGATGGTGAAGACATCTATTTAGATGTGCCTTTGGGTACCGTGGTTAGAGATACCCAAACCAATGATGTTCTTTTTGAGATTACCAAGGAAGGAGAAGAAAAAATGGTGGCCAAAGGCGGTCTAGGGGGGCGTGGCAACTGGCATTTCAAAAGTGCCACCAACCAAACACCACGTTATGCCCAACCAGGTATCCCTGGCGAAGAGAGGCAGGTGACCCTTGAACTAAAAGTGTTGGCCGATGTAGGTTTGGTAGGCTTTCCGAACGCTGGTAAATCGACCTTACTTTCTGTAGTGACCTCTGCCAAACCAAAAATTGCCGATTATGAGTTTACTACCTTAAAGCCAAATTTGGGCATTGTACAGCATCGCGATTTTCAGAGTTTCGTCATGGCCGATATTCCCGGTATCATTGAAGGGGCAGCAGAAGGTAAAGGTTTGGGGCATTATTTTTTGCGTCATATCGAGCGAAACGCCACACTCTTGTTTTTGATACCAGCAGATAGTAATGATATCAGTAGGGAATATGACATTCTTTTGGGTGAACTTGGGCGTTACAATCCTGAGCTGTTGGACAAACAGCGATTCGTGGTCATTTCTAAGAGTGATATGCTCGACGAAGAACTCATGGAAGAAATGAAGGTTGAATTGGATAAAGATTTGAACGTTGGCTACCTGTTCATCTCATCTGTGGCGCAGCAAGGGCTCCAAGAACTGAAAGATAGGCTTTGGATGCTGTTAAACGAATAGACGGCCGTATTTCACGGCCAACACCGATTATTTCGTAATTTTAGGTATGGTCAAATATCTCGCATACCTGTTCCTTCTTGTCTCGTTGTGCTCATGTTCGACCGTGCGGGTCAATTACGATTATGATAAAGGCACAAATTTTTCGAACTATAGCACCTACAATTATTTTTCTGATATGGAAACTGGTTTGAGCCAATTGGATGAGAGACGATTGTTACGGGTCTTGGATTCAACGTTACAGACCAAGGGCTACCTATTGGCTGATGAGCCTGATTTCTTTGTCAATATCTTAAGTGATTCTTATCGATCGGGCAATCGAAATTCAGTTGGTGTGGGTATTGGGGGCACAGGAGGCAATGTAGGGGGAGGTCTTTCTGTAGGTATTCCCGTTGGTGGTTCCGGTCTTGAACGTCAGATACAGTTCGATTTTGTCGATTCGCAAAAAGATGCCCTTTTTTGGCAAGCGGTCAGCGAAAGTGGTTTTCGCGATAATGCTTCCCCCAGTGTTAGGGAGGCCAATTTGAAGGCGATAGTGACCAAGGTCTTTTCAAGGTTTCCTCCTGAGAAATAGCTTGGATAACAGTTCGGCTGCTGCAATTTTACCGTTCGGTAAGTTGGGATTACCGTTCATCATATTATACTTTCAACACAAATAGCCACTCTATACATTTGCTTTGTTCTTAAATGTAATCAAATCAATAACATATGGTAACCTTGGTAAAAATAATTGTAAGTCTTGTATTGAGTATTTTGCTTTAATATCAGATTTGAAACCAATCAAAAAGTTTAATAAAAAAAGATGAAAAAGAAAACAACAAACGTTACAGTATCTATTTTTGCTGGAATACTATTTCTATTTTCAGCTATTCTGATTTTTCGCAATAAGGCAGAAGCCCTACAGCCCCTGCTCTTGGTTTCCGCAGGCTTGATGATGTTCATTCACGCTTTTTTTCAGCACAGGGAGAAAGAGACTGTAAATTGCAGTCTTGGAAACATCGACAATGATAGGCCAACAACTTTGGGTTTTGGCACTATAAAGACCAAAAGAGACCTTTATAAGATAATAGGCGTGACATTCGGTACGGTTGTTGTCTTTTTCGGATTAGGCTTTTTGGTGGGTAAGTTGCTCTATCATATCATCAATTGAGTGATTGCTTTATATTTGGGGTTTTTAGGCAGTTAGCGGTATGAACATCAGCGAAAAAAGTAGAAATAGGCTTTTCTGGGTATTGCAATTTGCGGGATGGGGTTTTTTGAACCTCATCTCTGTTTTTTTTCTGAAAAAATTAAGTGTTGCGTTTGTTGTATTCTCAATTATCACTGGAATATCGGTTGGTATCCTTTCTACTTCACTGTTGCGTGTGTATCTAAAGAGAAAGGTGTTTTTTGAGAATTTTGGGTTGAGTGACTTGTTCAAAATCGTGCTCAGTTCTTTGATTGCAGCTTTTTTGTATGGATCCCTGAGTGTCGGTTTAGGGGTGTTATATGAAAAATACGGCCCCGGAATTACCGAAATGGAAAAGGAATTTCTCAAGGCCTATGACAATATTTGGATTGTTGTTTTTAACTCCCTGTTCATTATTTTTTCATGGGTGGTCACTTATTTGGTCATCAAACTTTTGATGAAAATAAACAAAGACCGTATCGAACGGTTGAAGTTGAACACGAATTTGAAGCAGGCCCAGTTGAATACCCTCAAGGGGCAGATCAATCCCCATTTTATGTTTAACAGCCTCAACAACATTCGGGGGCTAATGTTGGAGGATGTGGAAAAATCTAGGGAGATGTTGACCAAACTCTCTGAAATGTTGCGGTATTCATTGACAAAAAACAATGTGAATGCCATTTCAGTGGAAGAAGAGTTGGAGATGGTAGATAACTATATTGCCCTATCGAAGATTCAATTCGAAGACCGGCTTGAGTACATTGAAGAAGTGGGTAAGGATACCTTGCCATTGCTGATTCCACCGATGATTGTGCAATTATTGATTGAAAATGCAACAAAGCATGGTATTTCAGCGCTTAAAGCAGGTGGAAGAATTATACTACATATCAAGAAGTCAAAGGAGGTCTTGACCATTTTGGTCACGAATACGGGTAAATTACAAATTGCAAAGAACAGTACTCAGTTGGGGCTGAAGAATATTAGACAGCGATTACATTTATTGTATGGTGACAAAGCTACTTTTCAATTGTCAGAACAATTGGGCAACGTGGTTGCTGAAATCAAAATTCCGATGCCATGAAGATTCGAGCTGTTATTGTTGAAGATTCCCGCTTGGCCCGTAATGAGTTGAAAGAGCTTATCAAAAACCATAAAGAGATTGATTTGATAGGGGAAGCAGAAAATGTGGACAAAGGGTTAGGGCTGATTCAAAAAGAACTTCCAGAACTTTTGTTCTTAGACATCAACATGCCTGAAAAAGATGGTTTTGAACTACTTGAAATGCTAGATGAAGTGCCCATTACCATTTTCACTACGGCATTTGATGAGTACGCCATAAAATCATTTGAATACAATGCCCTGGACTATTTGCTCAAACCCATCAATGAAAAACGTTTTGCGCTTGCAATTGACAAAGTGAAAGTGCAGTTGGAAGATCATGTTGACGATTCGAAAACTGATGAAAGGTTGTCTGCATCAAGTCAGATTTTTATCAAGGATGGTGAAAAATGTTGGTTGGTCAAGATTGGTGAAATCTCACATTTTGAAATTGTTGGAAATCATACCCGGGTGTTTTTTGACGCGCATAGGCCCATGCTGTACAAATCATTGAACCAGATTGAAGAAAAATTGCCTGAAGCATACTTTTTCAGGACAAATCGACAGCAGATTGTCAATACCAACTTTATCAAAAAAGTAGTGCCTTGGTTCAATGGAAAACTAAAGTTGACCATGGAGAACGGAGATGAGATTGAAGTATCTAGACGACAATCATACCTTTTTAAAGACAGAATGAGTCTATAAAAAAAGCCCTTTTAAAAGAGCTTTTGGAATACCGCGGTAATGGTCAGGCTCTTAAAATCTCTGCGTATCGGTCTTTATAACCTATTAGCGTTAAGATGTTCAATGCCAAAAGGGCGATTGCCGGGCCAATGTTGGGGGGGTCTAAAGTGGCATGAAAAAGCACGGCACAGACAGAGACGCTCATCAAAATCAGTGACATCAAAGCACCCCATTTGTTGAAGATGAGGGCCAACCCTGCCAGGGTTTCAACAATGCCAACTAACGTCATGGTCTGGCTTTTCGTTAAGGCAGAGAAATACTCCAATGGATCTCCGGTCAATTCAAATGCGGGTAAGAACTGTAAAAATTTGTTGAGTCCAAATACAAGCACAAAGAGTCCGAGTAGTATCCTGACTACCAAAAAAACTTTTGAATTCATAATAAATTGGTTTATTGGCAATAAATTTAACCAAAAATCAATAATTTGATATATTTTTTGTTTTTTTATTACAAAGATTTCAAAAGTCCGCCATCAATGGGGATGTTTGTGCCATTGATATATGATGCTTTTTCTGAAGCCAAGAAAGCGACCAGATATCCATATTCCTCAGGTTTTCCAATGCGTTTGACAGGTACTTGGTTTTTCATGGCTTTGCGTACTTCGGCTTCATTGATGCCCATTTTTTCCGCTTTTTTGGCATTGAGCTGTGCAATACGCTCGGTATCAAAATAACCGGTCAAGATATTGTTGACAGTAATACCATTTTGGGCGACATCAATGGACAGGCTTTTGGCCCATGTGACCACAGCCGCACGAACCGTGTTTGAGAGGGCGAGATAGTTCAATGGTTCTTTTACCGAAATGGAGGCAACATTGATGATGCGTCCCCATTGGTTTGCTTGCATATAAGGTAAAGCCAGTTGTGTCGTATATACCACCGATTTAAAGAGCAGATCAAATGCTTTTTGATAATCCTCTACGTTTTTTTCCAGGGTGCTGCCTGCTTCGGGCCCTTGGGTATTATTGACTAAGATATCCACTGAATGATTGGTAAAAAAATCAGCTATTTGGGTTTGGTATGATTCAAGATTGTTGAAGTCAACACTTAAATAATGGTGTTTTTGTGCCCCTATGGTAGGTAATTCATTAATGATTGCCTGCATTTTGTCTATACTTCTCGCCATTAGGGTCACACTGGCACCACTTTTGGCAAGCTGTTGGGCAATGGCCTTGCCTATACCACGGCTGCTGCCACCGATCAAAGCGTGTCTTGCTTTTAGTGAAATCTGCATGAGTGAGTTAACTGTTATTTATATTCTTCCCTAACCGGACAAAATACATCCATGAGCTTACATACCGTCAATGCCTTTCCCCCATGGGGGGAATTCGCAGGAATGATAACCACATCACCGGCACCATAGGTATGGGTGTTTCCATCGACAGTGAATTCAAATTTGCCCGATACAACGTGCATGATCTGTTCATGTATGTGCTGGTGTATGGGCACTTCGGCACCTTCATCCACATTCCAAAAAGCCCAGCTCATGGTTTTTGCATGTACCATTTTGCCATGATAGCCTGGCATGATTTCCTTTGATGGCAATTCTGAAAGATTCATGTTTTTATTTTACGACTAAGATAAAGATAAACTAGATGTACTTGCATTGGCCAACCTTTGATCTATGGCTATCTTTGCCCTGAAAATTTAAAGTATGAATATCCATTTTATTGCCATTGGAGGAAGTGCCATGCATAATCTTGCACTGGCCCTGCATCATAAAGGTTATATGGTTACAGGTAGTGACGATGTCATTTTTGATCCCTCAAAGGGCAGATTGCAGGCCAAGGGCTTATTGCCCGATACCTTCGGTTGGTTTCCCGGTAAGATAGATCGACACCTAGATGCAGTTATTTTGGGGATGCATGCTAAACCGGATAATCCCGAATTGTTGAAAGCACAGGAGCTTGGGTTGCGAATTTACTCATATCCCGAGTTCTTGTACGAGCAATCCAAAAACAAGACCCGGGTGGTCATTGGTGGTAGCCATGGCAAGACGACCATTACATCGATGATCCTACATGTATTGAATTACCATGGCATTCAAGTGGATTATATGGTTGGAGCCCAGTTGGATGGTTTTGATCGCATGGTACATTTGACCGAAGACAATGATTTTATTGTCTTGGAAGGGGATGAATATTTATCGTCTCCCATTGATAGACGCCCCAAGTTTCATTTATACCGACCGAATATTGCGTTGTTGAGTGGCATAGCCTGGGACCATATCAATGTTTTTCCCACATATGAAAACTATGTGGAGCAGTTCCAAACCTTTGTTGATGGTATTGTCAAGGGTGGCAGTATTACGTTCAATGAAGAAGATGAAGAGGTAAAACGGGTGGTCGAAGCTTCAGAAAATCCGATTCGTAAATTACCTTACCATACGCCTGAATTCAACGTACACGATGGGGTGACGTACCTAGATACGCAAGAAGGGGCCATGCCCATTGAAATATTCGGACAGCATAATTTAAACAATTTGGCAGGCTCTAAATGGATCTGTCAACAAATGGGGGTTGATGAAGCTGATTTTTATGAGGCCATTTCAACATTTAGGGGAGCCTCGAAACGGATGGAGAAAATTGCAGAGCATGCATCAAGTATTGCCTTTAAGGATTTTGCCCATTCTCCAAGTAAGGTGGCGGCCACCACTAGGGCGGTCAAAGACCAATATCCTGATAAAAGATTGCTGGCCTGCTTAGAGTTGCACACCTATAGTAGCTTAAATGCAGCGTTTTTGAAGGAGTATCATGGGGCGTTGGATGCGGCTGATGAAGCAGTTGTCTTTTACTCGCCAGATGCGGTAAAGATTAAAAAGTTGGATGAAGTTACGGTAACCCAGATCAATTTGGCCTTTCAACGCAACGATTTAAAGATTTTTACCGAACCTAGAGCTTTTCAAGATTTCCTGTTTGCCCAAAAATTTGAAGATACGGCTTTGCTTTTGATGAGTTCTGGCAATTATGGGGGAGTTGATTTGAATGCCCTCATATCATTGGTCAACGGTTGATTCTGAGCTTAGGAAACTAGGTAAAGCGAATACCGTCACCTATAATTTGTTGCCTTTCATTTCTTGTCCATTCTGTAAAAGGGTAAGCCCAGTCACTTCCTTTTCGTCAGATCGGTGAAAAACAATAGTGGCAGCTACTACCTTCAAAAAGAAATGATCTACCTTTTCTGCGAAAATTTCAAATCTGTCCTGACCTGTGGCTTGTGCAAATATTCGGCCATCTTCGATACCTACCTCAATAACAAAACCTGGCTGTAGCCCATATTTGCCAACATATTGTTTTAACACTTCAGGTGATAGGTCGACAGCAATTTTCTCCGCTGACGGTGCTTTGTGAATTTCACGACCAATAGAAGTTTCATTAGCTGTAAACTCAGCTTGTTTTTTGCCTTCAACCATCGAGAATTTATAAGAAATGTTGCCTTCTTCAAAAATAAAATGACCTGGTGATAGTGCAAAAATTTCAAATTTTGGGCCACCATCCCTCTGGCTAAAAAGTTTTCCATTGTCTAGGGTAATGTGTCGTACGGTATTGTTCGGAAATTCATAGGCCCCGACCCATTTCTCCAATTGCACATCACTCAACGTAATGGCATCACCTTTGTTTGGAAAAGGCTTGCCAATCGCGATGGCCGCAATTTTGAAAGCAATGTCACCAGGGGGATTGCAATTGCAGTTTGAAAGAATGGATACAAATACGTCTTCATCGGGTAAGTAGACACCCATGGTAGTATATCCAAAAATGCCCCCACCGTGAGAAATGCTTTTTGAACCCTGCAGTTTTCCTTTTTGCAGGCCATACCCATAGCCTATTTTTTCACCATTGTTCAAGGTTGAACCGTTGATTGCCTTTTCATAGCTGGCCTTGCTTATAAGAGTGTGGTTGTTCAGGGCCAATTGCCATTTTAGCAAGTCATCTACATTAGACATTAAAGAACCGGCCGCATACGGTAATGTTAAACTCAAATAATCTGCGTTTACAAGGGTACCTCCATTTTTTTGATAACCATTGGCACGGTGCTTTATGATCATTTTGTGGCTTCCATAATAGGAATTGTCCATTTCAAGCCTGTCAAAAATTTGTTGTTGGACAAAATTTTCATAGCTGTCTTTTGTGATTACTTCGATGATGTGCCCAAGAATGATATAGCCAGAATTATTGTAGAGAAATTTTTCACCAGGGTCAAAATCCATAGGTTCATTTTTAAAAAAATCAATAAGCTCAGCAGGACTCATATCTACCCTGGTGTTTTTTAAGAAAGTCGGCATACTGGTATAACTTTTAATACCGGAAGTATGGTTTAGCAAATGGTGTATGGTAATGGTTTTACCATTTGTTGGGTAATCAGGAACATATTTTGTGATTTTATCTTCAACACTTAGTTTGCCCTGCTCTTCCAACATCAGTATCGCAATTGCCGTAAATTGTTTGGTGATTGAACCTATCTCAAAAACATTTTCGGCCCGCATGGGCACCGCGAGTTCTACATTTGCCAAGCCAATGCCCTTTCTATAAAGAATCTCTCCCTTTTTATAGACCAATACAGTGGCTCCAGGCTGTCTTTCAGTATACTTGTTTTTTATTACGCTGTCAATGTCTGCTACTAGGTTTTGGGCATTTAACCGCCCTATAAACAGTGTGGTCAGTAGTGAGAAAACCAGCATGTTTGTGATGGTATTTGGCTTCATAATTCAATGATCAATGATTTAAGGTTAGACGTTTAGAAGTACTGGTAAGTTACAGGCGAATACTGATTTTTTATGGTTCAACGCACGAATCTTTGGCCTTTGTGAATCGATTTCAAAAAAGGATTGGTTTGTGCCATAAACAAGCTGCTCCTCGCACATTATTTAAATGGCAATGGCTCATACACCAAATTGTCGTAGATGATGGTCTAAATGTTTGTATTGTGTTTTTCCCCACTGTTCATGTGTCATGTTTCCAAAAAGTGGGTGTGGGTTCCAGTGTTTCCTGTTTCTTAGTGCATGGCATTCGCTGACCAAGTCTTTGAGCAGTTCTATCTCTGTTTCAAAATCTTTTTCTTCGGTGGCCTTAAAGGCTGGTGCCGTTGGTAAATTTTTGGGCCATAACCTATCACTGTACATTGATTTTTTGTAGAGCCAGCGTATGAATAGGCTGCCCTTTATTCCTTTAGCTTCATTTTTTATGGCAAGCTTTAGTGGAAATTGGCAATGCCACGCCATTTGCCCCGCACTCATTTTGCCCCACAGCCTTTCGGTATTCACATCAAGTTGATTGATTCGGCTCAAGATTTGGTGATAAGCTTCAACTTCAAACAGTGATTTCATGGTATAGGTTTTTAGCTATAGAAGGTACAATAAAATATTAATCCGTTATATTTAGCTTATGCAACAAAAAGTAACTTCATTTCCAATAAAACAATGGGCCGATGATGACAAACCAAGGGAAAAACTATTTCAAAAAGGACGGTCGGTACTATCAGATGCCGAACTTATCGCAATCTTGATCGGGTCGGGGAACAAGACTGAAAGTGCGGTTGAACTTTCAAAGCGCATTTTGGCATCAGTAAACAACAATATCAATGAATTGGGTAAGCTATCGGTAAACCAACTAATGCAATTTAAGGGTATCGGAGAGGCAAAGGCCATAACCATAGCGGCGGCCCTTGAAATAGGTAGGCGAAGAATAGGGGAGGGGACCAAAAAAATTACGAAAATAACAGGAAGTAAGACGGCATTTGAATTGCTGTATCCACTTATCGGTGAATTGGCCCATGAAGAATTTTGGATTGTATATCTTAACAACTCAAACAAGGTACTACATAAGTCACAAATGAGCAAGGGTGGAATTACGGGTACATTGGTCGATGTACGCTTGGTATTGAAACAAGCCTTGGAGCTGGGTGCGGTAGGGTTGATTTTGGCCCATAACCATCCGTCAGGTGCGTCAAGGCCGAGTACAGCCGATAAGGAAATTACCAAAAAGTTAAAAACTGCAGCTTCTGCTTTAGACATTAAGGTATTGGATCATCTTATTATAACACAACGCAACTATTTTAGTTTTGCCGATGCAGAAATTTTATAGGTACATAGCATCATGTTGTTGATATATACCCATAAGATATCGCAACGTTTTGTATATACCATGCGTCAGGTCTGTACCGGTATTTTGGGCATGGAAATTTCCTTCACGACCAAGGTAGAAGATTTTATAAAGCATAAAGGGCCTAAGATCACATATACGAAGAAGCCCTTACAGAATGAGTTTTTCGTTCGGAGTAACGATCTGTTGTTTGAACAAGGCATCAATGATATTGATATAACGATAGATGATTGGGAAGGGATTCCCTGTTTTTTCTACGCTGGCGAACGCAGCAATCTACCCTATGATATTTTTTCGGCCAGTTTTTATTTGCTGAGCAGGTATGAAGAGTACTTTCCCCATGTCAAGGATGACTTGGGGCGATTTCCAGTGAAAGAGAGCTTAGCGTATCAGAATGGATTTCTAAAGCTGCCAGTGGTCGATATCTGGGCCTACCAGTTCATGGGATTGTTAAAAAAGAGATTTCCTAATATACAACAGGGCAATCGGAAGTATAATTTCACATCGATCATTAACGTGACCACCTCGCATGCTTATGCCCATAGGGGCTTTGCCCGCAGCATTGGTGGACTTTTCAATGATTTTGGGAAATTTCGGATACGCAGTATAGTCAAGCGATTGTCAGTTTGGTCAGGAGTGCAGAAAGACCCATATGACAACTTTCTTGATTTGATCGAGGCCCATAAGCGTTTCCCTATCAAAACCATGTTTTTTTTTCAATTTGCAAAGTATTCCGTACATGACAAGAATATTTCAACAAACAACAATAGGTTTCGATACCTGATCAAATCTGTTGCCGATTATAGTATTGTATCGTTGAGCGCCTCCTATAATGCCAATAATGATCTGGCACTATTGAAAGAGGAAAAAAAAAGATTGGCTAATTTGATCCATAGACCAATCAAATATTCAAGATTGCGGTACAACCGTATCAATATTCCAGAAACCTACCGTAGTCTTATAGAGGCTGAATTCACAGATGATTTCACAATGGGATATACACATACCATTGGCTTTCGGGCAGGCACCTGCACCCCGTTTTATTTTTATGATATCAATCTTGAGGTACAGCAACCATTAAAAGTGCATCCTTTTGCGATACATGACTATGCATTCTTAAAACTCAAAAAAGTCGAGGAAGTGTTTGCGCATATAGATAGCATATTTCGCGAAGTGCAAAAAGTTGATGGAAGCCTGACCACAATTTTTTCCAATGAACTTCTGGGCAGCAGGCATCAAATGAATTGGATGGGGCTTTACACTTCTCTTTTAAAGCGATATTATGCTTAAAGGTATTGTGACCGATGTGTTTTTTGATTTGGACCATACCCTTTGGGATTTTGAGCGAAATTCTGCGCTGACCTTTAAAAAAATTTTGAACGGGTTCGGTCTTAAAATAGACCTAGAAAGGTTTTTACAGGCCTATGCGCCAATAAACCAAGAATATTGGAGGTTATATCGTGAAGAAAAAGTAAGCCAAGCAGAATTACGCTATCAACGCTTACGAAAAACCTTTGATGCGATTGACATAAGGGTTGAACATAGTACCATCAACATGCTTTCACAAGCATATATTGAACACTTATCTTCGTTCAACCATGTGTTTCCGGGTACGATTGACATTTTGGAATATCTTAAACCAAACTATAAACTGCATATTATCACGAATGGATTTCAAGAGATACAACAAAAGAAACTCAAGAACGCCAATATCGATACTTATTTTGTGCACATTATAAATTCTGAAATGGCCGGTGTCAAAAAACCGAATCCCCACATTTTTCAATTGGCCTTGCAATTAGCAAATGTGAAGCCAGGGAACGCCTTAATGATAGGTGATAACCTAGAAGCAGATATTTTAGGAGCCCAATCCGCAGGTTTTCATACACTTCACTTCAATCCAGAAGGTCATCCAGCACATGGTTTTTGCAAAATGATTCTAAGTTTAAACGAAATAAAAACCGTTTTATAGAGTTATAGTAGGGTACAACGGGGGTCAATTGTTTAGGTATTAAAATGAATTGCCATGATGGGAAAAGTATGTCGTTATCTTTCTTTATCAACCCTTTTAGTTTGTCTTATGCAGTCCTGTGCCGACGAGCAGGATTTTGATCAGTTCGATGACTTAAGTGTTACTCCAGAACTTGCGTCAAGTCTATTTTATTTTGAGTCACCTGAGACGCTCATAAATTCAGCGGGAAATGCCGTCTTTTATTCGCAGGAATTCAATTTTGACGCTTTTGAAGAGGGTTATGTGGCCGACAATATTATGGATGGGGTCATTACCTATGAAATTGAAAATACAACCAGTAAACCACTTGATATTTTGATCGAGTTTTTAGATGAAACCGGTAATTCACTTGACAGCGAATCATTCCAAATCGATCCCGAGCCTACTGCCATACTTTTGCGGGAAGTGGCCTATGGTACCGATGGAAAAAGTCTCGATATTCTAAGAAATACCTCAAGTATACGGATAAGCGGAATCAATTTAGGTGATAGCACCAGTGTGTCAACCCAATCAGAACCCAAAATAATCATAAGATCAAGTGCGGCGTTCGCCTTTAGGCTACAATGAAAAGTACAACGTTTTTTTTGTTTGCCTTTTTGGTTGTAGCAACAAACTATCTTCAATCCCAGAACAAACAGTTGCTTTATGATTTTTATGGGATTCCCCAATCTGTGATGGTAAATCCTGGGGTCAAGACCCCTTATCAATGGCATGCAGGCATACCAATATTGTCCAATATCAGCTTTCAGGCATCCACAAGTGGTATAACGGTCAATGATCTTTTTGCCAATGATGGCATTGATTTTACCGCCAAGGTCCGGGATCGTGCCGTGAACAGTCTAAAAAAGGGAGATGATTTTGGGGGGAGCGGGCTAATTGAGATATTTAATGGTGGTTTCAGAAGCAGAAACCGACCGAATGACTATTATTCCTTTGGTATGTATGGCGAAGGTTTTGTAACGGTATACTGGCCTGAAGACTTGGCAATTTTGGCATTTGAAGGCAATGCCAACAATTTAAACAGAAGGTTTGACCTGAGCCATATTACCGGTCAAGGGGAGGCCGTCAATATATTTCATTTTGGAATCAACAGAAAGATAGACAATCGTCTAACCGTAGGTATTCGCGCAAAGGTCTATTCCAGTGTTTTTGAGTTCAAGTCAACCCGAAACAAAGGCTATTTTGTGACCACCGAAGGGGAGAACAATATTTTGGCCAATACCTTGGTGGCCGATGTTCAAATGCGTACTTCTGGTATTGAAGAAATATTGGATATTCTTGATGATGATACTTTAAGTAGTAGTGAAGAGCTGTCAAAATTGCTTTTACGACGTTCTTTTTTCGGTGGAAATTTGGGTATGGGGGCTGATTTTGGTTTTACTTACCAACTCAATCCCAGAACATTTGTTACGGGAAGTCTTTTGGACATTGGGTTTATCTACCATACAAAAGATGTCAAAAATTACACTTTAAAGGGTGCCGCAACCAATGAAGGGGTCGACATCATTTTGCCAGATGCGTTGATCGATCCAGATAATGACCTATGGCAAGATCTGGTCGATGAAATAGAGGTACTTATTCCCTTTGAAACCAACAAGAATTCATATGTGTCACTTCGTCCTATAAAATTGAATGCTTCCATAAGATATAATTTTGGTGAGAGAACGGCAAGAGACAAAGATTGTGATTGTAATTATCTTACGGTACGACCCAGTCAACGTTTTGATTACATCAATAGCCTTGGCGGACACCTTTTTGTGATTAATGGCCCTAGGGGACCAAAGGTCGACATTACTGGATTTTATCAGAAAAGATTAGGAAATGCCGTTGCTGTCAAGGCTACCTATACCGCCAACAAATACACACTGGCCAATTTAGGGTTGGGCCTTAACCTACAGGCAGGCCCCCTGAATTTTTACCTCTTGGCCGATAATCTTTTAGGATATCAAAATCTGCCCGATAGTAATTATGCATCTTTTCAATTCGGATTTAATATCCTATCTTGGAACAATAATTGATTGGATTTCTGCATGGGATATGTATTGCGTTTTTTACTGTTTTTTATCGGCTTGTCAGTTGTTGGTACGGCAAATGCCCAACTGAATGATTATAAATATATTGTGGTGCCCAAAAAATTTGGGGCCTTTAAAAATGAAAACCAACACCAAACCAGCACACTGGTCAAATACTTGTTTGTGCAAAAAGGATATAATGTGACATATGAAGGCGATTATCCTGAAGATTTAAAAGAAGATTTCTGTTCTGCACTGTGGGTTGACCTAATCGATAATTCTTCCCTGTTCCGCACAAAAACCATCTTGACCTTGCGAGACTGTGAATTGAACAAAGTTTTCTCCACCATTGAAGGTAGCAGTAAGCAAAAGGAATTTAAGGTGGCCTATAACGAGGCTATCAGGCAGGCATTTACCTCTTTTGACAGAATTTCTTATAAGTACACGCCAAAGCAAAAAACTTCTTCTGAAGCACCGATTACCGTCAGTTTTAAAAACGATGTGAAACCTGTTGAGGTGGAGCCCAAAGCCGGTTCGGTCGAACAACAGGCCACCATTGAAGAACAGCGGTTCAAGAGCAGTGAACCCGTAATCTCCCAAATGACCAAGAACAATGCTGAAGGCCTACAGTCAGATATCCCGAACAAAAGTATTCAGAGTGTTGACATGCTATATGCACGGCCTTTAAAAAACGGGTACCAATTGGTTGACGCTACGGCCAATATCAAATATATGTTGAACGAAACTTCAGTTTCAAATGTCTTTTTGGTCAACCAAGAAGGTATCAACGGATTGGTTTTTAAAAAAGAGGGCAAGTGGTTTTTAGAATATACATCCTCTGAAAAAGGTAGGATCATTCAAGAACTACAAGTGAAATTTTAAAAGTCATATTTGTCTTTCCAGCGTTTTTTTAAAAACTCCCGCATAGTATTTTCCCTTTGGTTCATGCCAGGTCGGTAGAATGAGGTACCTGAAATTTCATCAGGTAAAAACTCAATGGCAGCGAAGCTGTCTTTATGGTCATGGGCATAGGCATACCCCTCGCTATAACCTAGGTCTTTCATTAATTTGGTCGGAGCGTTTCGTATGGGAAGGGGAACCGATAGGTCACCTGTTTCCTGAACAATCCTTTGGGCCATTTTAATAGCGGTATAGCTTGAATTGCTTTTTGGCGAGCTTGCCAAATAAGTGGCACATTGGCTTAGAATGATTCTTGCTTCTGGGTAGCCGATGGTATTGACGGCCTGAAAGGTGGCATTGGCAAGTACCAAGGCTGTCGGGTTCGCATTCCCGATATCCTCTGAAGCTAAAATGACCATTCTGCGCGCAATGAACTTTACATCTTCACCGCCTTCTATCATACGTGCCAGCCAATAGACAGCGGCATTGGGATCGCTACCACGGACTGATTTGATAAAGGCAGAGATGATGTCATAATGTTGTTCACCGGTCTTATCATATAGCACGGTATTTTTTTGAACTTTTTGTTGTACCAGTTCATCGTTGATTACGATTGGCTCCCTGTCTTCAGAATTGACGATGAGTTCAAAAATGTTGAGTAACTTTCTGCCATCCCCACCAGAAAGGCGCAATAGGGCCTCCGTTTCTTCTAAATTGATTTTTTTTGATCTTAAAAAATCATCTGCTTTTAGAGCCCTTTGCAATAAGGCTTCCAAATCCTGTTTATCAAAGGCATTGAGAATATACACTTGGCACCTTGATAATAGAGCTGGGATGACTTCAAAACTTGGGTTTTCTGTTGTAGCCCCTATCAGGGTTACCCAACCTTTTTCCACAGCTCCTAAAAGGGAATCTTGCTGCGATTTGCTGAATCGGTGTATCTCGTCAATGAACAATATAGGGTTCTTTGAAGTGAAAAGTCCATCGCTTTGTTTTGCTTTATTGATGACTTCCCTCACATCTTTGACACCACTGCTAATGGCACTTAAGGTATAGAACGGACGTTGGCTTTCGTGGGCAATGATATTTGCCAAAGTCGTTTTTCCCGTCCCTGGTGGACCCCATAGGATAAGGGAAGGAATCACCCCTTTTTTTATTTGGTGGGTCAACGATCCGTTTTCGCCGATTAAATGGTTTTGGCTTATGTATTCTTCCAGTGTTTTTGGCCTTATTCTTTCAGCAAGTGGCTCGTTCATTTCATAAAAATAAGACAAAATTCAGGATGACAATTTATCAGTATTCTTATTTATGGATTGAAAATTGTGTATTATAGTCAAGCAATTAGATATGTCACAAACAACCGATTTAAAGTTTTCAAACCTTGTACTTTTAGTGCCCTTGTCATCTACATTGATACTGTGGACCGTTCTTTTGGTAGAGTTGCGTCTAGGCATTAACCTAAACCATTTTGGAGTGTACCCAAGGACGATTTCTGGACTTCTTGGAATTTTTTTCAGCCCATTTATACACGCTTCCATTGAGCATTTGTACAACAATACCATTCCTTTCGCCGTGCTCTTGGCCTCCCTTTTTTATTTTTACCGGTCTATCTCTTGGAAAGTAGTAGGGTATGGTTTGTTGCTTTCTGGTGTATTGACATGGATAATAGGAAGGCCATCATACCATATTGGTGCCAGTGGAATGATTTACATGTTGGCCAGTTTTATATTTTTTAAGGGTGTTTTTTCAAGACACATTAGATTGATTGCATTATCATTGTTTGTCGTTTTTGTGTATGGCAGCATGCTTTGGTATATCTTTCCAATACAGGAAGGAATTTCATGGGAAGGCCATCTTTCAGGTTTTTTATCAGGCCTTTTTCTTGTATATATGGTGGATACCGTTATACCTTCGGAAAAGAAATATGAATGGGAGAAGGAAGACTACGATGAAAAGGAAGATGAATTCTTAAGGCACTTCGATAAAGATGGCAATTTTATTGATGAATTTGGAGGTGATGATCAAGATGAAACGATACGTGTTACATACCATTATAGAGAAAATGATGGGGAGTAGATTTCATTCCATACGTTGTCTAACTGCTTCGTAAAGAAATATGCCACAAGCGACAGATACGTTCAATGAGCCAATTTCACCGAATAGCGGAAGTTTTGCCCTAAAGTCTACCACATCTAGTATTGAAGGCGAAATGCCTCTGTCTTCAGCTCCCATGATAACGGCCAAAGGTTGATTGAAATTTACAGAATAAATATCATGTTCTGATTTTTCCGTTGCGGCAACTGTTTTTATACCCGAAGATTGTAGGTAAAAAATGGCATCTTTTAAGTGATCTGTCTTGGCAATGGGGATATTAAATGCTGCTCCGGCAGATGTCTTTATGGTATCATCTGTGATAGGTGCGGCACCATTTTTAGGAACAATTATTGCATTGACACCAGAACATTCAGCAGTTCTGATAATAGCCCCAAAATTTCGAACGTCAGAAACTTGATCCAAAAGTAAAAACAAGGGGGCCTCAACATGCTGAAGCACTTGTTCGATCAAAACCCTGAAATCATGAAATTTTACAGGTGAAATATTGGCAATGGCTCCTTGATGGTTACTCTTGCTTAATTTGTTCAATTTTTCCAAAGGTACGTATGAAGCACTAATACCATTCTTTCTTATGATGGTTTCCAATTTGTTGAAGAGTTCGCCCTTTAGCCCTCTTTGAAGAAAAACCTTGTTTATTGGTTGTTCAGCATTAATGGCTTCCATAATCGCCCTGATGCCGTAAACCCATTTGGTCATTTTTTGCATACCCTAACTTACTAAACAACTACCAGAACATATAAAAATTTTTCTATGGTGACCCATGGTGCAATACCTAGGTTATCGCTTTAATGGTATTGATTATGGGGGCCATGCTGATTGTGGTACTTATAAGGCCTATCTATGAGTTTTCATTTAGGTAATTGAATATCTGAACAAGATGCTCATTATTTCTGACACTCAACTTATTGGTCTTAATAAAGTCTTTTAGTTCAGGTGCCTTTTCAGGGAAAAGCGTAAATAGGTCTTTCTTTTTTCCAGAGAATTCCAGTGGAAGGTCGTTGCCTTTGACCACAAAAAACCTTTCGTTGGTAACAAACTTTGCCGCACGGTCCATTTGATTGGGATTTATCGCCTTTTCTGCTGGGATGAGTACCACTTTTCGTTGTAACAGCAATACATTCGCTCCATCTGCCAAAACAATAAAATTAGACTTTTTTTGGATACCGTCTTTTTCAATTGTGTAGGGTCTGATTGTATTTCCCTGTATATTGAATTCTGTGTTGTCAACTTTTAAGAACGATGTTATGCTCCCATCACCTTCGTTTACCTCAACTTCATCATCATACATATTATATCGCATTAGTAATACTATGGGTTTTTCGTCTTTCATAGAAAACGAGCCCAACACGAAATTTTCGGGCATATAGGGCGTTCCCTTGATATCTGAAAATTTAATGGGATTGGATTTTTCCTTTTGATCTAGAAAATTTTTAAATATCAAATGCGAAAGCCTAGTGGCATTGTATTGTGAGGTATTGATCTGGGCTGCGTCACCACGCAGTTGAGCCTTTAAAACAGTGGGCAAAATGGTCAATACTAATAACACGGAAAAAACAAGGGTTCGGGACATATGCTTATGGATATTTGAAATGGCTATGTTTAAATGCTACCTTTAATGATAAAATGGATTTCTCTCCTAAAACACAAAAATAGTTTAAAACTTGTTGTTTACAACAAAAATTACCGTACCAATTTACTAGAAAGATATCCCTAAAGGCAGCTGTGGACAAAAGTTAGGTTTAACAGCGATTTCTAGGCATTGATTTGCTCCTTAGTATAAAAATGGATACTTGTTTTATTTCTAATATGCACAATTTCTGGAAAAAAAAGTGCTGCCAACCAGAAGCTTTGAAAATCGTTACTATGTAAAAGCATAGGGTGATACAGCCAATATTCAGTTCACGGTTACTGTGTTTATATTGTCGTCTTGAAATGATTCGACAATGACGAAAAACTGGTTTTGCCGTCTATATTACATCTGCTTTAAGCTCGTGAAATGTAGTATTACCATAAAATGTTTCAACGATAGATTGCTACCATAATGCTATTTTCTTGCCTAGGTAGTGTATTTACTAGTATAAGATATGGGCTGCCTTAAACTTAGATAATCAATTTGAATATGTTAAGGGAACTTATTTAGGTGTTATCGTTTAGAAAATCAAAAATCTGAACAAGGTCCCCATTATTTTTGAGACTCAACTTATTGGTTTTGATGTAATCTTTTAACTCAGATGCTTTTTCGGGGAATAGTGTGAACAAATCTTTCTTTTTACCAGTGAATTCCATTGGAAGTTCATTGTCTTTGACTAGATAATATGTCTCGTTGGCAACGAATTTTGCTGCACGATCCATTTGATTGGGGTTAGTGGCCTTTTCTGCCGGAATCAGCACTGCGTTTCTTCTAAGCAACAATTTCGTGTCACCATCATTTAGAACAATCATATTGACCCTTTTTTGGGTTCCTTTTTCTATGATTCGATAGGGTCGCAAGGTTACCCCATCTATTTTAAACGCTGTGTTATCTACCTTAAGAAAAGAAGTGATCCTGCCATCGTTTTCAAGTACCTCAACCTCATCATCATACATGTTGTAACGCATGCGTAAGGTAACAGGGGCTTCGTCATATAAGTAAAAGTCACCGGATACAAATTCTGCAGGGCTGTAAGGCGAACCTTTGATGTCCTCAAAATTTATTGGGTTTTTCTTTTCTTTCTGATCTAAAAATCTTTCAAAAATCAAGTTGGAAAGTCTAGTAGCATTGTATTGCGAGGTATTGATCTGACCTGGCAAGCTAAATTTTTGGGCTTGTGGTGTTCCTGCAAATTGTGCAGATACCGTTGTCGACCCCAAACAAAAAAGACCGAAAAGCAAAAGAATACGTTTCATAGTGAAGGTATTAAAAGTTAGCATGTTATAAGTTACGCATTTCATATAACATATTCAATATATACAATGACTTAAAAACTAAAAAACCACCCTTTTGGGTGGTTTTTAGAATTAAAATCATCAAGATGATTATTATACTTTGGTAAGCGTAATTGTTGGTTCGCCAGGAGGGCCACAATCACCAGCCTCATCTTCGGTAAACTTAATGGTGATGATTGACTCGTCGGTAAAGTCGAACATGGCATTAGCTGTTGCAGGAGGGCCAAAGGTTATCCCATTCGCACATTGAAGACCACTCCCTTGCGCACTGGGTATGACCACTTGATCGCAAACCAGTTCAAACTGGAATGGAGCTGGGCCATTTCCGATGGCGAATTGCGGTAGGTATATAGCACTGAATTCCCTGATGGTAGAAGATACGGCTGTCACTTCAACGACCAAATCTTCTTCCCAAGTATTTCCAAAAGGCCCTGGATTTACTTGGTTTATCCGATACATCCCGGTAAACAGGGTCTCGTCCAATAAACAAACTACAGTGGCCGTAATGGTATGGTCTGCAGATTGGTTGTCAAAGTTGGCACTTACATCAGTAAATGTACCTCTATCAGTAATGACGTCCCACCTAAAGTTAAAAGCATCAGTACCTGCGATGTCAGCTATATTAAGGCCTAATAAATCCAATACTTCTTGACCATTGTAGTCTACTGAAAAAGTAGGGTAGATACCGGTATCTGAAAATACACTTGCATCAAAAGCCTGATACAGTGACTCTGCAGTGGCCATTATCGTAGTGCCTTCGGGTACGGTATTGTCCGTATAGGAAACATAGAGTTCCACTCTCGTGACATCTTCGCCATCTTCCAATGAGACCACTTGGTACTCACGGGTCCAGCTTGAAGCTGCAGGATTGAACAAATCAACAGAAGCGTCACCACTTTGGTTGATTATTTGGATAAATGGAGCACCAGACACATTGAGGTCATCAAAGTCTACTGGTAATTTATCGTCATCTTCGCATGAGGTAAGGAACAGTCCCAAAGATACTAGGGTTATCATTCCTTTAATAAAATTGCTTTTCATTGTAATTTTTTTTGATTATTGAATAAAACCAGCCGGGTTGTTATCCCAGAATGTCTGTACCGTCAAATCTCCTTTTTGTTGGATATTTTGGTTTCTGTCAACACTAACAGCAGGGTAAAGGAACGTTCTTGGGAAGTTTCCAGTACCCAATAATGTAGGCTGAAGATTGTTGGGAGCTCCAGTCCTTCTATACAGATTGTACCCTTCAATACCGCTTCCGAACAAAGAAATCCAATATTCTTTTCCAATGACATTCATTCTACCGGTATCGGATGTCTCTGCATCATAGAGCGAGAGAACTTCATCCACGTAACCGTCGATATCATCTTGCGTAGGAACGTTCGTAAAATCACCAGGATTAGGCAAGAAACCAGTAACTGTTGCGATAGATTCACGAACTCCTTGCTCCAACATCATTCTAGGGTCATCTGAAGTGGCGAGGAAAAGTGCGGCCTCTGCTCTCATAAAATATACAAAAGAGTTCATCATAATGGGCCAGATACCTGCACCATCCAAACCATCTCCTGCAGATATTGGCTCAGCGTCATTATCGTCAAATCGACCACCAATAGGGTATGTGCCATAAGTAGCCCTTTTGGTATTGTCAGGCGGAATACCATCTGCTTCGGCATGATCTCTTCCCCAGTAGCCATCTCCTCGATCGAAGAGTGAACAGAAAGGTAGGGGAACAGGCGATATTGCATCGATAGGAGCGTAAGAAGCTGGTCTTGGGTCGTTCCAACAGTCAATCTCATTATCCAATGTAGCCGGATCCGTTGGGAATGCGTCTACCTGACGATAGATATAATACCGCAACCTGGGATCATCAATGCCTTTCTCAACAGCCAAGGCCCACATCATGTAATTGGTCATGTATTCACCAGGGGTCGCAGCTTCATACTCATCAACATACCATTGGTGCTTACTTAAGGGTAAATCAGCGGTTCCCGCGCTCCAAACAAAATCATTGTCACTGTCTGTAATGATATTGCCACCAGAAATCAAAGCCTGGATTTCGGAAGCGGCTTCTGCTTGATTGGTCAACCTAAGATTCAAATAGTACTTCAACTTAAGCGTATTGGCCAATAGTGTCCAAGAATCGGTATCCCCATCGTAAAATAAATCCTGTGCTGGTGTACCAACAGAAGTCCTTGCGAAATCAGCTATGGCTGTATTCAATTCTTGTAGCGCAACTGCATAAACCTCTTCCCCAGGATCCACAGTCGGGAAGATAACTCCATCACCCCCTTGGAATGATTCCGAAAGAGGAACATCTCCCCAGAAATCAACCAAGGTCATAAGTATATAGGCCTTAATGGTTCTGGCGATACCTGAATGTACATATAAATCACTGGTATCGGTAATCGGTAATAAAGTTTCAATGTCCTGGAGTACCGTGGCGTATGCCAACGACCATGTATTCTGAAGATTGGCATTGGTGTTGGTAAACCGGTTCTCATATTGGTTGAACATGTATTCCAAGCGTACTGTTTCAGCACCTGCATTGGTGGCTTCTTCAAAAAACTCTGAAAAGTTAAACTGAATAGCGTTCAAGGTAAAGTCAACATCCAGATTATCTGGTGATGATACATTGGGGTCATTTAAGATACCCAACTCTGTGGTCTCACACGAAATTGAAACAATCAATAGTGCAAACAGCCACGTGATTCGTTTTATAATTTTCATTTTGTTCATCTTTTTTTTTTAGAAAGTTGCTTTAACGGAAAGACCATATCTTCTCGAGTTCCATGAGGTCAAGTAATCAAAACCGAACGAGTTGCCGACACCTAAACTATTCAATTCAGGATCGTAATTGATATCGTCTGGGATGTTAAAAGCCTTTACAAACAGATTTTGTCCGACTAAGGTGAACGAGAGCGATCCCAAAGGAGTCTTGTCCAACCATTTTGAAGGCATGTTGTAGCCAATGGAAGCCTCACGAAGACGGATGTGGGTCGTATCATAAATCAGTGCCTCATCAAAACCAAATCCGATATTGTTAAAATAAGCCTCTGTAGCCGTAAGTTGTATGTCATTTGGCTGTCCAGTAGCCTGTCTAACCCCTGGGAGGATGATACTCTGCGTACGGTCAAAATCGGTACTTTCAGTAAGTCCCCTACCGATTAAAGCTCCAACAGTCGTTGCATAGATATCACCACCTTGCTGATATTCCCATTGCATATTAAATTGAAGGTTTTTCCATCGGATACCATTGTTGATGGTCATGAACCAGTCTGGATTTGGATCTCCGATAATTCCATTTTCTGGATCTTGAAGCCAGTATCCATTTTCATCTACCAAGATATTTCCATTATCATCCCTCAAGAATTGCTGCCCTACAATAACCCCTAGAGGCTGATCGTTGATGGCGGCGTTTCTTGGAGTGGCAAAAATACCACCGTAGAGCACTTGTTCCCCATCGTCCAGTCCTTCAACAGTACTTTCATTAACAGTATAACTACCAGAAACCGTCCAATCGAAATCTTTAGCCCGGAGCGGAGTGGTATCAAAAGTAATCTCTAGACCTTCATTGATGACGTTACCTACATTGGTAAAAGTACTCGTAAATCCTGATTCTGGAGCAAGGGGTCTTTGAATAATCTGATCTTCAGTGTCCCTATAGTAGTACGTTACTTCAAAGCCTAACCTATTGTCAAACATTCTCGCTTCGATACCAGCTTCAAATTCTTTCGAGAGCTCAGGTTCCAAATCTGGGTTGGCCAAGAAATTGGAAACACTTGTGGTAGTGGTACCTTGACCGCCTGGCGTTTGGAAAGCGTTTGGCGTCAATGCTAAAATATTTCTGGTATTGTATGGGCCTGGGAAGCCAGGTGAAGTACCATACCCTAATCTCACTTTTAAGAAGTTGAGGAAATTCTGTGATTTGATGCTTTCAAACGCTGAAGTAGGCACAAAAGACAAACTTACTCCAGGAGATATCTGTGAACGGTTGTCTTTTTCCAAGGTAGAGTCCCATTCATTACGAATAGACCCGTTGAGGTAAAGATATCCGCCATAGCCCAAGGTGGCAGACGTATACAATGCCACATTGTTCTCTTCGGTGAAGCGTTGGTAAGCAGCCGTATTTCCTGGAAATAACGTTCCTTCTATGATTGCACTGGAATTGACATAATTGCTCAAGTTTTGGATTCCAAAAACAATTTGATCTCTACCTTCTACACCATCACGTTGAAAGACCCTTCGCTGTGTGGTAGCACCCACAGTGCCCTCTAAACTCATTTTCTCGGTAAGTTGTTTGTCGATACCTAAAAGAAGGGAGTGATCCCAAATGGTAAATCGCTCAGTGGAAATCTGAAGATAACCATTAGGATGGATACCATCGTTACCACCTTTGTTGATTGATCGCACATTTCGAACGTTTTGATTATCCAAACCAACCCTGTAACGGAGATTCATCCAGTCGTTGATTTGGTAGCCCACATTGAAGTTACCAAAAACACGGTCGGTCTCGTTGGAATCCAAGGTGTTTTCCAAAGCCCATCGTGGGTTCATCCTATCATTTCCGCCACGGTACCACAAGCTCTCACCAGTAATCGGATGCTGGAAAGGATCGTCAATATTCACACTACGTGGAAGGTAAAGGATATTCCATACAGAAGCGATACCCCCAGTACCAGCAGTGGAAATGGTAACGTCACTACCTGTGGAAGCATCTGTGAAAGGAGATTTAATATCTGTTCTTGCATAGTTCAATTTACCAGTGACCGAGAAATTGTTGTCAAATTTGTATGAACCTCCTATAGAAATATTATTTCTTCTCAAGCTGTTATTGGGAATAAACCCTTGATCGTTGGTGTGGCTATAAGAAGCATTAAAGAAGCCTTTGTCCCCAAAAGCACCAGACGCATTTAAGGAAGTAGTACTAATGGTACCCGTTCTGAAGAAAGCTTCTTGACTGTCGTATGCCCGGTAAGGAACATTTTCAGCATCCAAATCTGTTCTATCTGGGAAAAGAGCGGAAGGTTCGACACCAAAATTATTGAGTGTCATGGTTCTAAAAGCATTTGGAATTGTTGCTTGGCTATCAAATCTAGAACCCCAGTTACTAAAGAAAGGGCCATAAACGTTCTGGAATCCGTTCCCCCAGGTATCCTGATAATCAGGAAGTACAATATCATTGAAGAAAACAGATTGTGTTGCGGTAATCTCTAATTTTTTCTTTGATCCGGCACCAGATTTTGTGGTAATCAAGATTACACCGTTCCTTCCTTCACCACCATAAAGTGCCGTTGCACTCAAACCTTTCAAGATACTTACACTCTCGATATTGTTGGGGTCAATGTCAGCAAATCGGCTTGCCGTGTTACCCGATTGGAAGTTTCCAGAACCGTTGACATTTGAAGAGTTGGCCGATCCAGAAGATCCGTCGAAAGGCACACCATCCACTACGAATAAAGGTTGGTTACCACCTGTGATCGACGAAGTACCCCTGATTATGATATTTGAACCAGAACCAGAAACACCACCACTACCGGTAATACGCACACCAGCTGCTTTACCACGGAGAATTTTACCGATGTCGGTATCGGCTTTCTGCTCGATGTTGTCACTGCCAATGGTAGTGACCGCATATCCAAGGGCTTTCTTTTCCCTTCGGATACCCTGAGCTGTGACAACCACTTCTTCAAGAGCCTGGGCATCTTCTTCCATTTGTACGCTGATAGTGTTCCCGGCACCTACCGTACGCCGGACATCTTTCTGGCCAATGTAGGTAAAGAGTAGTGTTTGACCTGCGCTTGCCGTGATTGAGTAATTTCCATCAAAATCGGTTTGTGTACCATTGGTAGTACCTTCAACAACGATGTTGACCCCGGGTAGGGGCAAACCGTTTGAATCTGTAACCGTACCTGAAACCGCTTTGTCCTGCGCAAAAGATACATGCACCACAAACGCCAGCAATAGCGTTAAGATTCCATTAAGTTTTGTTCTCATTTTTAAATTATTTGAATTAGCTAGCTGCTAAAATCATAATTTCATGTTAATAATCCAAAGGATTTTTAATAAAATTTCACAGTTGTATCATATATGTATGAATGTGTCAAACTGAGGATTATATAGTGTGGAGGCCTTAAAATTTGAAGTATTTTTTTGGATATTCTTAAAAAAAAAGTGGAATCTAAGTTTTATGTGCTTTTTTTTGTATAGAAGCCTTTTTATTAAGATTCGAGTATTTCCTTTTTTTGATATAAAATCTATGTTAAGCTTTAAGAAGCCATAAAGAGCCTACACAGGTGGTCGTGTATTGTACAAGCCGGTATTGATTCACTTTTGAGGTTTGCCTTAAGCTACTGTCTAAAGACATGGTCGTATTGCTTATAAAATTCAACTGCCACAGTGGTAATTGGAAAAAGTGATATGCCAGAGGAGCGTACCTACTTCTTGTTGCAGGGCCAAATGAAATCACTGCTTGGAAAGATTGCCTGAAAAATCCGTTTTAATGGGGGCATTAGAATACATAAGACAATATGTTTGGGTGTTTCGTCTTATACCTATTAATATATATAGCAAATCACTATTGTCCGGTAAAGATACTTGGAAAATGGCAGAGATAGCGTAAACAGTGGTCTAGCGTTCATTGAAATATTTTTCGATTTGAAATCGGTTTTGTAAAAGTTGATTCAGTTTTGCCGAATGAACACAGGCAGAACCA
>JBCDBD010000017.1:0-66721 GCA_039184335.1 Bacteroidota bacterium | reverse complement strand
CCCACAAAGACCTTTACCTCGATTCGTTGGGCAACGTCATCCCCGAAATGAGTACGGTCGGGGCCACAGCGGTCGGGGTGCCGGGGACCGTGGCAGGCGTCATTGAAGTATATGAAACGTTTGGCACCCTGCCCTTGGCCGAAATCATTGATCCGGTCATTGCCTTGGCCAAAAAAGGGGTGGTCATTACCAAAAAACAAGCAGGCCGATTGGCCCATTTTCGCGAACAGTTCATCAAGGTCAATGGCGACAGCACCAAATTTGCACAGAACTTTGCCGAGGGAGATACCATCACATACCCCAAACTGGCCGAAACCCTGGTCAGTATTAGGGATGCAGGGCATGATGGATTTTACAAAGGGGAGGTAGCCCGAAAATTGGCCGCGTTCATCCAAGAAAGAGGGGGGTTCATTACAACAGAGGACTTGGCCCGATATGAGGCCAAATGGCGGCAACCCATTATGTTCAACTACAAAGACCTGCGCATCATTTCAATGAGCCCCCCCAGTAGCGGTGGGGTAACCATGAACCAAATCTTTAAGATGCTCGAACCCCATCATATAGACAAGCTTGGCCATAATTCCGTAGCGACCATTCAGCTCTTTACCGAAGCGGCCCGCCGTGCCTATGCAGACCGAAACTATTACCTCGGCGATCCCGATTTTGTGGACATTCCCTTAGATGTCTTGCTCAGTAATGCCTACCTGCAAGGGCGTATGGAGGATTTTTCGTTTGAACGGGCCACCCCATCGTCAGCGGTCTCCCATGGGGCCGTTGAAATTTTGGAAAGTATGGAGACCACCCACTACTCCATTGTAGATGCCCAAGGCAATGCGGTATCGGTGACCACGACCTTGAACGGGGCATATGGGTCAAAACTATATGCCGATGACCTCGGGTTCTTTTTAAACAATGAAATGGACGACTTCAGTTCAAAGCCGGGCGTACCCAATATGTTCGGTCTCATCGGGGCCGAAGCCAATAGCATCGCTGCAGAAAAACGGATGTTGAGCAGCATGACCCCCACAATCGTCGAAAAAGAAGGCCAGCTTTGGCTGGTCGTGGGTACCCCCGGTGGTTCAACGATCATTACGGCAGTGGCCCAGACCATTCTAAATGCCTATGAATTTGATATGAGCATGCAAGATGCCGTCAACGCCCCACGTTTTCACCACCAATGGCTGCCCGATATGGTGATGTTCGAAGAAGAGGGTTTCGCAACAGAGGTAAAAGAAGCCCTAAAAGCAAAGGGGTACCCATTGCTGGAAGGTAGAACACGGATCATTGGAAAGGTTGATGCCATTCGCGTATTGCCCAACGGGCAATTGGAAGGTGGGGCCGACAAACGTGGAGACGATACCGCTGTGGGATTTTGAGAGACCATGAGGCCCATTGACCTGACCATATTGACCGATGCACGCTATGTCAACCCTACAGCAACCGATGCCTATATCGAAAACGTGCTGCTCGAGGACCGATTGGTACAAAAAGCACTCGAAGCCCATGGCATTTATTGTGAACGAAAATCATGGGATGACCCCGTTTTCGACTGGTCAAGTACAACGTATGCCCTTTTTAGGGCCACTTGGGACTATTTTGATCGGTTTGATGCTTTTTTTGACTGGTTTCAACGCACTGCAAAACATACCCAATTCATCAATGCAGCACCGCTGATACGATGGAACATTGACAAGCACTACCTCAGGGACCTTCAGCAAAAAGGGGTTCACCTGCCCAAGACGCTCTTCATTGAGCGCGGCGAAAAGCTTGATTTGGGCCAAGCCTTAAAAAAGGCGCAAACGCAATTGGGCTTTACCGCAGAGGAATTTGTGCTAAAACCCTGTATCGCCGGTGGGGCCAGGCACACTTATAGGTTCCGCCATTCTGCATGGGAGGCCCATAATGCCATCTTTCAGCAATTGATTGCCCATGAGGCCATGCTGTTACAGGAATTTCAAGAAAATGTGGTACAGAAGGGCGAGGTTTCGATCATGGTCTTCAACGGCCAATTTTCGCATGCCATCTTAAAGATGGCCAAACCCGGGGATTTTCGGGTACAGGACGATTTTGGGGGCAGTGTTCACCACTACCGCCCCTCGGCCGCAGAAATTGCCTTTGCCCAAAACGTGGTCGCGGCAGCACCAGAGCCCCCCCTCTATGCCAGGGTCGATATTTTTGAAGCAAATGACGGCCAATTGGCCTTAGCAGAACTTGAAATCTTTGAACCCGAGCTTTGGTTCCGGTTCCATAAACCGGCAGCCACGTATCTGGCCCATGCCATCAAACAACGCTATTTTTCATGAAACGATTTTTAAAAGGCCTTGCCATGGTGCTAGGAGTGTTGCTCTTGGGTAGCATCTGCTATATGTGGCTACTGCACCGCCCTTTACCGCAAGGAAAAGAAGGCCCAGCGGCAGAAGCACTGGCCCAAAAAATGCTCAATGCCCTAAAGTACGAAAACTACCGCCATACCCGATACCTCGAATGGTCATACCAAGGTGGGCGCAACCACTATAAATGGGACAGGGCCTTGGGGCTATGTACGGTAAAATGGAAAGATTATGAAGTGGTACTGCACCTGTCGCATATGGCACAAAGTACGGTCACCCAAAATGGCGTTGCGTTGGATAGTGCAAAAGCCCAGAATGCCATTCAAAAAGCCCTGGCCTATTTCAACAACGATTCATTTTGGTTGGTAGCCCCCTATAAGGTATTTGACCAAGGTACCACACGAAGCACGGTTATCCTGAAAGATGGTTCGACCGGGCTTTTGGTCACCTATACCACAGGTGGCACTACCCCTGGTGACAGCTATTTGTGGATGTTGGATTCCAACGGGTTCCCCAAAAGTTACGAAATGTGGGTCAAGATCATTCCTGTAGGTGGCTTGCAAGCCAGTTGGGATGATTGGCAAACCACGGAGAGTGGTGCTTTTTTGCCCAAATCACACCGACTAGGCCCCTTGACCCTTGGTATGGGCGATGTCAAAGGCTACAGATAGCATGTTAAAATACCCTATGGGACATGTCTTGCATTATTTTTCAACTATATTAGTAAGCACTTACGTAAACAATAACTTTTATATGGACTTCTTTGCCAAAGTAGGGAAAATTGCCTTGGGCACCCGGTTGCGGGCCTTGAGTGAATCGGTTACTGCAGATGCTGCACAACTGTATGCACTGTATGGGGTAGCCTTGAAACCCAAGTGGTTTCCAGTTTTTTATGTGCTTTCAACACAGCATTCCACAAAATCGGTTACCGAAATCGCGCAAGACATTGGGCATTCACATCCATCGGTGATCCAGATCATACGTGAAATGTCTGCACACGGATTGGTGATCGAAACCAAAGATGTCAGTGACGGCCGAAAGAACAATATTGCCCTTTCTGCCAAGGGAATGCAGGTACAAGCGCATATCAAGCACCAGTACACCGACGTGAACAATGCCATTGAAGAGGCTCTTGGCCAAACACAGCACAATATTTGGTTGGCCATGGAGGAGTTTGAATTTTTGCTACAACAAAAATCACTTTTTCAAAGGGTGGTGGCGCAAAAAAAGAAACGGGAGATGGCCCTTACCAAAATCGTTGCCTTTTCCCCAAAGTATGCAACCGCCTTTCGTGCCTTGAACGAAGCATGGATCAACCGCTATTTCAAGATAGAGCCGGCCGACCGTATTGCATTGGAAAACCCCCAAACCCATATCTTGGACAAAGGCGGCTTTATTTTTGTCGCCCTTTACGAAAATGAAGCTGTTGGGGTATGTGCGCTCCTCAAAATAAATCGCGGTGGCTATGCGTATGAACTGGCCAAAATGGCGGTTTCACCAAAGGCACAGGGCAAGGGTATTGGCTATCTGTTGGGCAAGGCCGTAATTGCGAAAGCCAAGGCATTGCGGGCTAAACGCCTCTTTCTTGAAAGCAACACCAGATTGGCACCGGCCATTGCGCTGTACCATAAACTGGGATTTAAAAAAGTAACGGGAATTGCGACACCCTATGAACGGTGCAACATTCAGATGGAACTCCGGTTAGATGCAACCTAAATCTCGGTAAGACCATATTCGGCAAGTACCACCTGCCATTCTTGGGTCTCCATAATCTCCAGTATGCGCTGTGATATGGCCTGTTCGAGTTCCATGCGATTCTTGGCCAGGGCAAACGCATAGAATTGCACATCAAATTTTATGGGCAACAACTCCAATTTTTGCAGCTCGGCATTTTTCTTGATCCGGTATTGTAAAATGGGTTCGTCGTAGATAAACGCATCGATATCTCCTTTCCTCAAATCATGTAAACCAGGTACGACCCCATCATAGAGCAAAATATCTTTAAAAAAATGGCCCCGCAAAAAAGTTTCGGTCTCTGAACTGCGCACGGTACCCACCTTACGGTTCTTAAACGCACTGAAGTCATCGGTGTTGTTCGCCAGTTGGTTCACGGTCAAGCTTGAGGCAATCGTTGCGGTAAATCCTGACACAAAAAGCAACCCGGTGAACATTAGGCACAAGGCCACCATCTTGCCCAATCGGGTTCTTGGGTGCTTATCGCCATAGCCCACCGTGGTCAGGGTGACCGTTGACCACCAAAGCCCATCCCAAATACCCTTATGACCGGGACGAAAATGCCTAGGATTCTTCTTTCGCTCAAAGAGCCAGGCCAATACCCCAAAACAGAGTAACAATATGAACAATAGAAGAAAGCCCCGTAAAAAATTGATTTGGAAAAATGAGGACACAAACTGCTTGATCTTTTGAAATGATGATTTTTGGGCTACTGATACCGTCGAATGCGACGCAAAGAAAGAATGGGTGAACTCCATGTGCTTGCTTCGATCCCCGGTAATGGTCAAGGGATTGATGCTCACATCGATCTGCCCAGAGCGCAGAGCATGCAACATGTCTGAAAAATTCATGGGCACCAACCGGTATTCCAGGTCCAGGTCTTCGGCAACCCTGTGCCACAACCAAACGTTGATGCCCTGCAGCAACCCATTTTCTTGAATGATAAATGGGGCCGCTGGGGTGTACCCGATCAAAAGCGTGTCATTTTTTTCTTGGGCATACAACAGTGCTACGCCCAAAAAAAATAGTACGCAAAGTAATCTTTGTAATGACATGGTGGTTGGCACACTACGAATATAGCCAACATTTTAAAAAGGGTACCGCTAATTTGTGACCTGGCCTACCTGCTTTTTTAGCTCCTCCATCGATTCTTGAAGTTGTCGCAACAGTCCTTTTTCAGTGGTGGCATCGATTCCAAAAGTGATTTTACTGCTCACTTCCCAGATTTCCTGGATCTGAAACGGTTTGATCTCATAGGGGGGGTAGGTTTCGTTCAATGAAATCAAGGTAATGTTGTTGGAATTTGGTCGCTTTTCAATCTTTTTGACCAAAACGGCATCTTGTAGCACGACCACATAGATCTTATTGGCATTGACATGGTCAATATGCTCAATGGCCCTGGCCAATACCCAATCGCTGGGTTTTAGGTTGGGCAACATACTGTCACCCTCGACCTGAAAGCCCCGATAGGTGGCATTCCGAAATTCAGGTATGGGCAGGTCAAAGGCTGGCAATTGGCGATACCAACTGGTATCTGCTATATTTTGGGGATATCCGGCGGCGGCCTTGGCATTGACCAATACCATATTGTCTTGATCTGCACTGTCAACAGTGACCACCTTGGGAATGACACTGGTTCTTGAGGTTTCCAGGTATTTTTCGTCACTTTCCCCAAACAGCCAAAGTGGATTGACCTTAAACTGTCGTAGCAGTTCGGCCACTACCCTACCGGATAACTTGGTACGCCCGCGTTCAATATCGGCCGTGGTGCTCGAAATACCCAAAATTTGGGCAAACGCTGCCTGGGTATGGCCCAGATCCCGACGTATTTCAATAAAACGTTTTAAGGTTACTTCGTTTTCCATACCCAAATATACCGATTTTGGACTATTTCCAAAATATTTTTTGGATTATTTCCATTTATTGGATTATTTCCATATTTTTGGATGGAATATTTCCAAGCTATGGGTTTCGAACGTATCAGAGAAAAATTGAACATCCTCGCCGATGCGGCGAAGTATGATGTTTCTTGCGCCAGTAGTGGCAGTGACCGCACCAATACCGATAAGGGGTTGGGCAATGCTTCACGAATGGGCATTTGCCATAGCTATACTGAAGATGGGCGTTGTGTATCGCTATTGAAAATATTGCTGACCAACCACTGTATCTACGACTGTGCCTACTGCATCACCCGAAAGAGCAACGATGTCAAGCGTGCGGCGTTCAAGATCCAGGAAGTTGTCGATCTCACCATCAACTTCTATCGAAGAAACTATATCGAGGGTCTTTTTTTAAGCTCGGGCATTTTTAAAAGTCCAGATTACACGATGGAACGGTTGATTGCTGTAGCCAGGAAACTACGGAAAGAGGAAAATTTTAATGGATACATCCACTTAAAGTCCATTCCGGGAGCCAGTGATGAACTCATGTATGAGGCCGGATTGTATGCTGACCGTCTTTCGGTCAACATTGAGGTCCCCACCATTTCCGGCCTTCAATTATTGGCCCCTGACAAAAAGCAGGAAGATTTTACCAAGCCGATGCGCAAGGTCAAAAACGAACTCTTACGGTACCATAATGAACGAAAGCGTATCAAAAGTGCGCCCAAATACGCCCCAGCCGGTCAAAGTACCCAAATGATCGTGGGGGCTACAGGTGAAACGGACAAAGACATCATGTACACGGCCACCTATTACTATAAAAAATACCTGATGAAAAGGGTATACTATTCGGGTTACGTTCCTGTGTCAAAAGACAATCGTCTGCCTTCCATTGGGTCACAGGTACCACTATTGCGTGAAAACCGTCTATACCAGACCGATTGGTTGCTACGTTTTTATGGCTTTGCGGTCAATGAAATCTTAAATGACGACCACCCCAACCTAGAGGCAGACGTGGATCCCAAGCTCTCTTGGGCCCTGCGCAACCTGCACCATTTTCCCGTTGATGTGAACAAGGCAGACAAGCATATGTTGGCCAGGGTACCCGGACTGGGCATGCAATCGGTCGCAAAACTGTTGAACGCCCGAAAGTTTCGAAAATTGAACTGGGACCATCTCAAAAAACTGGGAGTGGCCCTCAACCGTGCCAAACACTTTATGGTATGTGACTCCCGATATTGGGAGCGCAGGGATCTGGACGCGGAAAAAATCAAGGGAATGATCTTGCAACAATCCGCAAGTAAATTCAAGAAGCAGTACCAGCAACAATTATCACTGTTCAACTAAATGAAAAAAACCATGCGCAGATTAGCAAAACAACGCTACCTAGACCGTAAACGCCAGACCATTTTAAACCTGGGGTACGATTATATCGCGTTTAAAAGCAGGACCAAAAAATCATTGCGGACCTTAAAGAAAATTATTCAAAACAATGCCTGTCATTTTGAAGGGGCCGTTGATTGAGAGATCTGTATTTCTCCCGTGCAGTCGAAATGACAACAGTAAAAAACAACACCCTATGAGCACTTCAACCACATTGATCTACGACGGAAGTTTCAACGGCTTTCTTACGGCAGTATTTATCGCTTTTGAAGAAAAATTGGACGTGGCCGACATTCAAAAGAACGGTCAAGGCCAAAACGGTCTTTTCTCAGAAACCGAGACCATTTTCACCCATGTCGAAAAGGCCAAGCGGGTCTGGAACGGCATCCGTAACAAAAGCCACAACGCCATCAACAACATCTACTTTGCCTTTTTAAGCGAAACCGAGGGTATTGAGATGGCCTGCTACACCTATATCAGAAAACTCATGGCGCATAAAGACAAGCAGACCGACTTTTCAGATGAGACCGTTCGCTATATTGCACAACTGGCGCAAAAGGTAGGGCGTGAAAAACACCGCATGGAAGCCTTTGTACGCTTTCAATTGACCAAAGATCATATCTACTTTGCCAATGTTGAGCCCGATTTTGATGTGCTGCCCCTTATTTCAAAACATTTTCGTAACCGCTATGCCGACCAACAATGGTTGATTTATGATGTCAAGCGCAAATATGGCATTTATTACAATCTAGATAGGGTAGAAATCATTTCACTCAACCTTAGTGAAGTTCATTATAACCGTACCCGAAAGAGCGATGTCTTTACCAAGGGAGAATATGAATACCAAGATTTGTGGAACAATTACTTTCGAAGCACCAACATCAAATCACGTATCAACCGAAAATTGCATACCCAGCATGTACCGAAACGGTACTGGAAGTATTTAAGTGAGAAAAAGGAAGCGGTCTGAAGCAGAATTTGATTAAATTTCATCTAAATCAGCTTGTGTAGATGAAAAACGTCGTAAGAAACAGAATATTTCTTGCTTTAATCTTTATCACCATTGCATTGGTACTGGGCATCATCTTTTTGTCGGCCGTGGCTTTTCCAGAAAATTTTGAAGGGTATTTTGAGGCGTCCTATTACAATCAATTCGGCCCCTTGGCCATCACTATTGAACTCTTGGCGGCCGGGCTTTACCTTTTTTGGGCACACCGAAAGACCAATTTCACCATGGCCCTATTTGCTTTTACGGCACTTTTAGATCCCTTTTTTAACCTGACAGGGCTTTTTACCAGTCAAGTACCACTCTACGCCACGGTTTTGTTGGTAGGTTGCGCCTTGATGGCCCTGTGGATGGCCTTTTCCAATATTTTCGATCTAGGCCGGATTTCTTTTTTGGCAGCATTGGCCAGTTTTGGCCTTGGTGTCGCCATTGAACTCTTCTTTAATTACTGGTAATTTTGACAGTTATTTCTTTACCGCACGAAGCATCGTAATGGCCAAGACTACCTTGGCCCCCTTCACGTGCTTGGGGCCAGTGCTTCAAATGCGGTCATAGATAGACTTTGGGCTACTTGCTCCGTTCCCCTACAAATTGATCGCTCTTGTTCTTGAACAACACATTGAAGCTGGTCAAACTGCCATAGATCCGGGTGATATACTGCTGTAGGTCCACTTTCTCTTGATCGTCAAGATTTTTGCTGCTGTTGATCTTCTGTTCCATGACCCGAATACGGTCGCGTACCATGACGATCTTATGAAAAAAGGTATCGATGGGCATTTCCTTAGGGGCCAAATCATCCCCTGGTTCCAAAATTAGCTTGCCCCTTTTCCATTTGTCTGCCAAGGCCACCCTTTCGTGGGTATCGCTCCATTTCTCCAGGATCTTGACCAAAGAACGTTCCACCTCAAAGAAACTGACCGAATCCACCTCATCTTCAACAGCTTCAATCACTTCAAATTCAGCATCCAAATCGATGGTCTCCAATCCATTCTCTAAAAAAGTGACCCAATAATGCCGTGAAGAAACATTGGTGACCACTCCTTTTCCATATTCTGGGTGATCTAAACGTGATCCTATACCTAATACCTTCATTTGATTTTCTAGTGTTATGTTGTGGTTTTTACAGAAGCTAAAAATAACCTACTTCTGTTCAAATGCCAACAGTACTTTGTAAAAATCATTATAGATGGCCTGGGCATCGATGGCCTTGTAAAAGGTAATGGGCCTATGGCCACTGTCCCTAGAGGTAGTGATCACTTGGGTCTCTGCCATTTCGGGTGCTATAAAAGCGGTCACCAAGGCCAAATCCCATAAAGTTCTGCGCTGGCGTGCCCCATCTAAATGCTCATTCCATCGCTTCAATAAAAGTTTACCCATTTCATGCGTTCCGATAGCAGCTTTGAGTTCACGATATCCAATTTCCATAGCAGTGGCAACATTAACAGGCATAATATAGAGGTCGACCTTCGAATCCAACACGTAGTCCAGGGCAAAGGGATCCATTAAAGGGTTAAAATCGTTTCGTTTGAGTACTTGCCGGTCAAAATCAAATGTCGTTCCCAGCCAATATACTTTCAATCTTGGCGCAATATCGGGCCGTATATAGATTGCCGATGCCACATTGGTCAATGCCCCTAGGGCAATGACCACGACCTCTTGTTCTTGCTGGGCCTGTGCAATGATTTCAGATGCGGCAGCGGAATGCTGTGCCCGATCCCCCCAATCGTACATTCTTGCCGGAGCGCCTCGCAATGTTTTCACGTTCATGTCCAGTTCGCCCAACAACTGTTGGTTCAACCGATGGCTGTTCTCCATAGAGCGTGCCACACTCCAGTGACTGGTCTGCCAATGGGTGGCGTTCAGAGCTGTTACCGTTATCGAGGGTTCAAGCAAGACCCGTACCAGGGCATAGAGGTCATCTACTTCGTTTCCCGTATCGGCATCGAGAATCACGGGTTGTTGTGCGAACCCAATCTGTAAGAGGCAAAACAAGGTCTTGGAGAGCAAAATACGGCCCCTGTAGCATGTTGGCTTTTTCATCTGTCGATAGCTGATAAAACAAGGTAACCGAATATGGGCAATTAACAAAATGAAAACAGCCCCAACTTCATTTTTAGAGGTCAATTGTTTACTTTATCATCTTGTGCTATGATCGACTACGAAGAAAATATTGAGGTCCGTGGTGCGCGGGTCCATAACTTGAAAAATATAGATGTAACGATCCCAAGGGAGAAATTGGTCGTCATTACCGGGCTTTCGGGCAGTGGCAAATCGAGCTTGGCGTTTGACACCATTTACGCTGAAGGGCAGCGTCGCTACATGGAGACCTTCTCAGCCTATGCCCGCCAATTTTTGGGCGGTTTGGAACGCCCAGATGTGGATAAGATCGACGGGTTGTCACCGGTCATCGCCATTGAACAGAAGACCACGTCAAAATCACCCCGTTCGACTGTGGGCACGATTACCGAAGTCTACGATTTTTTACGTTTGCTCTATGCCCGTGCCGCTGATGCCTACAGCTATAACACGGGCGAAAAAATGGTAAGCTACAGCGACGAGCAGATCAAGCAATTGATCATTGGATCGTACATGGGCAAAAAAATCAACATCCTCTCTCCTGTGGTAAAATCGCGAAAGGGACATTACCGTGAACTTTTTGAACAGATCGGCAAACAGGGCTTCGTGAAGGTTCGGGTCGATGGTGAGATCATTGATATTACCAAAGGGATGAAAGTCGATCGTTACAAGACCCACGATATTGAGATTGTCATCGATCGAATAAAGGTCACCGAAGCTGAAGATCAAGACAAACGTCTGGCCGAAACCATTAATACGGCCATGTACAGTGGCAACAATGTACTGATGGTACTGGAAGAGGGTACCCATGAGCCCCGCTATTTCAGTCGCGACCTGATGTGCCCGACCACTGGCATTTCGTACCCCACCCCTGAACCCAATACCTTTTCGTTCAATTCCCCAAAAGGTATGTGCCCTGAATGCAATGGCCTCGGACATGTACACGAGATCAATGAGTGCAAGATTTTTCCGAACAAAAAATTGTCGATCAAGGCGGGGGGCATCGCACCATTGGGCGAATACAAAAAATCTTGGGCCTTTAAGCAATTGGAGACCATCGCACAACGCTACGGATTTGAATTGACCGACCCTATCTCAAAAATTCCGGAAGAGGCCATGAACGTGATTTTGAATGGGGGCAGGGACAGTTTCGAGATTGATTCAAAAACGTTGGGGGTCAAACGCAATTACACCATTGATTACGAGGGAATCTCCAATTTCATCAAGACCCAGTTTGAAGAGGCAAATTCAACTTCGATCAAGCGGTGGGCCAAGGCGTATATGGACAAGGTGGTTTGCCCTGCCTGCAATGGCTCGCGCCTGCGCAAGGCATCCCTTAATTTTAAGGTGAACCAGTTGAACATTGCGGAGCTTGCCCAAATGGATATTGCTGAACTTGCCAACTTCTTTGATCATTTGGAAGAAGGGCTCAAGGGGAACCAAAAAAAGATTGCCACTGAGATTATTAAGGAAATCCGTGCCCGCATCCAATTTTTGTTGGATGTAGGTTTAGATTACCTGTCATTGCACCGTAGCTCAAAATCACTCTCTGGAGGTGAAGCACAGCGCATTCGCTTGGCAACACAGATCGGTTCGCAATTGGTAGGGGTGCTCTATATTTTGGATGAACCGAGCATCGGGCTGCACCAACGTGACAACGAACGTCTCATCCATTCGTTGGAATCGCTTCGTGATATTGGCAACTCGGTCATTGTCGTGGAACACGATCGTGATATGATCGAACATGCCGACCATGTGATCGACATTGGACCAAAAGCAGGAAGGCATGGTGGCGAAATCATTTCACAAGGACCGCCCTCTGCATTGAAACAGCATGATACCCTGACTGCAGATTACATTGCAGGTACCAGGGAAATTGCGGTTCCCCTACGCCGGAGAAAAGGAAGTGGCAAAAAAATAGTATTGTCAGGCTGTACAGGCAACAATTTAAAAAATATCACTGCAACCTTTCCCTTGGGCAAATTGATAGGGGTGACCGGTGTATCAGGAAGTGGGAAATCGACCCTGGTCAATGAAACACTGTATCCCATCATGAATGCCCATTATTTCAACGGGGTGAAAAAACCGATGCCCTATAAAAAAATTACGGGACTGGAAAATGTAGACAAGGTCATCGATATCAACCAATCGCCCATAGGCCGCACACCACGTTCAAACCCAGCAACATATACCGGTGTCTTCAGTGAGATACGCTCCCTTTTTGCCAAGACTACCGAGGCAACCATACGCGGCTACAAGCCCGGAAGATTTAGCTTCAACGTGGCAGGAGGGCGATGTGAAACCTGTATGGGTGGTGGGCTGAAGGTGATTGAAATGAATTTTCTGCCCGACGTTTATGTAGAATGCGAAACCTGTAACGGCAAACGGTTCAATAGGGAAACTTTAGAGATTCGCTATCGGGGTAAATCCATTGCCGATGTTTTAGAGATGACCATCAACGAGGCGGTCGATTTTTTTGCAAATATCCCCAAGATACACCGAAAATTGAAGACAATAAAAGATGTGGGATTGGGTTATATATCATTGGGGCAGCAGTCTACCACACTCTCTGGCGGCGAGGCCCAACGTGTAAAATTGGCCACGGAGCTTTCTAAAAGAGATACTGGAAATACATTTTACATCTTGGACGAGCCTACCACAGGGCTTCATTTTGAAGATATCAGGGTACTCATGTTAGTATTGGAGAAATTGGTGGACAAAGGCAATACAGTCTTGGTCATCGAACACAATATGGATGTCATCAAAATGATGGACCACCTTATTGACATCGGTTATGAGGGAGGACGTGGTGGCGGAACGATCGTTGCGCAAGGCACGCCCGAAGCAGTGGCAAAAGACCCCAAAAGCTATACGGCCAAATTTTTGAGAAAAGAATTGGGCCTCGATAAAAACCCAATTGCCAAAGCAGTTTAAATTCAGACCAATATCATATACATGCGAAAAGAACAACATAGCAAGGGATGGAATGAGATCAAAACCAATGATTCATGGGCCCTATTCAAGATTATGGGAGAATTTGTCAACGGTTTTGAAAAAATGAGTGCCATAGGTCCTTGTGTTTCCATCTTCGGATCTGCTCGAACCAAACCTGGTGAGCCCTACTATGAATTGGCAGTAAAGGTTTCAAAAAGTATCGCAGAGGCCGGATACGGCATCATTACCGGAGGTGGTCCAGGCATCATGGAAGCTGGCAACAAAGGGGCCAGCTTAGCGGGAGGCACTTCGGTAGGCCTAAACATAGACCTTCCGTTTGAACAACATGACAATGATTTTATCGATGCTGATAAGAGTCTTGATTTTGATTACTTTTTTGTACGCAAGGTCATGTTTGTCAAATACTCACAGGGATTTGTGGTGATGCCTGGTGGGTTTGGCACATTGGACGAGCTCTTTGAGGCAATTACCTTGATACAGACCCACAAGATCCATAGGTTTCCAATCATCTTGGTAGGTGTACGTTTCTGGAGCGGTCTTATGGGTTGGATAAGAAACACGATGCTAGAGGCGGGCAATATCAGTCCGAATGATTTAGATCTCATCAAAATCGTGGATACGGAAGATGAGGTGGTCGGTATTATAGATGCCTTCTACAGAGGACATGACTTGAGCCCCAATTTCTAATTGCCTTATGTGTTGAAAAAGCCCGGTTGTTTTCTAAGAAAAATTCCCTTATTGCTCATTTGCATCGTTTCATGGCCAAACGTTGCACAACATACCAATAAGTTGACGGCAACCATCAATGACAAGGCCAAAGAAATACAGATAACCCAAAAGTTCACTTACAACAATACCTCGCAAGACACGCTTTACGCGTTGTACTTCAACGACTGGAACCATGCCTTTTCCAATAAAAACTCGGCCCTAGCAAAACGTTTTGCCGAAGAGTTCAGAAGAAACCTGCACCTTGCCAAAGACAATGAACGCGGTCATACCAACATTGTAAGTATTGTCAATGACACCTATTCGGGTTTGGATTGGGAACGTACCGAAAAGAATGATATCATCAAGATCCAGTTGCCCCAGCCCTTGGCCCCTGATGCGTCAGCACAACTTTTTTTTACCTATGCCCTTAAACTGCCCCATGTCAAATTCACCGATTACGGTTTTAAGCCGACAGGGGAATATTATCTAAAGGACTGGTATTTGACACCTGCTGTCTATGATGGCACATGGAAGTTATACGCGAACAAAGACCTTGATGACATCTATACCGATATCACCACCAGCACCATTAACCTCATCTATCCTCCAAAACTGTACCTGGCATCTAACTTCAACAGCAGTTCGAAGACCAAATTTCCTGGAGGACAACAAATAACATTACAGGGCAGTCATCGTAAAAATTGTGAAGTTCAATTGACCCGAGAGAAGGAATTCACAACACATGTGACCCGCTTTTTTACCTTGACCACCAATATTGAGTCTTCGAAATATGATGAAATATCGCAAGGCGTCTCCATCAATAAGGTGGCCCGGTTTTTACATGAAAATTTAGGGCAATACCCCCATGACAATCTATTGGTCAGTGAACTGGACTATAACAAGAATCCGCTTTATGGGCTCAATCAGCTTCCTTCGTTCATACGGCCATATGAAGCCCAGTTCCAGTTTGAAATGAAGTTCTTAAAGACTGCCCTGAACAGTTTTTTGAGGGAAACACTGCTTCTCAACAAGCGAAAAGAACAATGGGTCAATGACGCCATTGCCTATTATCTGATGTTCAAGTATGTCGAACAATACTACCCCAAACAAAAATTGATTGGCAAGCTTGCCAAGGTATGGGGCATACGTAGTTTTCATCTTGCGCAGATGGATTTTAATGAGCAATATGCATTTTTGAGCATGTTATCGGCCAGAAGGAACAGCGACCAAGCCCTGACCACCCCCAACGACTCCCTCATAAAGTTCAACCAAAAGATTGCCAATCGGTACAAGGCCGGACTCGGACTGGTCTACCTATCTGAGTATTTGGGGGGTAAAAAAATCGATTCAACGATCATCGAATTTTATGACCGGTTCAAAATAAGGCCAAATACCTCTTCACAAGATTTTAAGGACGTGATTGAATCGGCATCAGAAAAGGATATTTCGTGGTTCTTTGACGAGTATGTTTCCACCAGAAAAAAGATTGATTACAAAATCAAAAAGGTTTCCAAAACAGAAGACTCCATCACCTTCACATTAAAGAACAAAAGGCAGACAAATGTGCCCATATCACTTTTCGGCCTCCAAAAAGACTCCATCGTCTCCAAATATTGGTTTGCTGACATCGATACGTCACGTACGTTCACCATACCACGAAATGGCGAGGATCGGTTGGTACTCAATTACGACCAAAAAATACCGGAATTTAACCAACGTGATAACTGGAAAACACTGAGCGGTTTCTTTTCAAGCAACAAAAAATTGAGATTTCAATTTTTCAAGGATACTGAAGACCCCTATTACAATCAAGTTTTCTATGTACCCATAGCCAATTTTAATGTTTATGATGGTATAACCCCTGGCCTGCGAATTTATAACAAGCCCTTTTTAGAACGCCCCTTTACTTATGATATCGCACCGACATACTCATTTTTAGAGCGTACCCTGGTCGGTTCAGCGGGTTTCAGGTATCGGCAATACTACGGAAAAAGTGGCTTATATGTTACCGACTATTCATTTAGCGGATCTACATCACATTTTCAGGTCAACTCCCGATTTTCTACGCTCACCCCGGCCATTTTGCTCGGATGGCGCCCTGACGATTTGATCTCAAACCGAAGACAGTTCTTATTGGCAAGATACCGAAGTGTTTTTCGAAGTATTGATGACAATATTGCCGATGAGTTGGATACCGATCCCGACTATAGCGTGCTCAATGTCCGTTTTCAAGATAGGGACAACAACATTCTCAATTATAAGTCATGGTGGCTTGATGCACAGCATTCAAGCGACTTTACCAAACTCGCCTTTGAATTTGAATATCGAAAGCTTTTTGAGAACAACCGACAGCTCAACCTTAGGTTTTATGCGGGAAAGTTTTTGCGCAACAATACCAATTCTGATTTTTTCAGCTTTGCACTGGATCGGCCGACAGACTATCTTTTCGATCTGAACTATTTGGGAAGGTCAGAAGATACGGGCTTCTTTAGCCAACAGATCATTATTGCAGAAGGTGGTTTCAAATCACAATTGGACAATCCTTTTGCCGATGATTGGATCGCCACTACCAATGCCAGTGTCAATGTTTGGCGTTGGATAGAACTCTACGGCGACCTAGGGTTTTTAAAGAATGAAGGACAAACCGAGCGTTTTGTCTATGATTCAGGGGTACGCTTTAATCTGGTCACCGATTATTTTGAGCTCTATTTTCCTCTTTACTCCAATAACGGATGGGAAATCGGACAACCGGATTATGAGGAAAAAATCAGGTTTGTCATTACGATAAGCCCTCGGACCTTAGTGGGCCTCTTTACCAGAAGATGGTTTTGATATTGCACTTTTTCCAATAAAAAGAGTTTTTTGAGTATCATTTTTGAAAATTTCTCTTTTTTTTAGAGAAAAATTACATATTTATAAAATCTTAAAGCGATTTGTAAATTGCTTATCTGCTCCCATTTCATTAATTTTGCAGAAAAATTCATACAACCATACATGAATACAGATCCCAGTACCAGCAACGACATATCTTTTGACGACTTTCAAGCACAGATACTCAGAGACTATGAAATAGCTGTTACTAGTAGGGAATGTAGTTTGCTGGGCAGAAGGGAAGTGTTGACGGGCAAGGCAAAATTTGGCATTTTTGGTGATGGAAAAGAATTGCCACAATTGGCAATGGCACGATCTTTTCAGAATGGTGACTTCCGAAGCGGTTATTACCGAGACCAAACCTTTATGATGGCTTTGGGACTACTGTCACCCAAGGCTTTTTTTCATGGGCTTTATGCCACTACCGACCTTGAACAAGAACCCATGAGCGCAGGACGCCAAATGGGCGGCCATTTTGTGACCCATAGCCTTCATGAAGATGGTACATGGAAAGATCTGACGCAACAAAAGAACAGCAGTGCTGACATTTCGTGCACAGCAGGTCAAATGCCAAGGCTATTGGGATTGGCACAAGCCTCAAAACTCTATCGGGAATTAAAGGGCGTCGATCAAACCAACTTTTCAAACAATGGCAATGAGGTAGCCTGGGGCACCATCGGTAATGCAAGTACCAGTGAAGGCCACTTTTTCGAGACCATAAATGCCGCAGGTGTACTTCAAGTACCCATGGTCATCAGCATCTGGGACGATGCCTATGGTATTTCGGTACCTGCAGAATATCATACCACCAAGGGTGATATCTCTGAAATGCTCAAAGGCTTGCAACGTGATGAAAACCAGTTGGGTTATGAAATCATGAAAGTACCCGGTTGGGACTATACCGCCTTGATCCATACCTATGAAAATGCTTCTGATATCGCACGTGAAGAACATGTGCCGGTCATGGTACATGTGACCGAGCTGACACAACCGCAAGGGCACTCGACCTCTGGTTCACATGAACGCTACAAGTCTGAGGAACGTTTGGCATGGGAAAGGGAAAATGACTGTAACAAAAGGTTCAAGGAATGGATATTGGAAAACAATATCGCTACCGAAGAAGAGTTGAAATCGTTGGAAAAACGTATCAAGCAGCAAGTACGAACAGCGAAAAAGGAGTCTTGGGCCGAGTTTTTGAAGCCCCTTTTGGCCGCTAAAAAAAATCTTGTCAGCCTCATTGGGGCCGTGGCAGAAAAAAGTCCGAACAAAAATTTTATCACCAAGCTGAAAAACGACTTGATTGCGATAGAAGAGCCCCTAAAGAAAGATTTGGCCTCGTATTCAAGAAAAGTGCTCCGTTACACCATTGGTGAAGACCATGCCGACCAGAAAAACCTTCGAAAATGGGTGGATGATTTTATGAGATCGACACAGCCCAAGTACAGCTCACACCTATTCAGCGAGCTTTCGAGCAAAGCCACCCAGGTGGCGGTTGTAGATCCCATATACCGTGCAACCCCTGAAGAAGTTGATGGCCGGGTCATTTTGCGGGATAATTTTGATGCGTTATTTGAAAAATACCCCCAAGCCTTGGTGTTTGGTGAAGATACCGGTAAAATAGGCGATGTCAACCAAGGTCTTGAAGGGCTACAGAAAAAGTATGGTGAATTGCGGATTGCCGATACCGGCATTAGGGAATCAACCATTATTGGGCAAGGTATCGGTTTGGCTTTACGAGGGTTACGGCCCATAGCCGAAATTCAATACTTAGATTACATTTTGTATACCATACAAACCCTTAGTGATGATCTGGCAACGCTGCTGTACCGAACTGTGGGCAAACAGAAGGCTCCGTTGATCGTTCGCACCCGTGGCCATCGATTAGAGGGCATCTGGCATTCTGGTTCGCCTATGGCAGGTTTGGTTCATCTGTTGCGGGGCATGTACATCTTGGTACCGAGAAACATGACCCAAGCTGCCGGTTTTTACAATACGCTCATGAAAAGTGACGAACCTGCTTTGGTGATCGAAAGCCTCAACGGTTACCGTCTCAAAGAAAAAAAACCTGACAACCTAGCCGAGTTTACCACACCTATTGGTAAAGTGGACATTCTGAAAACAGGTAGTGACATTACCCTGCTGTCCTATGGGTCTACCTTACGGATCGTGCAAAAAGTTGCTCAAGAACTGCTTGAGGTGGGTATTGATGCCGAAGTAATCGATGCACAATCACTATTGCCCTTTGATTTGGGGCATGATGTGCTCAAAAGCATTCAAAAAACCAATAGATTGTTGGTCATTGATGAAGATGTACCCGGTGGATGTTCTGCCTATCTGATGCAAGAAATCATAGAAACGCAAGGCGCTTATACGTATTTGGACAGTGCGCCACAGACATTGACCGCCAATGCCCATCGACCAGCCTATGCCTCAGATGGGGATTACTTTTCGAAGCCCAATGCCGAAGATGTATTTGAAAAGGTGTATCGTATCATGCATGAGTCGAATCCAGCAGATTATCCTGCTTTACGTTGAGTAATCGCTAAAATTTCAATTGCTTTATCACAAAGAGTATCTTTATATTTATGGGCCTGTTACCATAGTGAATGTTATTGACCTTCCCCAACTTCGATATTTTTAGTACCCCTTTGCTTATTCTTGCTACCCAGGGAGTTGTGTTTGGCCTATTGCTATTGACAAGGTACCGCGATAAAAAAACGGTATCAGATCTGTTTTTGGCCTTGCTTGTGCTCATTACCTGCTATCATCGCACCACATACACCATTGGTTTTATGGACTGGTACGACACCTACCGTAACACCAAGATCAATTACTGGTTGGTTTCGCTTGCGTTGGCGATTGGGCCATTGATCTATCTCTATATCAAATCGGTAACCGTATCAGATTTTAAATTCAATAAAAAACAGCTCCTTCATTTTATACCGGTCTTTATTTTCGTGGTCTACCGCATCTTTATATTCATCTATGATGCCCACCTACCTGGGTTCGCGAACGAACAGAACGGTGTACTCATGAAAAAATGGATCATGGGTGGCTTGGGCACCTTGACCGATGCTTTCATCTCGGTACAGCAACTGCTCTACCTTGCCTTTTCATTGCAACACTATTTTTTTTACAGAAAAAACATAAGGAACTATTTTTCAAACACCTACAAGCTCGAACTCAATTGGATACGTAACTTTCTTTTCGTGTATTCCTTCTTGTTTTTGTATGACAATGTGCAGGGATTGGTAGATATCTCAATAATCAAACTTAGCTGGATAGAAAAATGGTGGTATCAGTTTTTCTCGGCACTCGCGGTGATTTATATAGGAATAAAAGGATATTTTACCGATACCTCAACCTTGCAAGGTCTTGATTTCAAACTGGGTAGCGACAGAAGATATACGTTGGGCCAATACACCCATCCAAAAGTGGGCCACCCCAAAAAAAACAAGATAACCGCACAAGATAAAGAAAAGGTCATACACCATATGGACAGTGAAAAGCCCTATCTCAACCCAGACCTGAACCTTGTTGAACTTGCCAACGCACTCAAAATGTCTAGGGCCCACCTATCAGAGATCATCAATTTGGGTTTTGGCAAAAACTTCAATGATTTTATCAATGGCTACCGCATCAATTCGGTAAAGTACCTGCTAGAGAACGGTCAGCACAAAAACCTGTCCTTGCTCGGCATTGCCTATGAAAGCGGATTCAACAGTAAGGCCACCTTCAATAGGGTGTTCAAAAAATTGACCAACACCTCGCCTTCTGAGTTCTTGAAAACACTACAGTAAACCACGATTTGGGACGGCTCAAATCGTATATTGGGACGACTTCACCATCATTTGAACCTTAGCAAGGCCTGTACCGCTTCATCTTTGCGCTATAAAACCGCAAATTAAGAAACAAGATGAAAAAAATCCTGAAAATCATGATTACCCCAATCTTACAACAACATTGGTTCGCAGACCTGCTGTTTGCAGCCATTCGCTTTATATGCGGCCTGTTACTGGCCCTTGATTTTGGAGCATCTAAATTTGGAATGCCATGGACCGAAGAAAGTCAACACCTCAAGTTGTTTGAAGTAGCCACCTGGTTTCCTGAAGATGTTGCCAAATTTGGGGGCATCTTTGCTTTGGCACCTGTATTTTTTGCATGGATGGGGGCCTTTAGTGAGGCGGTTGGTGGCCTGCTATTGGCCATTGGCCTAAAAACAAGGTTTTCTGCCTTCTTGGTCATGAGTACCATGCTGGTAGCCATATTTTTTCAAAAATGGGGACAAGGAACCTGGGGAATGCTTCCTGCCATGGGTTTTCTATGGATGTCAATATACAATGGCTATTTTGGTTCAGGACGCTTCGGACTCGATTACCTGATTGCCAAAAAATTCAAAAACACTTCATCAGTGTAAGGCAAGTTGACATGCAATTGCTGGCATGTGCAGCAAACCATCTGAATACCATTCACCTTTGTTATAGACTGTGAAAGATGTGGGATTGGGGCCAATGCCGGTATCTTTGGGAGCACCTCACTAGACAAACGCTTAAGACAGACTTTTAGCCAAATTCGTCAAAAATGGGGACATTCTTGAACCATCAAACGAGGAATCCCAAGTGTTACAATTCAGATACGTGAAAGAAGACTCCAATTATAGTGCAATCTCTGATACAAAAGTGGAAATATCGTGAATTTCATAAAAGTCATTTGGTATCACAACGACCTGTAGTTAAAATTACAGGTCGTTGTTCATAAAACCGCCGGTCTGTTTATATATTTTTGTTGTGCTATAAACAAAAATATATATTTTAGTGTCAACTAAAATTCCCCCCTTTAATGAAAAACAATTCCTTAACCCACGTTGGATTAACCATTCTTCGTGTGATTCCGTCTGCGTTTATGTTAACGCACGGCTACCCCAAGTTCCAAAAATTGATCAATGGTGACTTTGAATTCCCTGACCCATTGGGCATAGGGGCCTCCCCTAGTCTGTTCTTGACCGTAATCGGAGAATTCGTATGCCCGATTCTTTTGATTTTAGGCTTCAAGACGAAATGGGCCAGTGTACCAGCAGCTATCACTATGTTTGTTGCAGCTTTTGTGGTACATGGAGCCGATCCCTTTGTCAAAAAAGAGTTGGCGTTGGTATACTTTACCTTTTTTGCCCTGATTTTTTTATTAGGCCCAGGAAAATACAGTATCGACAGAAAATAGTCAGAAAATTTCCGCCAGCATTTCTTTGAGCAAATCGCCCTGCGACATGTTTGTCGCACCGACACCCTTACCCTTTAAATCAAGTTCTCGCAAACCCGAAATGATAGCGCTGACCTGTTTCATGGGGTAGTTTTTGGCAGCCACTTGAAATTCGCTGACAAAATATGGGTTAATTCCCAGGACACTTGCAACACTTTTTGGTGATCTATCGTGCAACCCGTGGTATTGTAACAGCTGCGTAAAAAAAGTGTTCAACAAGGTTATGGTCACTACAAAAGGATTGTCTTTGGGGTTTTGGGAAAAGTAGTTGACGATTCTGGTCGCCTTTGAAAAATCACGCTCACCTATCGACTTCTTCAGCTCAAAGTTGTTGTAATCTTTACTGATCCCGATATGCTGTGCTACCAGATCTGCGGTAATCGGTGTTTCTTTTGGAATCACGAGCAGTAGTTTTTCCAACTCATTATTGATTTTTCCCAAGTCGTTACCCAAGAACTCCACCAATAGAAAACAGGCTTTTGGCCCTATTTTATATCCCTTTCCGTTCAAGACTTTTCGAATCCATTCCACCACTTGGTTTTCATAGAGCTTTTTGCTTTCAAACAGAAGTCCATTTTTTTGAATGGCTTTGTAAAGCTTCTTTCGCTTGTCCAGTTTCTTGTACTTATAGCAGAGGACAAGAATTGTGGACATTTGCGGATTCTCGGCATAAGCCGTCAGATGGTCAATGGTACGTGCCAAATGCTGTGCTTCCCTCACAATGACCACCTGATGATCCGCCATCATTGGAAACCGCTTCGCGTTGGCCACAATATCATCAATACCGGTGTCTTTGCCGTAGAGCACCATATGGTTGAATCCCTTTTCTTGATCTGACAGCACATTATCTGAAATATATTGGGCAATCTTATCGATATAATAGGGTTCGTCACCCATCAAAAAATAAATGGGGCGCAATTTTTTGTTGGTGATGGCTTCAGCAATTTCCCTAATGGCGTCCATAAAGAAAAAATCATCAAATTTGCGGAATGCAGGTATTGAACTTTCCTAGGTATTCGTTCAAATTCAAAAGTAGCAAAAATAAGGTGTACGTTTTTGACATCATCCGCAAAAAATTTGTGCTGCTACAACCCGAAGAATGGGTGCGCCAACATACCGTACACTATCTAATCCACGACAAAGGATATCCCCTTGGCCTGACCAATGTTGAAAAACAGCTCTTGTTGAACAACCTCAAGAGACGCTATGACATCATAGTATACAACCCAGACGGATCCATCAAAGTATTGGTGGAGTGCAAAGCCCCTGAAATAAGGATATCACAAGCTGTTTTCGACCAAATCGCACGATACAACAGTTCACTGCGGTCAGAATACTTAATGGTAACCAATGGATTGACCCATTATTATTGTAAAATGGACTACAAAAACGAAAAATATTCTTTTTTGAAGGAAATTCCTGATTTTCGCCGTTAATTTGCTCCCGTTTTGAAAATAGCCATAGTCATACTGAATTGGAACGGGGCCAAACTCTTGGAAGCATACCTACCCTCTGTTATCCATTTTTCACGACAGGCAGAAATACATGTCATCGACAATGCGAGCACCGATGGATCGGTCGACTTTATCAAAGAGCATTATCCAAAGGTACATATCATCCAAAATTCCAGTAATGGGGGCTTTGCCAAGGGATACAATGACGGCCTAAAACATGTTCAAGCTGATGTTTTCTGTCTTTTGAACTCTGATGTTGAAGTGACCAAGGACTGGTTAGCCCCTGTTGAAAAAATTTTTGGGGAACGTACGGATGCTGCCATCGTACAGCCAAAAATTCTTGACCTAAAGCGGAGGAACTACTTCGAGTATGCCGGTGCAGCAGGCGGCTTCATCGACCAATTGGGGTATCCTTTTTGTCGGGGCCGTATATTTCAAACCTTAGAAAAAGACGAGGGACAATACGATGATATACGTAAGATATTTTGGGCGACCGGAGCCTGTATGTTCATCAAAAGTGACATTTTTAGGCACCTTGGCGGTTTTGACGAAGACTATTTTGCCCATCAAGAAGAAATTGACCTATGCTGGAGGGCCCAGAACCTGGGGCATACGGTCTATTATGTCGGGCACAGCCATGTGTACCATTTAGGCGGATCCACATTAAAGAACATCAATCCCAAGAAAACCTTTTTAAACTTCAGAAATTCCCTATATTCCATCACCAAAAACCTGCCCCGGAAAAAGGCAGTGCCACTCATCATGTCACGCTTGTTGTTGGATGGCATTGCTGCGGTCCGGTTTATCTTTCAGTTAAGGTTCGATCATTGTATCGCGATACTGGGAGCACATCTCAGTTTTTATTGTAACTTTTCGAGAATGTACAAAAAGCGTGAAAAAGTCAATTATATACGAAATTATTATGCGGCGAAATCCATAGTTTGGTCCTATTTCGTACATCAGGTAAGGAATTTTAACATTTTAGTAAAAGATTAACGATACTGAAATATCCGTACCTTGCATTTTATCTAATTTTGGTTTGGATTTTCGATATCGGATTAACCCTTAAATTATTATACCGTATTATGAAAAAAATTATTTTAGGTACACTGGGAATGGCCATTCTATTATCTTCATGTGTATCGCAGAAAAAATATGCCGAACTTGAGTCTAAGCAACAAGAGACCCAAGATCTATTGAATTCTGCAACGGTTAAGCTCAATGACTGTTTAGAGGAAAAAGCCAGTGCTGATTCAAGATTGAAAACCCTTGAAGATCAAAATGCCTTTCTAAAGGCCAATAACCAAGAGTTGATCAACAATATGGGCAACTTGACGACACTTACCGCCAAAGGTGCAGAAAACTTGGAGAAATCATTGGAAAGCCTCCGGGAAAAAGACCTCACCATTAGAAAACTACAAGATGCGGTTACCCGACGCGACTCGGTCAATCTGGCCTTGGTACAAAGCTTAAAGGGTGTTTTGGGCAATTTGGATGATGAAGATATTGAGGTCAGTGTCGAAAAAGGTGTCGTTTTTGTTTCCATTTCAGATAAACTGTTGTTCAGCAGTGGTAGTTACAATGTCACCAATGCTGCCAAAGACGTTTTGGGCAAGGTGGCCAAAGTAGTGAACAACAAACCTGATTTTGAATTTTTGGTTGAAGGTCACACCGATAATGTACCCTATGCAAGTGGTGTGCTTTTAGACAATTGGGACCTAAGTGCAAAACGTGCAACTGCCGTCGTACGAATACTTCAAAACGACTTCAACGTAGAACCAAAGCGTATGACCGCAGCGGGTAGAAGTTATTATGTACCCTTGGTCAGTAATGATACCCCAGCAGAAAGAGCCAAAAATAGAAGAACACGCATTGTGGTACTTCCAAAAATCGACCAATTCTACAGCATGATCGAAGAAGGGATGAAAGATCCCGCAATTGGTGGTTCTGGTGAATAGCCCCAGATGCGAAAAATTACAAAAAAAGCGACCTGTATAAGGTCGCTTTTTTTATACCAACAATCTTCTATGGGTTCTCTTTTCAAAGCATATCCAAACTCCCCTTGCCCTCGCGCAGCAACTTTGGAACACCTTGTGAAAGGTCTATTATCGTCGAAGCGACATTGCCCCCATACCCCCCGTCAATAACAACATCTACAAGATTTTGCCATTTTTCAAAAATGAGTTCAGGGTCTGTCATATATTCCAGCACATCATCCTCATCATAAATTGAGGTAGAAACAATCGGGTTGCCCAAAGCCTCGACCAAACTTCTTGCAATGGCATTGGCGGGTACCCGAATGCCCACGGTCTTCTTTTTTTTAAAATCCTTCGGCAAATTGTTGTTGCCAGGTAAGATGAACGTATAGGGGCCGGGCAGGGCTCTTTTCAAAATCTTGAAGGTCGAAGTGTCGATTTGCCTGACATAGTCTGAAAGATTGCTCAAATCTGCGCATATGAACGACCAATTGGCCTTGGCCAACTTTATCCCCTTGATCCTAGCAATTTTTTCTAGAGCCCTTGTATTGGTAATATCACAACCCAGACCATAGACCGTATCTGTTGGGTAAATTACCAATCCACCCTTTTTTAAGATACCGACAACAGTTTCAATTTCTTTCGGATTTGGATTTTTCTCGAATATCTTAGTGAAAAATGCCATAATCAACAATCATACATTCCCATAAAAATGTACTATTTTTATTACAAATTGAACAATTTCTACCATTTTACCACGTTATGAGAAAAACATAAAGTGTACCCAGTCTTGCGCATACTCTATTCCATACGTGGTAGAATTCTTATCGCTTTCATTGCACTATGCTTTTTAATTACCCCGTTCTTGATCTTCTCCTTCAATTCCCTAAAAAAAATTGACAATATCAAGAGTCTCAGGGAACAGGTGGCACTGTTCAATTCAAACCGCTTGAAATCGGCAAACAAATTTGCCCAAATTCTTGATCATGACACGAAAATCGATTCTTTCTATACCTTCAAAACCACAAAAAACCTTAACGCATACTGGTCTTTTTCGAACCATACAGATACCATTTTGGCTAACATTAGAGTTTTGGAAAATGGTTCAAACAATGTATTTGGGCAACGTATTGACAAAATAAGCGCAAATCTTTTTAGGTTAAAAGAAAAAACTGCTTCAGTAATTGGATTGCAGCAGCAAAGAGGGTTCAAGGATTTTGGCATCGAAGGGGAAATGCGGAAACACATCCATAGTCTGGAATCAGAATCAAACGGGATTTCTTTAGCTGAAAACCTGATGTTGCGCCGAAGGGAGAAAGATTATTTTCTGAGGGATGACCATAGTTATGTATTGTTGTTGAACAGCGAGTGCAACGCCTTAAAAAGAAAATTGGCCGAAAATTTAAAATCAAATACCAAAACCTTGGCGGCACTGGAAAACTACCAAAGTAACTTCAACCGCATTGTCGAACTGGAAAATGAAATCGGCAATGAAAAAAAGGGATTGTTGCATGAAGTAGTACAATTGGGCATTAGTCTAGACAAAGAGGTTGCCAAATTGTACAACATTGTCGATACTGATACAAAAATATTGGTAGACAGTATCAAATCGTACATCGCACTTTTCTTTGCCATAACCGTAATCTTTGCTTTCTTATTTGCTTTCACATTTTCAAATCATATTGCCCGACCGATCAAAAGATTAATCCTTGACATGGACTCTATCATCAAAAATGACTTTAAGGGAAAACAAAAAGTGAAGACCAACATCAAGATCAATGAGCTCAAAAAACTGACACGCACCTACAATGGCCTCGTAGAGAAAATCAGGTACCAAATTGAGTACCTAAATGCCAACAACGATGCCCTTATGGTCTTGAACAACAAACTAAAGACCTCAGAAGATGAGTTGAAAGAGGCATCACGCCTTAAAGATAAGTTTTTCTCCATCATATCACACGATCTCAGGGGCCATTCAGGCAACGTACTGACCCTTGCCAATATGCTGAACGAGGCTAAATTGGACAAAGAAGAGAAAAAAATATTCACCCAGTATTTAGCTGATGCCTCACAAAACCTTCAATTGCTGCTAGATAATCTATTGAATTGGGCAAAATCACAGATGAACGACCATACGCTGGTCAAACGGTCTTTCAACATCATTGATCTTATTGAAGAAAACAAAAAACTCTTTGAAGATAATGCCTATCGAAAAGGGGTACGGGTATATTTTAAGATGGAAGAGGTGCAAAATGCCTATGCCGATAAAGATATGATTGACTTTGTGGTTCGCAACCTATTGTCAAATGCCCTGAAGTTTACCACAAAAGGAGATACCATTACCTTTACCATTGAAGAGAAAAGGCGTTCGCTTGAAATCAACATAATCGATACCGGTGTCGGTATGACAGAAGATCAGATCCAATTATTGCTACAATCAAAAACCGAAGGTTTCACAACCAGGGGAACTGAAAATGAAGAGGGTACGGGGCTGGGACTGTCGATCTGCAAGGATTTCGTCAAACGCAATGGCGGTACCCTAACGATTGTCTCAAAAAAGAATGAGGGCAGTACGTTCACATTTACCGTACCTACTAGTTTGACCCGAGAGAGTATTCTTACGGTCTAGATTATAAAACATCTAGCTTTGCAAACCGCAACAACAATTTTTTGACCTCGCCGCCCTCAAACTGAATCTCAGCTTTCTTATCGTTGCCCACACCCTCTATTTTCAACACCTTGCCCCTACCAAAACGCGTATGGCTGACCATGGCCCCTTCGTGCAAGTTGTTATCGACCAGTTGGGTTGCCGATGATGGCTGTGAAAGCTGGGGCTTTAACTTTCGGAGTTTTCGCAACTGTTTTTCGTTGGGCTTGGGCAAAGTGGGTGGTGTTCCATTTTTTGGTTTTGATTGCCTTAGCCGACTTTTATCCACTTCACCAAAGATATCGGCATCAATCATCGACCGATAACGATACCCATCATTGATGGGCGTGAGGTTCTCGATATACTTTTCATCGATTTCCTCTAAAAAACGGCTGGGTTCTGCATCGATAAGCTTGCCCCATCGGTACCGATTTTGGGTATAGGTGAGGTAGGCCTGTTTTTCTGCCCGTGTGAGTGCCACATAAAACAATCGACGCTCTTCTTCCAACTCACTTCGGGTGTTCATGCTCATTGCGGACGGAAAAAGATCTTCTTCCATACCCACAATGTACACATAGGGAAACTCAAGGCCTTTTGCCAGGTGAATGGTCATCAATGCCACACGGTCATCATCACCAAGTTCCTTGTCCATATCGGTGGCCAGTGCCACATCTTCCAAAAACTCGTTCAAATCGCCCTTGGTATCGGCAAGTTCCTTTTGCCCTTCAACAAAGTCTTTGATACCGTTCAACAATTCTTCAATATTCTCCATTCTGGCAATACCTTCAGGAGTACCGTCTTTCTTGAACTCCAATACCAATCCTGTTTTCTTGGCCACGTGCTCTGCAAGTGAAAACGCATCGGCATTTGCGTTCATGATCTGAAAGCTTTTGATCATGGTCACAAAGTCATGGAGCTTGTTCTTCGTGCCAGCATTGATTTTTAGATCGATCTTATCCACATGTTCCATCACTTCAAAAATGGAACGGTCGTAGTGATTGGCCGCAACAACCAATTTATCAATCGTTGTTTGACCGATGCCCCGAGCTGGAAAATTGATGACACGCTTTAAGGCCTCCTCATCTTTTGGGTTGATGATCAAACGCAAGTAGGCCAATACATCTTTGATCTCTTTTCGCTGGTAAAAAGAAAGCCCCCCGTAAATGCGATAGGGAATATCTTTCTTACGTAGCGCATCCTCTATGGACCGTGATTGTGAATTGGTACGATAGAGCACGGCAAAGTTCCCATTTTTCATCTGCTGTTGCATTTTGGACTCAAAAATGGACCCTGCCACAAAGCGTCCTTCATCTGCATCGGTAATGCTTCGGTGCACCTTGATCCGGTTGCCTGCATCATTGGCAGTCCAGACCACTTTCTCCAATTGGTCCCTATTGTTCGAGATCACGGAATTTGCCGCATGTACAATGTTCTTGGTCGAACGGTAGTTCTGCTCCAATCGGTATACCGCAACATCATCATAATCGCGCTGAAAATTCAGGATATTACTAATGTTGGCACCCCGGAACGAATAAATGCTCTGGGCATCATCACCCACCACACAGATATTCTGGTATCGGTCTGAGAGTGCCTTAACGATGAGGTATTGTGAATGGTTGGTGTCTTGGTACTCATCGACAAAAATGTAGCGAAATCGGTCTTGATACTTCAACAGTACATCAGGAAACCGGGTCAGTAACTCGTTGGTGCGCAACAAAAGGTCGTCAAAATCCATGGCACCCGACTTAAAACAACGGTCTACATAATTTTGATAGATTTCTCCCATTCGCGGCCTTTTCGCCATGGCATCGGCCTCAACCAACTCAGGGTTTTGAAAATAGGCCTTGACTGTAATTAGGCTGTTTTTATAAGATGATATCCGGTTTTGGATCTGCTTGTGCTTATAGATATCCTTATCCAGCCCCATTTCCTTGATGATGGCTGCAATCAGACGCTGTGAGTCTTGGGTGTCGTAAATCGTGAAATTGCTGGGAAAGCCCAATTTATCACCATCAAACCGCAGCAATTTGGCAAATACGGAATGAAATGTACCCATCCAGAGATTTTTTGCCTCGGCATTGCCCACAATTGAAGCAATTCTTTTTTTCATTTCACGGGCAGCTTTATTGGTAAAGGTCAATGCCAAAATATTAAAGGCATCGACCCCCTGCTCCATCAAATGGGCAATACGATAGGTCAATACCCTGGTCTTGCCCGAGCCAGCACCCGCAATCACCATTAACGGACCATCTTTATGGACGACTGGTGCCCTTTGGGCATCATTCAATTCATCTAAATACGGCATTCGTCATTTTCGTTAACCAAAAATTGAAATTAGCCATTCTTTATTACTTGTTAAAATGAAGCTATGAATACTTTTGAACAGAAATATCACCCCCATTGGTTTTTTGAATATATTTAGCCTATATGAACCATATTGTTGCAACTATATCCCGTTCTTTGTTGGCCATCGCCGTATGCTTGCCGATACTCATTTTAGGCCAGGGGAAAAAAGCAGGTCCTGTGATTCAAAGTTTTGGGAAAGTCTGGCCGGTACCTCAACAAGATTACCACATCAACACCGCCGATACGCTAAAGGTTGTCTTTGATATTACGAAGAGTCCTGAAAATGTACAGCAACTGAACAAAAGCATCGAAACAGCAGCCCGATTTTTGAACATGCATGCCCAAAATGGCGTTCCCCAAGACCACATGAAAGTAGCTTTGGTCATACATGACCCGGCATCAAAAGATATCAGCACCGCTGAAGCCTACAAAACGCGATATGGCGTAGCAAATCCGAATGAAGATTTGGTCAAGGCATTATTGAAAGCTGACGCAACGTTCATCTTTTGCGGGCAATCGTCCTTATCCAGAAATTTACCAATGGACGGTATCATACCTGGCGTACAGTTGTCACTTTCGGCCATGACTGCACTGATCCAGTTACAAAATGAAGGTTATCAACTTATAAAGTTCTAAATCAATATGATATGAAAAATACTTTTCTTCTCTCTTCGCTATTGTCAACAGCGATTTTCTATGCACAAGGACCTGGTTTTGAAAATGATTATCAAGCTATTGAAGGTAAAGTCATTGAATGGCGCAGGGACATACACCAGAACCCAGAATTGAGCAACCGTGAATTCAAGACCGCCGAAAAGATTGCGAAACACCTTACCGCTTTGGGCCTAGAGGTGCAAACCGGTGTGGCACATACGGGTGTCGTAGGGGTATTGAAAGGGAACTTACCAGGCAAAGTAGTGGGTCTTAGGGCTGATATCGACGCCTTACCGGTCACTGAACGCAATGACTTGCCCTTTAAATCAACCGTAACTTCTGAATTTTTGGGGGAAAAGGTCGGTGTTATGCATGCCTGTGGCCACGATACCCACACTGCTATCTTAATGGGTGTCGCCGAAGTACTTTCAAAGCACAAGGACAAACTGAAGGGTACGGTCAAGTTTATTTTTCAACCTGCCGAGGAAGGACCTCCCCCGGGTGAAGAAGGAGGTGCCTTGCTAATGGTTAAGGAAGGGGTGCTCAAAAACCCGGATGTCGATGCCATTTTCGGGCTGCACATCAATTCACAGACCCCGGTCGGCACCATACGCTACAAATCGGGCGGGACCATGGCGGCCGCACAAAGCTTTACCATCAAGGTCAAAGGCAAGCAAAGCCATGGATCACAGCCATGGTCTGGGGTAGATCCCATTCTGATCAGTGCGAAGATCATTGATGGACTACAGACCATCATCAGCCGGGAGGCCGACCTGACCAATGAGGCCGCCGTTATTACCATTGGGAAAATAAAGAGCGGGGTACGGTTCAACATCATCCCTGAAAGTGCAGAAATGATCGGCACCATACGCACCTTGGACTATGGTATGAAAGAACAGATCAACCGCCGCATGGAAGAAATGGTCACGACCATTGCAAAGGCTTATGGGGGTGAGGCAACGATCGACATCAAGGATGCCACTGACATCACCTACAATGAGCCCTTGCTGGTAAAGCAAATGGTACCTACCCTGCAGCGCGTTGCTGGAATGGAGCACGTCATCATCCAAAGGGCGATTACCGGGGCAGAGGATTTCTCGTACTTTCAACGTGAAGTGCCCGGCTTCTTTTTCTTTTTGGGCGGAATGACACCGGGCAACACAACCCCGTATCCGCACCATACCCCTGATTTCAAAATTGATGACAGTGGTTTATTGCTGGGGGTAAGGGCATTGACCGAGATGACCATCGACTATTTGAATATGTAACCGCGGGCCATAACAAATCCGTCACTGAAAAAACCGATCACATGATGAAAACTACTTTTCTGTTTCTTTGCGTACTCTTTTCATTATCCGCCTCCCAGGCCCAAAAGAAAAGTGAACTGCTGGCACAAATTGAAAACCTGAACATGGAATTGGGTGCTTCAAAAGATACCATTGCCAAAATCAAAAGAGCGGCGACCTCAAGTAAAGCAGCGTCAGAGACCTTACGGGCAGAAAATGAGGCGTTACGGGATGCCAATGCGACCTTATTAAAAAACTTGAGTGGTTTCGCAGAAATCTCAAGTAAAAACTCTGAAAACGTGAACAAGGCCCTAGCCAGTCTTGACCAAAAGGAACAGCAGTTAAGGGGATTGAATGATGCCATCGCCAAAAATGACTCCTTGGCCATCGTGCTGCTCACAAGTTTAAAGCGTACCCTTGGCGAAGATGCCAAAATTGCCGCTTCAGCGAATGCTATCGTTGTTTCCCTTGCCCGAGATGCCCTATTTGAAAGTGATAGCATTGCATTAAAGCCCACCGCAGGTGAAGCGTACCTGAAGCACATAGCTGCAATGCTCAACACCTACCCTGACGTGGACATGACCTTGGAAACACTGAGCAACACTGGCGAACTGGAACTTGCAGGCCACCAAGCGGCCATAATAGCCACCACACTGCAAAAGCATTTTGGTATAGCAGACCACAGGCTCAATACACTGGGTAAAGATGGGGGACTGCGTGAAGGTATCTTGCTTAAATTCCATCCCGATTTTGCAACCTTCTACGATATGGTGAAAACGGAGTTAAAAAATTAGTCCCATACTTTTTGGGTCATATGAACGTTCTACATCCATAATCCAAACCAAAATCACATGAGCGGAGATGACATCTTCCAACTTTTTGCCTTTTTACTACCTGCTGTGGTCACCGGTGCCGTAGCATTCTACTTTTTCAGGCTACATACCAGAAACGAAGAGGGCCGCAGGCGCTTTTTATTGCAAAAGGAATCCCAAAAGAAAACCTTGCCCATTCGGCTACAGGCCTACGAACGCATGGCACTGTTTCTAGAACGGATTTCAATACCCAATCTGGTCGTACGGGTCTCTCCGAAGTCGAAAAGTAAAAGCGACTATGAAAATTTACTCATCAAACAGATTGAAAACGAGTTTGACCACAACCTTACCCAACAAGTGTATATGAGCGATGAATGCTGGAACATTATCAAGGCAGCGAAAAGTGCTACCATACAGATCATACGCTCGGCGGGCATGAGTGAAACCGATTCAGCTGACAAACTGCGCGAAGACATCTTAAACGAGACCATGGAAAAGCAATCCCCTTCGGCCACCGCCCTGGCTTTTGTCAAAAAAGAAATCGGAGATCTTTGGTAAGCCAAGATCATTCTTGGACACCTGGATCTATGGGGTTGGTCTCTTCATTTTTATTTTTGGCGTACAGGTAACCCCGCATCCACCAATTGGTCATTTTTTCTTTGTCGAAAATCAATGAATTGGTGGTCAAAACCGTTGGGGTATAGTACAGGTTGATAATGGCATCATGTTGGTTGGCCACCAATTTTCCAATTCGTATGTTTTGGTTTTCAATACGGTCCAACACAAAAGCATATATGGTGGTCAACAGTTCAAAAGGGTTTCTTGCCGGTACCCGGTTCAGATAATTGACCTCTGTATGCAAAACAACGACATCGACCTCGGTCGCACCGCGGTTTATAGCCTCTTCAATGGGCACCAAACTTCCTAATCCGCCATCGGCATATTCACATCCATTTTTTCGTACCAAGCTCATAAACGGGGTATAGTTCGAAGATATCCAGATCCAATCCAGGAATTCTTCATAGGTATAATCGTTAATGGACTTATATTCCACTTGATTCAAAGAAAGATTGGATACCGTGACGACAATGTCCACAGCTCCTTTTTTAAGGGTGTCAAATTCTTTTGGTGTGATACTTTTACCGATCAGTTTTCGCAAGTTGGCACTCTCGCCGAAAGTCTTTTTTCCCCTGGCAAAATTTCGAAGCACATTCCAGTGATGGATTCCGATGACCTCTTGACCATGCTTTTTTCGTACCACAAAGGGACAACTGTCAAAAATAGTGTTTTGGTCCACCGACGAATAAATGTTCTTGATCTTGTCAAGCTTGTTCATGGCCAAATGCGAAATGAGCAGACTGCCTGTAGAGGTACCAACGAACAGGTCATACTTAAATCCTGCTTCCTGAATCAAGAATTGGGCCACCCCGCCCGCAAAGGCTCCCTTGCTACCGCCTCCTGATATGACCAAAGCCCTCAATTTGCAGTTAGTTTTTCGATGATCTGTCTTTCCTTTTCAGAGAACGACCCATAACGCTTTCTGAGTTGTTCTAGCTTGTCTTTATCCTTCAAAAATTCCTTCAATAAATTTTTTGAAGATTTTTTGAACTGCCAAACATGATGGGCTGTGGCACTTATCAGGTTTTTCAACACCCCATCATCGAGGGCCCTGATCTGGTATAAATACTGAAAAGCCAACTGCCGTATTTCAAAGTGATGGTGTGTTGCCGTAAAATCGCGTAGTACTGCCAACAGTTCATATTTTGATTCGGATCGGTATTCGGGGGTAACCAAAGCTAGGGTCAACCATAATAGCTTAATGTTCTTATTGGGTAGGCCCACCCTATCCGCAGTTTTATTAAGCAACGCCGTCCGTTCTTCAGGAAAACTGTTCCATAAACGGTATAAAACCGCTTCTTGGGTGATATAGCTTTCATCATCTAAAAGGTCCAACAAGTCGGTTTTCAGTGCTTCGGGAAAATCATCGAGGGAAAGTACCATGGCCTGACGTACCAACACATGTGCATCGGCCAATACCTGTCTTACAAAACCAGTATCCCATGTTTTTCCATAATCCAATACCAGTTGTCGCTTAAGATGGTACGATGTTATCTGGCCCCAATATGTGCTGATTATGGCTTCTGCACTTTGTACACCACTGTCGATGGCCTTCACAATCTCAAAATAAGTGCGGATTGAGGTCGATCGGTCTTGCAATATGCTTTTGGCCTCTGGCCACAAAAACGTTTCCCCCTTTAACCATTTTGTCGTAAAATCGGACAGCTCCGTTTTAGAGGTGCCTTCCACTTCCCTTAAAAAATCTGCAATGACCGCATTTGAAAACCGATACCTATGCAAATAGTTTGCAATGGCCTTGCGAAAGGCTGTATCACCTACCATATCGCGAAGCTTGACCAGGGCCCATGCGCCTTTTTCATAAAACGTCAGGCTATTCGCATTGGGATCTGTCAAGGCCTCTCCTCCCCCATTGTCTGAAAGATTGTGCAATGTTTTGGCCGTATGCAACAGTTTCCAATAAAAATAGTCTTCTCCATAGAGTTTTTTTTCGACCAAATACGCGTAGTATGTTGCAAAGCCCTCATGCAACCAGTGGTGTTTGCCACTCTGTTCGGTGACCAAGTTGCCAAACCATTGGTGTGCCAATTCATGGGCATTGATATTCACATAATTCTTGTCGACAAAAGCTATGGAGTCCACCATATAGCTGTTCGAAAAAATCGTGCAGCCCGTATTTTCCATTCCAGCATACAGAAAGTCCTGTACCGGAACCTGCTTATAGTCCTGCCATGGGTATGGCACCCCCACTTCATCTTCCAAAAAATCAAAAATTGCCTTTGTATGTCGATACGTGGGTTCCACTTTTGATTGATTTTCTGGAGTATAATAGAGTGCAATGGGTACTCTGGATGAGGATTGTAGCCTTTTCGCATCAAAATTTCCTATGGCAAACGCGACCAAATAGCTGCTCATCGCACCTTGCATATTGTATCGCCAGATCTTAAGTCCTTCCTTCATCTCTGCACTTTGTAACATTCCATTGGCTATGACTTCATACTCGGGGTCAAAATAAATGGTAAGGTCAAACTCCACTTTTTCGTTCATATCATCAAAGCTGGGCAACCAATGGCTGGTATATTTGCCTTGGCCCTGGGTCCAGATCTGTTCATTACCTTCAATCGTGTCTTCCCATCCCAAAAAATAGACCGTTTGTTGGGGCCTTGTGCTAAATTCAAGCGAAACCTCGTACGTACCGGGGCCAAGAGCGGCCGCTATTTTTAAGGTGTGTCCATCATAGGTATAAGTACTGTCTATTTTCTGGTTTTGAAGAAAAATATTGGAAAATTCCATGGCTACCGCTTGTATGGCAATCGAATCTACCTGTTTCTTCACCCTAAAATCATAACGCACGATACCAGATATGGCCTTTTTTGAGGGTATGGGCCTAATTTCTGCCCTGCCCCTGATGAAGTCAACCTTGGGTTCTTCTTGTGAGAAAAAGTGAGCAGGAAACAATATGATAAAAAACAACTGAATTGGGCGCATCACATTAAGGTAGTAAAAGTCGTTTCAATTTACCTATTTTTAAATTGATGAACACCAATTTTCTACAGACCCCCATCGCCTATTTAAAAGGCATCGGTACAAACAGGGCCGACACCCTGCGTTCTGAATTGGGTATCCAAACCTTTGGCGACCTCATGCAGCACTTTCCCCATCGGTACATTGACAAGACGCATTACTACAAGATCAACGAACTGCACCATAGTGGGGCAGATGTACAGATCATAGGTAAGATTGTACATGTCAGGACCGTGGCACAAAAACGGGGCAAACGTTTAGTGGCCACTTTTACAGATGACACCGGTGAAATGGAACTGGTCTGGTTTCGGGGGCAACAATGGATACGTGAGCATTTGAAGATCAATGAACCCTATGTCGTCTTTGGTCGAATCAACAGATACGGCGGTTCATTTTCAATAGCACATCCTGAGATGGAACTCATGAGCGAGCACCAAAGGGGATTGCGCATTACCATGCAACCCATTTATCCATCTACAGAAAAATTGGGTGCCAAGGGAATTTCAAATCGGGTCATCTGCAAATGGATACAACAACTCTTTTTAGAGGCCCAGGGGCAGTTTCGCGAATCATTGTCGATGGATCTATTGGCCGAATTAAAGCTGATGCCAAAAAGTGAGGCCCTGTTCAACATTCATTTTCCTAAGAGTCAAGAATTATTGGCCAAAGCCCAATTCCGCTTGAAATTTGAAGAGCTTTTCTTCATACAACTACAGCTTATCTCAAAAAAAGTTACACGTAAACAAAAAATCAAGGGGCATCCATTCAAACAAGTAGGCTCATTTTTCAATACCTTTTTTAATGAACACCTCCCTTTTGAACTGACCAGGGCACAGAAAAAGGTCATTAAGGAGATTCGGGGTGATTTGGGCAGTAATGCACAGATGAACCGCCTGCTACAGGGAGATGTAGGCTCAGGCAAGACCATTGTTGCGCTAATGAGTATATTATTGGCCATCGATAATGGATTTCAGGCGTGCTTAATGGCGCCCACAGAAATCTTGGCAACCCAGCATTATCATGGGTTAAAGGAACTCTTGGGTGACATGGGGCTTACTTTGACCCTATTGACCGGTTCGACCAAAAAATCAATACGTAAAAAGATACATGAACAATTACTGGATGGATCACTCCATATCTTGGTGGGCACCCATGCAGTATTGGAAGATCAGGTGCAATTTAATAATCTGGGCTTGGCCATAATCGATGAACAACATCGTTTTGGGGTGGCCCAACGCTCAAAACTATGGCACAAAAACGAAGTGCCACCCCATGTTCTGGTCATGACGGCAACCCCAATACCAAGAACCTTGGCCATGAGTCTGTACGGAGATTTGGATATTTCGGTCATTGATGAACTGCCCCCAGGCAGAAAACCCATCAAAACAGTTCACCGCTACGATTCCAATCGATTAAAAGTCTTTCGATTCATTCGGGACGAGATCAAAAAAGGAAGACAGGTTTATGTCGTCTTTCCGTTGATCCAAGAATCAGAAGCATTGGACTACAAAGATTTGATGGATGGTTATGAAAGCATCGCACGCGATTTTCCCCAACCCGATTATCAAATTTCGATTGTGCACGGTAAAATGAAGGCTACGGACAAAGACTTTGAAATGAAGCGTTTTGTAAAGGGAGAAACCCAGATTATGGTAGCCACCACAGTTATTGAAGTTGGGGTCAATGTGCCCAATGCATCGGTCATGGTCATTGAAAGTGCTGAACGTTTTGGTCTGTCACAATTGCACCAATTGCGGGGCCGTGTGGGGCGTGGGGCCGAACAGAGCTATTGCATCTTGATGACCGGCCATCAACTTTCTACAGATGCCAGAACACGATTGGAAACCATGGTGCGTACCAACGATGGGTTTGAGATTGCCGAAGTCGATTTGAAGTTAAGGGGGCCAGGTGATTTAATGGGCACCCAGCAAAGTGGGGTATTGGAATTGAAAATTGCAGACATCGTCAAAGACAATACCATCTTAAAAGTGGCCAGGTACCATGCCCTGAACATTTTAAAAAATGATCCCAAATTGGAAGAAGAGAACAACCTACCCATTCGATTGGCATATACCCAACTGGCAAAAACAAAACGGATCTGGGGCTATATCAGTTAAAAAGCCCGATCAATACCGGGCTTTTAAAATCAAGGTAGCAATGTTACTTATCAGTTGATGCTTTCCCCTTGCTCTGCCTTCGCGATGTTAGCGGCAACCCGATCCTTATTGGCTTGTGCAGGTGCGTTTTCCAAAGCCAACTTTAAGTGTTTTAGGGTCGTTTTATTATCACCAATTGCCGAATAGCCCCTGGCTAGCCCGTAATGTACCGGCCAAGTACCTTTGTGGGCCTTAGCATTCCATTTGAATACTTCCAGGGCTTTTTCATGTTGCCCCAATGTTATCAATTGACGACCGTAGCCGTGTACCTGAAATACCGTACCCAAGGGCATCGCCTCTTGCATCAGTGTGGTAGCTTCATCGGTTTTGCCCTGTTTAGCCAAAATTTGCGCCTTGATGCTCAAATTATTGAATGTTTTTTGACTGAAGAACTGTCCGGCAATGGCTGCATCGATCCATGTCAAGGCTTCATCTAAATCACCGTCATTGTTCAGGGCATAATTGGCCGCCTGTTCCCAAGTCTGGCGATTGAAACCAGGTTGGTCTTGCATTTTTGAACGGATGTCGGCCAATACAATATCTGTCACTCCCACTTCAATCTTGAATGGAATCTGTTTTTTCTCCCAATTCAATGAAGCGACTGCAGAGGTGGCATCCACCTCATTGAACTCAAACTTTAATTGTTCTACATGTGGAATCGCGTTTGTGGTCACGTCAACGACGAGTGCATCTTCGTCAGGGTCATAAAAATAACTGCCCCAAGCACCGTGGTTTTTTGAAAATATGACCTGTGCGGTACCATCTGCATTGACGACCATGTGCAGTCCATATTTCCCTGCCGGTAAATCTTGGCCTTCAACCTTGATATCATGCGTGGTCTTAAAAATGGTATTTTCATTGGCGCCCGCCCGCCATGGGGATTCCTTTGCGGTACCAAACCCCAAATTGTTCATTCCATAAGGTACCAATTGGCCCCATATCTCCCTATTGTCGACACTTGGTCTGGAATACACAAGGGTCACATCTGTGATACCTATGGTCTGTGACACCTTAGCCATTTGACTGCCCCTAGGCAAATCCAATTGTGCAGTTAGGCTTAAAGTAAAACTGAAAGCCACTGACAGTAGCATGACCTTGATGGTCAAGTAACATTTTTTCATGTGTTCGTTTTTACTATTGATAAATAAACTGTGGTTGTTCGACTAAAGTATTGCTACTTAAGCACGTACATCGTTAGTTAATTGTTAAAGTATCAGCAGTTCGTGTTAAAGTAGGTACTTGTGCTTTGGAAATTACATCAAACAAGGTTCATTGAAAATGTTGAAACCCTGTCAATGACTTTTCCTGGCCATTCCCATAAAATGCTACTATCTTCTTGGAGTAATACATCCGAACAGGTTGCACTTGGCACCTTTTGTTTCGCGGGGACTGAGCTCCCCACCACGCGGCTGCTGTATGGCCCTGTTCAATGGGGTCGTCATTTCTGATAGTTCCCCTTCATGGTACTTGGCACTTGTTGCCGCCAAAGCTGCCATCTGGGCATCAAGGTATCTGGCATAGACGGCGGCTACCTCACTGTCGCTCACTCCCAGGAGCATTTCACGGAGTTCGCGCTGCTGTACCGGTATTTCGAGCAAGGGACGCACATCATCCTTTTCAGGATGCAATATCAGCCCGCTTTCCTTTAAGAAGGGTTCCACTTTAGCCCTGTACCCGTTCACGTACCGTTCCCGTTGGCTCACTATGCCGTGTGCTGCAAAAAAGGGCTCCACAATACCGTTCAGCTTGCCCTGGTCCAACTGGTAACTGCCCCCTTCTTTTACCAACTGCCCTTCGGCTCCGGTCTTGCAACAAAGTTGTGCAAAAGCCCCTGCTAGGGTATCGGTCACCTGATCAAAGGCAAATTCAGGGTAGGCCGTTACGGGAGGAAGGCGTTCACGATCGCCCATTATGGGTATCTGGTTATGATCGTTGGTCTCTGCGCCTTCCATGAACAGGCTGTTCACCAGTCCCTGTACCTGTTCGATCTTTTCGTTGTCGGCCAACTGGTCTCTGAGGGCCTGTACCACTTTTTGCTCTACGGCCACCCTTGCCACTAGTGCATGGAGCGATTGTGGCAGCTCTGCTCCTTCTTCGCTATGCTGCCCGATAAAAGCCTGTACGAGAAAGCTCTTGATTGGGGTCGGACAGTCGCCAAGGGAGGTTGCCAATTGTTGTAGAATTCCTTTTCGATCTTCCTCGGTACGACGGGTATCGATTACCTGATCCAATAGATGCCGTAATGCAGGTTTATAAACTACGGTCCATTGGGCATCGTCAATCGGTGCTTTTTGGAACAGCTCTTTCAACATCTCCGGTGCGGTCTTCATCTGCCCGCCCTCAATTTCAAAATGGCCCAGTGAAAGGGATGCTATCGCCCTTGATTTTGCCTCTACTTCATTACAATAGATGTCTTCTAGTGTAGTAAGGGCATTATAGTATTGCCCATGAGCGGCCATATTGGTATGAACCACCCCAGGAGGAAAGGTAGCTCGAAGCCAATGCATGGTCTCCATGGATAACGGATTGTTTGTCAGTTGTAAATTGGTAATATTCATGCGTGCCATAGTCTCAGGAAGCGAAGTAAGCCGATTTATGGATAAGTTCAACCCTATGGGGTTTTCAAGGGATCCGATCTCAGGGCGTAAGTTGGTAAGCTGATTGTCTGATGCATTCAGGAATGCAAGGTTAGTTAAACCGCCAATCGAAAGGGGTAGTTCCGACAAACTGTTTTTGTGAATATCAAGATTTTCGAGATGTTTAAGTTCCCCAATGCTGGATGGTAATCTGTTCAGACGGTTTCCATTCACAATTAATACCTTAAGTAAGGACAAATCCCTGATCTCATCTGGCAAACTACTAAGCCTATTCTTGGACGCATTGAGGTATTTCAGGCATTTCAGATTCGTCAATGTTTTCGGTAGTGCTGTCAGAGAATTATAAGATACATTTAAGGATTCCAGTTCGGTGAAATTTCCAATGCTATCAGGGAGTCTTTCAAGTCCATTTCCTGATATGTTTAAGTTAGTGAGGTCGGTCAAGTTCCCAATCCCGTCGGGAAGCGCCCTAAACTCATTGTTTGATAGATCTAACTCTTCTAGACAGTTCAATCGTTTTAAGCGAGGCAACAACTGGTTCAAATCGTCCGTTGTTAGTTCTAGACCACTTAGTTTTAGGGTATTCGAACCCTCAGCAAAGGCCATTCCAATCCTGTTATTTGCCTCGGTCAAATTTCCCATATATTATACTTTGTACCTATAATAGGTTACAAAAACGCCGTGTTTCCCCCAACGTATCTTGAAGAAAATTATAATTGGATTACCGATGCACTTTTTTATTGTGGCTATTAAGCTACCTTGTCACCTCAGTGATAGACAATGCCAGATGGTAATGGTCGTTCGCAGTCATCTTAAGCTTGATGGTTAATTCAATGCCTAAAGCAAATAATCGGTACTCAAAAAATTACTGACCTTGGCTTCCAATAGTTGTTCGATGGTCTTGTTGTTCAGTGCGTTGTCCTTAAAGGCAACAAAGGTACGTATGGAAAAGGAACGTAGGGCATCGTGTACACTCAGGGTAGATTGCGCAGAATCTTTTCGGCCGGTAAAGGGGTACACATCGGGACCGCGTTGGCACGAACTGTTCAAATTCACGCGGCATACCAAGTTAGACAAGGTATCGATCAGCGGTGATAAGGTGTAGACATCTTTTCCAAAAAGGCTGACCTGCTGTCCGTAGTTCGATGCTGCCATATCATCTAAAGGTTCTGATATATCGGAAAACGAAAGTACCGGTACGATAGGGCCAAACTGCTCTTCTTGATAGACCCGCATGTCTTTGCTGACTGGGTAGAGCACCGCAGGCCAAATATAATTTTCGCTGCGTTGGCCTCCTTTGGTATTTTGAATGGTAGCGCCCTTAGTGAGGGCATCATCCAACAATTCTTGAATGTAATCTGGTTTTTGTGGCTCAGGAAGCGGGGTCAATTTCACCCCATCATCCCAGGGATTACCAAATGGAAGGGCATCAATGGCCTTTGTATAATTCTCTAAAAATTCGTCTTTTATTTCATCGTGTACATACACCACTTTCAGGGCCGTACACCGTTGTCCATTGAATGAGGTGGTGCCTGCAATGATTTCATTGATGGTCAAATCGATATCGGCATCGGGCAACACGATGGCCGGGTTTTTGGCTTCCAACCCCAAGACCAATCGCAATCGATTGCTTTTGGGATGCTGTTCTTGTAAGGCATTGGCCGATTTACTGTTACCGATCAAGGCCAATACATCTACTTTACCTGTCTTCATAATGGGAGCGGCCACTGCCCTGCCCCTACCAAAAAGGATGTTGACCACCCCTTTGGGAAAACTCGTCTGAAACGCTTCCAATAGCGGTGTAATCAGTAATACTCCGTGTTTGGCGGGTTTGAAAATGGTCGTGTTTCCCATAATAATGGCGGGAATCAACAGGGCAAAGGTTTCGTTCAGTGGATAATTATATGGGCCCAAGCAGAGTACGACGCCCAATGGGCCTCGCCGAATATGGGCATACACCCCATCATGTTTTTGAAACTTGGCCGAATTACGGTCCAGTTGCTTGTAATCTTCAATGGTATTGTAGATATACTCCACCGTACGGTCAAACTCTTTGTACGAATCGGGTTTTGATTTGCCTATTTCCCACATCAGCAACTTGACCACTTCTTCACGCTTTAGCTCCATTTTTTTGACGAAAGCCTCCATACAGGCAATGCGGTCCCTTACCTTCATGGTAGGCCAAATGCCCTGACCTTGATCATACGCATTCAATGCAGCATCCAACGCTTCCAATCCTTCCTTTTCACCCATATTGGGTATACTGCCCAAAACAGTGGGTGCATAGGTCGTTGTGGACGAAATGGTCGAAATTACTTTGGTGACATCACCATTCCATTGCTTCAAAACACCATCGATCAAATAATGTCGCTCGTGGATCAAAGACTTTATCTGGTATTCTTCTGGTATGGTTGCTGTAGCGGTTGCCATGTGTTTTAAATTAGGTATTGAAACAAATCTGGTTTATCGTTCAAATAGTCGCCAAAGAAGTTGTTTTCTTTCATCCGTTTCATCAAGGGTGCCAGGTCAGAGGGTGTCTTCAATTCAATACCGACAACCGCCGGAGCGTTTTCACGGCTTGACTTTTTTGAATATTCAAAATGGGTAATATCGTCATCTGGTCCCAAAATTTCAGCTACAAACTCCTTCAATGCCCCAGGACGTTGCGGAAAACGGATAATGAAATAATGCTTCAAGTTGCCGTACAGTAGCGCACGCTCTTTGATTTCTGCTGTTCGGGTAATATCGTTATTGCTACCTCCGATGACGCAAACCACATTTTTTCCCTTGATTTCATCAGCAAAATCGTCCAATACCGCAATGGTCAATGCACCTGCAGGTTCCACTACGATGGCATCGCGATTGTACAAATCTAAAATGGTTTGACAGACCTTACCTTCAGGTACTGTTACCATTTTGTAAAGGTAATCTTTACAAATGGGAAAGGTATACTCGCCTACTTTTTGCACAGCTGCCCCGTCGATAAACTTATCAATATGTTCAAGTTCAACCAATTGCCCATGCGCTATCGAAGTCTTCATTGAAGGAGCACCTTCGGGCTCTACTCCGATAATCCTTGTTTGGGGCGACAAGGCCTTAAAGGTGCCGCAAAGCCCTGAAGCCAGCCCACCACCACCCACGGCCACAAAGACATAATCAATGGGCGCTTTGGATTGATTTAACAGTTCAAGCCCCACAGTCGCTTGACCTTCAATCGTCTTAGGGTCATCAAAAGGGTGCACAAAGGTCTTGTTTTGGGTAGTACATTTTGCAATCGCCGCTTTATAGGAATCGTCAAAGGTATCTCCCTCCAAAACGACTTTGACCCATTCGCCACCAAACATTTTTGTCTGGTCCACCTTTTGTTTCGGAGTAACCACGGGCATAAAAATGGTTCCGTTCACCTTTAGGTGATTACAGGCAAAGGCGACGCCCTGAGCGTGGTTACCAGCACTGGCACAGACCACGCCCCGTTCCAGTTCAAGTGCCGAAAGTGAACTTATTTTATTGAACGCACCCCTAATCTTATAACTACGCACACGATGCAGGTCTTCACGTTTCAGCAAAATATTGGCCCCAAAAACTCTTGAATAGCGAATACTCTGGGCCAAAGGTGTTTCATTGGCCACTTGGCTTATGGTCGTTGCAGCTTTCTGGATGTCTGCAATCTTTGGGAAATATGCTGTGGTGGCCTGTTTCAAAAAACGCTTCTTAAATTGGCTAAACGATGGGTTTCATGGCTGTCATGGATGCACGCAAGCGTGCCCCCACTACTTCAACATCATGTTCACGCAGGGCCTTGTTCACAGCAATCAGTTTTACATTATCCACACCATTGCCAATTCCTTCCCCATAGGATTTTCCTATGACATCGGTATCTATGTGTTGCATGAAATCTGCCAACAACGGCTTACAGGCATGATCAAACAGGTAACAGCCATACTCTGCCGTGTCTGAAATTACCCGGTTCATTTCAAATAACTTCTTTCGAGCTATGGTGTTGGCAATCAATGGCGTCTCATGCAACGATTCATAATAGGCCGATTCTCCTATAATGCCCGATTGGGTCATGGTCTCGTAGGCAAGTTCCACGCCTGCCCTGACCAAGGCTACCATCAGCACACCATGGTCATAATATTCTTGTTCTGAAATCTCTATATTGCCTGCAGGAGTCTTTTCAAAGGCTGTTTCGCCCGTCGCGGCACGCCATTGCAATAGGTTTTCATCGCTGTTGGCCCAATCTTGCATCATTGTTTTTGAAAAGTGTCCACTCATGATGTCGTCCATGTGCTTTTGAAACAGTGGTCTCATGATTTGCTTGAGCTCTTCTGACAGATCAAATGCCTTTATCTTGGCAGGATTGGACAAACGGTCCATCATATGGGTGATCCCACCATATTTTAATCCTTCGGTAATGGTCTCCCACCCATATTGGATCAGTTTTGAGGCGTAGCCTGGATCTATTCCCTTTTCGACCATTTTATCAAAACAGAGTATGGAACCGGTCTGCAACAAGCCACATAAAATGGTCTGTTCACCCATCAGGTCTGATTTTACCTCAGCGACAAATGAAGATTCCAAAACACCTGCCTTGTGGCCTCCGGTAGCTGCCGCATAGGCTTTTGCTTGCTGCAATCCCTTGCCTTCTGGGTCATTTTCAGGGTGTACCGCAATTAGGGTAGGTACCCCGAACCCTCTTTTGTATTCTTCACGTACTTCTGAACCTGGACTCTTTGGGGCTACCATAATCACGGTTAAATCTTTACGCACCTGCATTCCTTCCTCAACAATGTTGAATCCATGGGAATAGGACAAGGTAGCCCCTTGCTTCATAAGCGGCATCACATTGCCCACCACGTTGGTATGCTGTTTGTCAGGAGTAAGATTGATCACTACATCTGCAGAAGGTATCAGTTCTTCATAAGTGCCTACATTAAAATTGTTCTCGGTGGCATTTTTATATGAGGGGCGTTGTTCTTTTATGGCAGCCTCTCGAAGGGCATATGCAATATCGAGCCCCGAGTCGCGCATGTTCAGGCCTTGGTTCAAACCCTGAGCCCCACACCCAACGATGACCACTTTTTTTCCCTTTAAAGCATTTGCCCCATCGGCAAACTCGCCAGCCTGCATAAACCTACATTTTCCCAATTGGTCCAACTGGTCCCGTAGTGCCAGTGTATTAAAGTAATTTGTCATTTTATTCGTTATTCGTTGTATTTAGTTGTTTAATTTAAATTCTTCGAGAAGTTCTGTTATGGGCATGGTCGCTTTGGTAACCGCAATACGGCCCGAACGCACAAATTGCATGATGCCAAAAGGCTCCAGCCTATCATGCATTTCATCGATTTCATGCCGCCGTCCTGTTTTTGCCAATACAAAAAAGTCACGGTGGACCGTAACAATTTTTGAATTGCTTTCTTTGATCACATTTTGTATCTGTGGCTCATCAAAAAGCAAATCTGATGCAATCTTGAACATGGCCGACTCTTGATAAATGGTTTCTTCATCAGTATGGTAAAACGCCTTGATCACCTCGACCTGTTTTTCAATCTGGGCAACAATCTTGCGTGTCCAATCCTCAGTGGTGAATACCACTATGGTAAATTTTGAAACGTTTTCAATTTCTGATTTTGATACATTTAGGCTTTCTATATTGATGTGCCTTTTTAAGAATATTCCTGATATCCGGTTCAACAACCCTACATTGTTCTCTGAGTATACCGATATCGTGAACCACTTATTTTCCATAATTTTTACTACTTACTTGTGGTCTTTGTTTTAACAGCAATGATCACTCCTGTTGACCAATCCATTTTTGTCACATTGAAGTCTTCGCGTTCTTCAAGATAACCGATCAAGTCCATTACATGCAACTGATGGCCTTCAGGCCAATTGGGTTGGTGTGACATATCATCGATAACATAAAATCCATTGGGCTTCAACAAGTCCAAGGTTTTGTCAATGTCGCTATATTTACCTGGCCAAGCATCAGCAAAAATCAAATCAAAAGCTTCGCCTGTATAATTTTTCAACCACATGGAAGCGTCTTCACAGACAATGTCCACACGTTGGTCATTACCGAAATATTTTTTGGCTATGTGGCACAGTTTTAAATCATTATCAACTGTGATCAGTCTAGAGCTACCATCCATGCCCGCTACCATCCATGACAGCGAAAGCCCCATACCGGTTCCCAATTCCAAAATATGGGCACTTGGTTTTGAAGCGACCAGCGTTTTCAACAGATTTCCTATATGGATATCTGAAGGCATGGTAAATCCGATTTCAACGGACTTGCGTACTAGTTCTGAATAGGCACTGGGCACATCAAGTATCTTGGTGTCGTTCATGGATGCTACTTTAGCCTGATATCTGATACTGAAGCACCTGAGGGTATCATCGGAAACACATTGTCCTCTTTTTCTACCTTAACCTCCAAAAAGTAGGGGTCGGGTGATGCAATCATCGTTTCGACCGCTGTCTTTAGCTCACTGCGCTCTGTTACTCTTTTAGACGTTATGTGGTACCCCTCAGCAATTTTTACGAAATCGGGATTGGTCATTACCGTTGAGGCGTAGCGGCTTTCGAAAAACAGCTCTTGCCACTGTCGCACCATCCCTAAATGATCGTTGTTCAAGACCACAATTTTTACCGGAACGTGGTGCTGGAAAATGACACCCAACTCTTGAATGGTCATCTGATAGCCCCCATCACCGATCACCGCCACCACTTCACGCTCCATTGCCCCCATTTTGGCACCAATTGCAGCAGGTAATGCAAAACCCATGGTGCCGAGACCCCCAGATGTGATGTTGCTCTTTGACTGTTTGAATTTAGCATATCGGCAAGCGACCATCTGGTGCTGGCCCACATCTGTAACGATTACCGCTTTGTGTGCAGAGGCCTTATTGATCTCTTCAATGACCTCGCCCATCGTCAAACCTGGTTTGGTGGGATAAACATCATTTTTTATTACCGTTGCATACTCTTCTTCATATTTTCTGTCAAACTCAGAACGCCATGTTTCATGGCTGTTTTTTTCTATCAAGGGCAACAATAGTGTCAATGTCTGCTTGGCATCACCAAGAACCGCGACATCAGCCTTTACGTTCTTATCGATCTCAGCGGGGTCAATTTCAAAATGGATGATCTTGGCCTGTTTGGCATATGTGGCCAAATTTCCGGTGACACGGTCATCGAAACGCATACCAATGGCAATAAGTACGTCACATTCGTTGGTCAGTACATTAGGTCCGTAATTTCCGTGCATGCCCACCATACCTACATTCAACGGATGATCTGTATCCATAGCGGAAAGCCCCAAAATTGTCCAAGCTGCAGGAATGCCCGCTTTTTCAACCAAGGCCTTCAACTGTGATTCCGCTTCGCCCAAAATAACCCCTTGGCCAAAAACGATGTAGGGTTTTTTTGCGCTGTTGATCAATTCAGCTGCCGCTTCGATCGCCCGATGATCGGGTTCTGGCATGGGTTGGTAGCTTCTGACTCCCAAACATTTCTCATATGTAAAATCCAGTTCGTCAAATTGTGCATTTTTAGTGACATCGATAAGTACTGGTCCTGGTCTACCGGATTTGGCTATGTAAAAGGCCTTGGCAAGAATTCCAGGAATTTCGGAAGCCTTGGTGATTTGGTAGTTCCATTTGGTCACCGGGGTCGAAATACCCACAATATCTGTTTCTTGAAAGGCATCAGATCCTAAAAGATGCCTTGGCACCTGACCTGTAATACATACCATTGGGGTCGAGTCAATCTGTGCATCGGCAAGTCCGGTCACAAGATTTGTCGCACCTGGCCCCGAGGTGGCCATGGCAACCCCAACTTTTCCACTGACCCTGGCGTATCCTTGTGCTGCATGGGTAGCACCTTGCTCATGACGGGTCAGCACATGGGTCAACTTATCTTGAAACTTATAAAGTTCATCATACACGGGCATAATGGCCCCACCCGGATAGCCGTATATCAAATCGACACCCTCTGCCAACAAGCAATGAATAATGGCTTCTGCTCCACTGATCTTGATACTCTTTTTTGGTTTCGCTGCTGTTTTTTGCGCTTTTAAAGTTTCCATAACCTTTCCCAAATTATAGTTCATCGGTGACACAGCCTTTTGAGGCTGATGATACCGTTTTTGCATATTTATATAGACTGCCCCTGTTGACTTTCAGGTCTGGGGCCAACCAAGAATCCTTTCGCTTTGCTAATTCTTCGTCGGACAATGCGACAGAGATAGTGTTTTTCTCAGCATCTATGGTAATGATGTCACCATCTTCAAGCAGGGCGATTCCGCCACCGTCTTGTGCCTCGGGTGCAATATGGCCGACGACAAAACCATGTGTGCCCCCTGAGAACCGGCCATCTGTTATCAGTGCGACATCCTTGCCAAGCCCAACTCCCATGATAGCTGCTGTAGGTTTGAGCATCTCAGGCATGCCAGGCCCCCCTTTTGGCCCTTCATAACGAATGACCACAACATCCCCTTTGTTTACCTTTCCGTTCTTGATGCCATCGTTGGCTTCAAATTCGCCATTGAACACTTTGGCAGTACCTGTAAAATGAAGGCCTTCCTTTCCCGTAATCTTGGCAACGGCCCCCTCTTCAGCTATGTTGCCATAGAGAATTCTGATGTGGCCAGTTTTCTTGATAGGAGTATCTAAATTCTTGACCACCTGTTGTCCTTGCATCAGGGCTGGTACGGTTTTTAGGTTTTGGGCAATCGTTTTTCCGGTTACGGTCAGACAATCACCATGCAACATACCATTATCCAACATAAATTTCATCACTGCGGGCACACCACCCACTCGATGAACATCTTCCATCAAAAACCTACCACTTGGCTTTAAATCTGCCAAAAAGGGGGTGGTATCGCTAATTCGCTGAAAATCGTTCAATCCAAAATCAATGTCGGCCGCTTTGGCAATGGCCAAAAAATGGAGCACTGCATTGGTAGAACCACCCAAAACGGTAATTAACCTAATGGCATTTTCCAAGGATTTTTTGGTAATGATATCGCTAGGTTTAATGTCATTTTCAAGCAGATGCCGCAACGCCCTTCCTGAGGCAATACAATCATTTTTCTTTTCACTGCCCGTAGCAGGATTGGATGAGTTGTACGGCATGGCCATACCCAGAGCCTCGATTGCCGAAGCCATGGTATTAGCGGTGTACATACCCCCACAGGCTCCGGCACCTGGGCAAGCGTTTTGAATAACGGCCTTATATTCTTCCTCATCTATTGTACCTGCCACTTTCTCACCCCAAGCTTCAAAAGCGGATACAACATCCAGTTTTTTATCTTTCAGGCAACCTGATGCTATGGTACCGCCATATACCAAGACCGAAGGCCGGTTCAATCGGATCATGGCCATTAATGCCCCTGGCATGTTTTTGTCACAGCCCACTACGGTGACCAAACCATCATAGTTCATGGCCTGGACCACGGTTTCCATCGAATCGGCAATGATATCTCGTGAAGGCAGGGAGTACCGCATTCCATAAGTACCCATTGAAATACCATCACTTACCCCAATAGTATTGAAAATAAGCCCTACCAAATCTTTTTCTTGAATACCCTGTTTTACATACTTTGAAAGCCCATTTAGGTGCATATTGCAAGGATTGCCCTCATACCCCGTACTGCCAATGCCGATCAAGGGCTTTTCAAGATCTTCTCCGGTCAGGCCAATGGCATGTAGCATGGCCTGTGCTGCTGGTTGCGTGGGATCCTGTGTCACATTTTTACTGTACTTGTTCAATTCCATCAGAAAGAAGTGCTCAAAAGGTATAAACGCTTAATTTATTTTAACATTCAAAGATATATCTTTCAGATACCTGAATATTTTAACACTAAGGGGCGCTTTAGGCTCATTTCAAAAAATACATTTTCAAATAGCTGTTTTTCAACTACTTAAATTATATCAAAATATCATATTCAACACTCAGGCCCCTGTAACAAAAAAAGCCTGTGTTCTATTGACACAGGCTTTTTTTCATTGTTATCAAGTCTGTGTCATTCCTTTTGGGGAACGATGACCACGCGACCGATAATGCTATTTCTTTTCATCATCCAATTTTACACATTTTATTTTTTGTTCACAAAAGAAATCTTCATTTACCTACTTTTGAGCTCATGGAAAAAACTGTTACCGAGGCCATCACCTACCGTAGGTCTGTCAGAATCTTTGAAGCCAATCTTGAAATTGATGCTGAAAAGGTAAAACACTGCATTAAAAATGCCACCATGGCAGCAACGAGCAGCAATCTTCAACTTTGGGAGTTTTACCATATTACTGATGGGGAAACCGCCCATCAACTGGCCAAGGCCTGCTTGGGACAGAACGCGGCGAAATATGCCAAACAACTCGTCGTGGTGGTCGCCAGAAGAGACCTTTGGAAAAAACGCGCCAAAGCCAACATTGCCTTTTTAGAATCACAATATGGCAGCAAACCTATAAATGAATACACCAAGCGCGAAAAATTTGCTTTGGACTATTACAAAAAACTTATTCCCGCCGTTTACTTTGATGTTCTAGGCATTTTTGGATGGTGCAAATATCTATTCTTTCAACTGGTCGGTTTGTTGCGTCCCATATATCGCCAGGTGCGAAAATCTGATTTACGTATTGTTGCACATAAAAGTGCAGGACTGGCAGCCCAGAACTTTATGATCAGCATGGCTGCCATTGGCTATGATACCTGCCCTATGGAAGGCAGTGATACCTTAAGGATCAAAAGAATCTTAGACTTACCGAAAGGCGCAGAAATCAATATGGTGATTGGGTGTGGCATACGTTCTAAGAATGGGATATATGGCCCACGGTTTCGGGTGCCCTTTGAACAGGTATATAAAAAAATTTAACCTTTACACCAACTTAAAGGCAATTTGGTCCGCAAATTTCTTTTGTGCCAAGACACATATGGCAGCTTGGGTCAGTTGCACTATTCTCGGATACCCCCCTGTGGTCTGGCCATCTTTCATCAGAACAATCAATTTGCCAGCGGGAGTCAGTTGAACTGTACCCGGGAGTGTGCCAGAAGTAAGCATATTGATGGAATGCCCATCAATATGATCATCAAGTTGATAGGCCATCCGATTGTTTTCCTTAGAAACAGAAAATCGCTTTGAAAACAGCATTTCCAATTGCCTATCATCCAATAGATCAAATTCAGGACCTCTTGATACCTCAAGGTCACTTTCATTTAGATGGGAGCTTATCTTGATTCCAGAAATCCTTGGTTCAAAAGAACTTGTGCAGACAAATGGAATTTCATCACCCTCATGGATACATTTTTTTTTGGTGATGGGATGGTAAAATGAACGGCTCCCCAATATTTCTTCAAGATGCAATCCCCCCTTTACACCCAAGTAACACCTAAAGCCACTTTGTAATTTTCCAAAGGAAAGCAAGTCACCCTTAACAATTGGAATGACCTGATAATTAGTAATGGGGGTACCGTTCAATGAAGGGGAAAGTAATGCCCCGGAAATGCATATGAAAGTGTCTTCTTCAAAAAGCAGTTCAGGGCCGGTCATGGTAATCTCAAGTACCGGTGCATTCAGGTCGTTCTCCAACAGTTTGTTCAACTTGTGTACCGAAATCACATCCATGGCCCCAGCTACGGGCACACCTTTATTACGATAGCCAAATCGTCCTAAATCCTGTACCGTGGTAAAAAAACCCGATTTTAAGACCCTAATCATCCAAAATAGTTTTTTGTGGTTTGAAAATACCTACCTCTATTTCTATTCTATGCAGATCGTGGGCGGCTTTGGAGATTTGAAAAAACTTGACCTTGTCCCCGACACGGACAAAACTGGGGTCTTCGTGATTTTTATTAAAAAGTGGAACCGGACAGTTACCTATGATATTCCAGCCCCCTGGGGATTCTTGGGGATAAATTCCGGTTTGCTTTCCCGCAAGGCCAACGGCACCTTGTACCACCTTTAACCGGGGTTCTTTCTTACGTTGGGTTATCAATGTACCCGGGAGTCCCCCCAAATACATAAAACCAGGTAAAAACCCGATACCATAAACGGTATATTCGATAGAGGTATGCAACCTCACCAGTTGCTCATTGGTCAATCGCAACTGTTTGGCGACCTCTTTCAAATCAATGGCAAAATCCAGGTCATAACAGACAGGAAGTTTCCAAAGAAACCGATTGTTCTGTTCATGCCCCTCTATTTCAGCATACCAAATCAATAGGTCTTTACGCAAAGGCCCAAAATCAATGTCGGCAATGTTGTTGATAACGGTAAGCGAATTGTATGCTGGCACATATTCCCAGTCCCCCCCAAGTTTTTTTTTCAAGAAACTTTCAAATTGAAGCACATCTTTCAGAATTGCTTCTTCGACTTGTTCTGGCCATTGCATGAGTACGGCACGCTTGCCAAAAGATGTAACGGTAATGGGGTAACTTTTCACTTTACTATTTGTACCTCGTATTTGGGCAATTGCTTTGAAAGGTACACTATTATTTTCAATGCCGAGGGGGTATCGCTATGAATACATAGGGTATCGGCCAAAATTTTTCGTTTTTTTTCGTTAATTGTATGTACCACTTGTCTTTTTATCATGGGCAAGACGTGTCTCAAAGCCTGTTCAGGGCTTACAATCAAGGCCTTTTTATGTGTTCGGGGCACCAAACTCAAATCATCGCGGTAGTTTCTATCGCCAAATGCCTCGTATCGTATCTGAAATCCATTTTCAACTGCCACTTTTGCAGCAACTGAACCGTAGGGCATATACAACAAAACCTTTTTTCTGTAGATTTCCACTGCCTGCAAAAATAGTTTGGCCAGTATCGGGTCTTTGGCAACTGCATTGTACAGCGCGCCATGTGGTTTGATATGATGCAGTTCGATCAGTTCTTCATCCAGTATTTCCACAAACTGGGCCAATTGTTGTTTGATGCTCGTCAGCAGTTCAGCCTTACCAATGTGCATCATTTTTCTTCCAAAATTTTCCTTATCTGGATAGCTGGGGTGTGCGCCTACCTTTACTTTGTTCGCTTTTGCCAACCTCGCTGTTCGGCGCATACTGTTTGCATCACCCGCATGCCCACCACAGGCAATATTGCAAGAACTGACATATGGTAGAATATCTTCTTCATTGCCTGTACCTTCACCTACATCACAATTGATATCTATTGAAAAACCCTCCACTATAACAGCCCTAATACTTTTAAAATACTTTTAACACCCAAAAACAGGGCTAATGCTATGATAAGAAACCCGATGGTGTTTTGAAAATAGCCATTTTGGTATTTTCCCATTATTTCTTTCTTGTTGGCCACCCAAACCAATAAGAACGCAATAAGCGGCAAAAGAATGCCATTCGCAATTTGGGCGAATTTTATGACTTTAATAAGCTGAATGTCAAAAGACAAAAAAAAGACCCCCAAAAAAAGTACTGCCCCCCAAACCAAGCGAAATTTCCAATCCTTAAGGGTTGCTTTCCATCCAAAACAACTGTTGGCCACATAGGCTGCAGCCAAAGGAGCGGTTATTGCCGAGGTAATACCGGCCGCAAACAGGCCAATACCCATAAAGTACCTTGCGCTGTCTCCAAAAAGCGGTTGCAGCCCCTTTGCCAAATCAAAGGCATTCTTCACCGCACCGGTCGGTATTGCTGCGGCCACAATCATAATTGCCATAGAGACCAATCCCCCAAGTCCTATAGCAATGATGGTATCCCATCTTGCCGCTTTTAAGTCTGTCTTTGCTTTCCATTTTTCATTGACCAACGCGGCATGTAAAAACAAGTTGTAGGGCACTACACTTGTGCCCACGAGGGCCATGACCATAAAAAGGCTCTCACTGGGCATGTCAGGCAGCAACAAACCTTTTAAAATTTTGCCCAATGGCGGGGTGGTCCAAACCGCTGTGACCAAAAACGAAATACTCATCAACAGTACAAGGGCGATGAAGGTATTCTCTAAAACTTTGTAATTGCCGACCCACAATAACACAAATGCAAAAAAACCGATACCTAATGGATAGTAGTCCATATACCTTTCACCAAAGAGTACTTCCATTCCTAAAGATGCCCCTCCTATGTTACCCGCTTCATAAGCCGCATTGCCGAGCAAGATGGCCATCAAGATAATCGCGACCACCAATTTTTGCGTCCATGCTTCCTTCAATTGGCTACGAATGACCGCTGCCAACCCTTTTTGGGAGACGATACCTATACGGGCCGCCATTTCTTGTAAGGCCATTGTTGCCAAAATGGAGAGTAGTAAGGCCCATAACAGTGCATATCTGAATGTAACACCGGCCGAGGTACACGCCGTGATGGTGCCTGGGCCTATAAAAGCGGCAGCTATCAGAACACCGGGGCCTATTTTCTTGAACATCACGATTATTTTAGCGCTGGCCAAAATATAAGGCTTCTCTTCTAGAATTGTGCATTTCATCTAAAAAATTGCATTTCATCTAAAAGTACAATGTCGAACATCGAATTTTTATACGAATTCAGTATTGTCACAGTTATAATAATCCCAAATCAAATTACTGACCGTATAACCTACTTAAATGACCTGTAAAGACTGTGGCAAAAAAATAGGGTATCAAGAGTACCGCAATTCAATTCACTTTATCGGCGTACCGCTCTGTAAAAGACATACCCAGCGTATAGAAAAAATTGTCATTGAACGCAACACCCCCGTAGAAGCCATTCAATTGTTCTACGCACTAAAAGAAGCTGGTGCCAGCCCCATGCTAGAATGGTGGGATGGAAACAAATCGGTGGATATCGCGATTTCGCGTGTAAAACTCAATATCGAGATAGATACCGAATACCATAGTATCACCCACGAACAGGCTATCAATGACCTCGAAGAAGCCATGCACTCGTTCAAAAATGGTTTTACCACCCTACGTATTCCCCATGTGGCCATTACCCATTACCTCGAAGATACCGTACAAAACATTTTAGGCATCATTGAGGGGTTGAAAGCAAATATAAAGGTCATTTAGCGACCGTATTTTTTTGATTAAGGGCATCTTGGAAAACACCTTGGTCACTCTTGGTTGCGCCTAGCTCTTTATCAGATACCAAGTCAATGACTGTTCCAAGACAAATGAAAGATTACATTACCTCATGGATAGTTTTGACGTAGAGATCAACGACCTTCTCTTGATTTGCCTTCCATGAAATCCTTAAAACGTGATAATCGCCTCTCAAGGTACCCCCCATAATCTTCACCTTTATACTTTTCAAATGTTTTTTGTGAGATGCCTTTGTACCACACCGTTTCTGAAAGTGCTGATTGGTCATCTGATGTCAAATGGCGTTGGACGTACATATTGCCTGAAGAGAGCTTATACCGAAGTGTATATGATTCGTTTTCGACAAGCGCTACTATCTCAACTTCAATAATCTTTCCGTTACTCGTAATCACCTGACAATTTTGTCTTTTTTTGAGTTCCCCAGAACATTTGACATCAACGATACCTTCGTCCCAAAATTTGAAATTGGAATAATCTGTGATGGCAGCCCATATCGCTTCAGGTGCATTCTCAAGTACAACGGTATTCGTAAATTTTTTCCCAGATTTCAATTCTTGCCCCATCATCACCAATGGTAGCGCAAAAAACAATGTCAGTGCAAATTTTTTCATGATATTGGAATTTTAATCGTTTTGTTTTATGGAATAAATTTCAAATACCTGCTGTAAAAAAACTGTGTCATTTGACACACTAACAAAATTTTAAGAAATCTTTAAGCTGCAGTCAGCTTTCTACGGATACGATGCAATGTCTCCCTTGATGTACCCAGTAAGGAAGCAATGATATGAACCGGTACTTCTTGTACCATTTTAGGTTTAGTGTACAGTAAATCAAGATAGCGTTGTTCGATCGACATACTGGACTTTTTGTTTGCCTCGATCACCTTTGCCGATAGGATCTGTTCAACAATGGTCTGAATAAAGTCGCCCAGTTCTTTATTTTTAGCTTTTATGGTCAAGTAATCCGTTCTTTTCAATTCGCAAAAGCTGACATGGTTTATGGCCGCACATTCATCACTGGTCGGCAACTCGTTGATAAAACTGTCCATAACCGTCCAACAGTGGTTTGGGCCCACAACATTTAAGGTAATACGCTCCCCATGCTCATTGTAAGCATAATAGTGTAGAAATCCTTCTTCCAAAAAATAGACCGAATCCACTTTTTGGTTGGGTTCGATCAGCTTAGTGCCTTTTGAAATTTCGCGTTCTTTGCAATGTCCCAATAAAAAATCCATATTGGGCTTTGAAAGCGCTCCAAAACTCCTAAAATATTCATACAACATTTGCATAGTTTAAAGTTATGTTTTTTTACTTAAAACCACAGCTTATTTCATCAATTCTGAATCGGATGTTTGGTTGTCGGCCTGTTTTTTGGCCATCACACTCATTTTAATGCACTTGGCCCCAATTCATTATACCCCAAGATCTCTCATGGTGGGCTTGATTTTTGATTCTGATATGGCATGCAATTGCTTCCATGGCCACTGCCTTCTTTTTGGCAAATGATCTATAAAAATAACATGGTAGTCAAAAAAAGGCACGCCCCCACGCTGCTTCTTGAAATTTGCAGCCCCACTGCTCATGTTGAATACTCGCTTTTCTTCAATAGCGAGTTTCGTAAGTTGCAGATTCATCAGACGGTAAAGTCCAACCTTCTTGGGTACTGTCTGGTCATACCCAATAAATGGGGTACAAACTACATCAATCGTTGTTTCTACAGCTTGAACAGCTAGCGGTATATTGGTCTTACCCGCTCTAAGAACATAAAAATCAGGCACTCCAGATTTTATTGTGGCCTGAAGAAATTCAAGCGTATAATCTGGATTGAGCTTAGAGTACTTTTTTCGGTACAAGTCACTATAATACTGGAGTAATGTATGGATCTCTTTCTCATCGAACCGTGACAACTTTTCCCAAAAAAGCTCTTTTGTTGTCTTCCACAATTTATTGTCTTGAATTACTGGTCTTTTTCTTTTGAAATTACTCTTGGCAGGGTCAAGTATATACAGCTGTCTACAGGCTAAATGCAATCCTCCTTGAACGTGCAACTCGTCAAGCAACCATCTATCAGTAGCTTCGTTGATCGACCTGAAAGCGATTGTGCTATCGGTATAGTGCTCTTTCAAGTATTGAATTACCCTGTTGTGCCCAATGGCGGTTCCTTTTTCATACAAGTTCGTGGCCAAAAAGAGATTGTTCACAAAGACTACTTTTTCCATACCGCACCAACTCACTAATGTCTTGAGCAAAGGAAAAACCAACCTAGAAACTATCTTCTGAAACCAACTGTACTTGCCATGCCCTAGGATTTCTTCCCTTGTGTAGTCAATATACTGGGCCATAAAACTGAACAGGTAGCACGTATTTTTGGTATACTTTTTTGCTATCGTCAAAGGAAACAGTACGTCGTCCACTTGAAGAATTTCAACCTGATGGTCTGAATTTTGGACAAAAACCTTACTTGATCTTTTTACTACAGGTTCATAAAAATTGCGAAGCAACTCGCCATTTTGCACTGACGACCAATTTAAATCTGCGATGGAAACTTTTCCATATATCTTGATAAACATACTTTGAAAGTAGTTCGATTACCAAAAGCAATGCATTTTGGGGGCTATATTTAATGGAATGATAATTTTGAATTACTTCTTTTATAACGCTATCGAGCGTAATTTTCCAAGTTAAATATTCAATGCTATCCATCGCTTTAGCATTGATAAAACGTCTTACTGACTTCAATGCATAAGAACATAGATAAACTGAAAGATAAAGTCTTTACCAAGATACATTCAAACTACCTGATTTATGATACCTGTTGGGAAGACTCGCGTGTCGATAGACAATTGCTCAATCTTGATTCTAAAAGTGAGGTGGTCATGATTACCAGTGCCGGGTGCAATGCCCTAAACTATTCACTGGACAACCCCAAGGCAATCAATTGTGTTGATGTCGACCCTAGACAGAATTCACTTTTGGAATTGAAGAAGGCCAGTATACACAATGGGGACTATCATATGCATTTTAAAATGTTCGGCCGTGGTCAATACAAACATGCAGGCACCTATTATCGAGAAAAACTCAAAACTCATCTACCAGATTATGCGGTTGACTTTTGGGATAAAAAAATAGACAAGTTCAGTGGGAAAGGAACAAAAAAATCATTCTATTTTTTTGGGACATCTGGTAACTTTGCCTGGCTTTTCAAAAAATATTTTGATTTAAAACCTGGGGCTCGAAAATTGGTCAACAGACTGTTGGAATGTGAAACCCTAGAGGAGCAAAAAGAGATCTACTATGATCTAGAGCCTAAATTTTTGAGCAAAATGACCCTTTGGCTCATGAACAGGCATTTGACAATGACGTTACTGGGTGTGCCTAGAACACAACAAAACTTGATTTTAGAAAAATACCCAGATGCCATGGCAGGTTTTATAAAAAATAACCTCAGACAGGTATTCACCAAAATACCGATACGGGACAATTATTTTTGGCGCTTGTATTTGACTGGACAATACACAAAAAACTGTAGTCCTGAGTATTTGAAAGAGCACAATTTCGAATTGTTGCGCAACACTATTGGTGCGGTTAAAACCCATACGACCACGATCAGTGATTTTTTGAAGGAAAATCCTGGTGAATATTCCCATTATGTTCTCTTGGACCATCAAGACTGGTTGGCCCATTACCAACCAGAGGCCTTGAGCGAAGAATGGGAACTCATTCTCAAGAACAGCTTTCCCGGTACTAAAATACTGATGCGGTCAGCGGCACAAAAAATAGATTTCTTTCCTGACTTCATACAAGAGCGAATCGATTGGAAAATGGACGAGGTCCAAAAGGCACATGCCCTTGATCGCGTGGGTACGTATGCAAGTACGTATATGGGGACCATCAAATAAATGTAAACCGTTACCAACCGAAACACCCTCAAGGAGCCATACTTTGCCATGGCAAGACCGCACCATGTTACATCAGTACTACCTAGGTCAAAAAATAGAGCCTACCTCTACGCTTTGTAAAGTCAATTTTGTGGCAAAAAAACTGTTTTCTCATTCGTTAACGATCAGATAACCATTTCTAACCGCTCTAAAACGACCAAGACATTGTTCCCCCGACCTCAATTCAAACCTGTCATCGTCATATAACTCATAATTATTGAAATGGAATTCATTCGGTTGCAATGTTATGGTTCGATACACATTCAATTCAGCGTCAAGAAAATCAAGGTGCCGGACAGAATTCACTGCATTGTAGAAAGGGAAAGAAAGACGGTACGAACGAAAGTTTTCCAAATATTTGGATTCGTTCAGTGGATGCTGACAGTCAAACGATGCAAATCGGACCAACCCTTTCTGTTCAAATAGACTTTCGACCGATATCTCTTCATCTTTTATGATTGCATTCAACTTTCCTAAAAGAATCAGGGAGGCTGCCCTGATCTGGGTAATGTCCCATGCATTTTCTTCAAGAAATGTACTTGCATAAGATAGCAAGACCCTGTTTCGAAAGCGGTTGCTGGACACAAGTTTTTTGAATTCCTCCTTAAATTCCTTTTCATCCAATGACGTAAAATCATAATCCTCCACATAGAGCACATTTCTCATGATGTCTTCACGGTCATGTAATGAAATATCTTCCCATTTCTCCTGTGAACGAAACAAACGATTTAATTCTTTCAATTCTGGAATCAAGTGGCTGTATGCTTTAGGCAGTTGCTCTTCTTCCCCTAAAACCGCTTGAAGGCTCTCTTTAAAAAACTGTGCCGTCTGTGAACCAAGTAATACTGAAAAATCATCAACAACACTATGGCCATATCTGTTTGCAATAACCCTATCAAATATTGAATCATAATTGTCAGCAAATGCTATAATTCCATTCGCCTGTTCAATATTATGGTGCAGGTCTTTTAGCAGGGCTTTTACCCTACCATGCATAACCATATCACTCTTTCGCCTTTCATTCCAATTGTTTACTTGCAAGGCGAGCAAAATACCGATCATGACCAAAAGAATCTCTCCAAGTGCATAGGTAATGTATTTGGAAGTCTTTCCATCATTGAGAAGGGATTTTCTAATACGGCGAAAAAAGGCAAACACTTATAAGGAGGATATTTTGTTCAAAATATACAAAATTATCCCAACCATCCCTCCCTATCAAGGCTTCTGTACTGAATGGCCTCAGCGATATGGCTTTCTGTAATGGATGTACACATCGCTAGATCTGCAATGGTTCGGGCCACCTTAGCTGCTAAATTCCATTATAGGCAGCTATATCCACAATATTGCGGCCTCCTAACAGTTAGTTTAGTATGCAAGCCGTAATTTACGCAAGAGTTTCAAGTACAGACGAATCCCAATCTTACGATAGGCAGATAGAGGATTTAAAGCCATTGGCTACATACAAAAGACTAGAGGTAGCCAAAATATTTGCAGACAAAATATCAGGGTTCAAAAAATCACTGGACGAACGGGTAGAATTCAACAAAATGGTTGATTTCATATCTGCCAACAACATCAAGCACATTCTTGTAAGTGAACTTAGCAGGCTTAGCCGAAGAACCAAAGACATTATTGACTTCGTTACCGAATGCAACAGCAAAGGTATCTGCATCCATGTACAAAAAAGCGGATTGACTACTCTTAACGAAGATGGTACTGTAAATGCAACGGCCAAAATGATAATCACTACACTTTCAGGTGTAGCTGAAATGGAAAGTGAAAACACTTCGTATCGTGTAAGGTCGGGCAAATTAAATGCTGCAAAGAACGGTCTTGGGTTCAATCAGAAGATTTATGGCTACGATAAGGGCGAGGATGGCAGGCCAGTTATAAATGAAGATGAAGCCATATTGGTTCGTACAATGTTCGATATGGTGCTAGAAGGTCATGGCACAAGAAAAATCGCTAAGTACCTCAACGCCAATTATAAAACCAAAGAATGGAAAATAGGCAGCGTAAACTCAATACTGCGAAATACATTCTACAAGGGCGATAGGCGTTATAAAGTAGCTGAAAAAAAGGTAAAAGAAGAAACGGTTATTGAGTATGCCTTCACCAAAGTACCAGCAATAGTAACAGCAGACAAATTCGACGAGGTTCAACAGTATATAAATGATCGCAAACGTTATGTAAGTCCTCCAACCGTACATACCAACCCCTTGGCATCAATGATAAAATGCGAATGTGGTGCGGTAATGCATCAGATAGTGATTCCGAAAAAGCAGAGAAAAAACAGTGAGCATCGAGGCGGTGGACTTAATTTATACCGATGCAGTAAAAAATGCGGAGTAAAGTCGGTGAATAGGGATTTTCTAATAGACGAGGTTCGCAAGGTACTGGAAAAAAATGCTCAGGAGTTCAAGGAGGCTGACGTAAAGGCAAAACTTAAGAAAACCATTAAGGTTGATTCGGCCAACATAACGCAATGTGAGCGGCAAATACGTTCCTTAAAAGATAAAATCGATAGAGCCTACGACCGTTACGATGATGATGAAATCACCAAAGAAGAATATGATCACCACAGAAAACGCTATAAAAGTGAAATTGAGAAACTGGAGGGCGAAGCCAATAGGCTAAAGGCCAATGTAGCTGCAACAAAATCAATGCTAAACAATAAGATAGCCCACTACTCCACCGATTTAGAAGTGTTCAAGACACAGGTGGAAAAGATACTCAAACATATTACGGTCGGTGAAAGATTTGCAAAAGTACATTTCAAATCATGGTTCAAATACCTAATTCCAATTTATAGAGGTGCGCAACTGCAAAGATTCAATAACGGCACTCTAAAAATGGAAATTACGCACGACTTAGAAACCGATTTACTGACCTTGAGGGCATTATTGGAAGAAAATCTCAACCCAACCGCTGACGAAATCAAAGAAATAAAAGAAAATGCAAGGAAGTGGGATGATGCACAAGAGGTAAAGCACAACCCAAAGGCATTGCGCAGACTAATTCGCAAGCACAAAACCAATTCTAAAGAACTAATGGAAGTTATTAAAGAATCTGGCCTCGATTACCTCCTGAAGGATTAAGATTCTGACCGTAGATTCTGTTTTTCGCCTGACCACTTCGTCCTTTTATATTTTTGGTATTGGCGTACCACCCATCAAAAGATAAAGACGTATATCAGCTTGTTTCTCCTTGCTCCAATTTCGGGGTAGCGTTACCCATATAAAAACGGCCTAATTATCATAATGACCGTGACGCACGAAAATCTTCTTTTAAACTATTCTTTATCAATTAGTTAAATAAAAAAACATTGAAAAGTGAGCTTGACTTGGGGGTAAAAGACGCATGAGGTTTCGCACCTAATGATTTGCAAGGCCAAGTAAAGCAGGATTAGCCCTAATATCGGGTATCTTATCTAACCATAATCTATGTTCATAAAATTTACTATATAACTTATTGAAAAATAATCAGTTACGTTTTAATTTATCAAAAAGTGTGGTCCATTTAGGGAAGAAGACGCATAGGTTACGCACTGAATGATTCCTAAAACCAAATAGCACACCATCACCAATAAAATCAGGTATAGTATCTACTCATCACCTTGACGCACGAAAATCCTAATTTAAATTACTGTTTATTAAGTAGTTATAGATAATATAATTCAAAATGGTTCTGAGGTAAGAGCAAGAAAACGCATCTGGTTCCGTACTGAATGATCGTAAATGCTAAATAGCACAAGATTATCTATAGAATCAGGTATCATATCTACCATGACCTTGACGCAAGATTTTTCACTTTCAAATTTATGAATATCAATTAGTTATAAATAAAAGCATCCTGAAAATGCCTACTCCTTGAGGGCAAGAAAACAATCGATTTTTTTACTCAGTAAAAAAGTACAATGGAGTACCACTGAATCTTAACCTACAATCTACATGACAGCAATACAAAATCTGCAGCTTCACCCAGTGGTGGAAGCTAAGGCAATTCGCTTTGTACAATACCTCAACAGACAAAACGGTTGGGTTGAACTGACCAAAAAGCAATTAACGGCGGAATACAGCAGCAAGTACAGAAAGTTTCTTGATCCGTTAATAAAAGCTGGAATTGTTCAAGTAGACCACAGCTATAGCAGCTATCTACAAATAGGAAAGAAATATCGAACGGTAGCTTAACCTACAAAAGACAATAGTCCGCCTAAACACAAAAAGTCAGGCCTTCGCAATCCCTTCTTTGAAGTTCACTGGCGGACTATTATTTAATTCAAATATCACAGAATGAAAAAGTTTATCAATCAGGCCTACGGCCTGTACAATACCTATGCCGCTAAGGGAAGTTTACAGTCGTTTTTAGAACTGGTCAACAATTACGAGAGCTATAACGAGCTTACCCTAAAATTCCCCAACAAGAAGTCTAAGGACGAGTTCAAGGGCATTTTAAATCAAGCTTGGGAACAGTTCATCATTGGAAAGGATGTGTACAGGGTGAGCCATTACATCAATGAAATCGGAGCAATATTAATTTAAAAATCACAGTAAGATCATGCAAGAAGAACAATTATTCCGTTATAGGTACAACGGGCGCAATTATAAGAACATGAAAGACCTCTGCTTAAGCGAAGGTATATCAAAACGAAAATTCTCAGTCCTAGTAAAGATGGGCTATATCAAGAAACTGGATAACAAATTAAACGTGGTGAGCCATGGAAGCAAGAAAGTATAAAAGGAATCCAAAGCAGGACTTCAAGGTAAATTGGAGTGAGATTATAGTTAGTGATAAGCTAACTAGCGATGAAAGAATATTGTTGCTCTACATACTTAGGCATCATAAAACACATTGTAAACTTAATTATAAAGAGCTGTTCAACGATCAAATTTGCAAGGACTTGGATATTAGCAAACCCACTTTGAACAAGCATCGTAAAGGTCTGGAGGATAAAAATTTTATTACCATCAAGACCATAATGAACGGTAGACTTGTAAAGCTTTCCAGAGAAAAGCGGAAGAGTTCACCGCTTGTTTATCATCCAACCTTTACCAAGTTGAAGAAATTGAACCTCATAACGGAGGAAACCAATTCCTTTAAGGATAAGTATGATGACCGAGTCCAAAGCAATTCCAGTAAAATTGAAAAATTTCCTTTAGTAGCTGGTGACCAAATTCTACCTGAGCACTTGAAACATTTTAAGGGTAACAAAAAATATGATGTTATCACTGTTGAAATGCGTGGTGGTTTTAGATGGGTGCAGGTAGCAAAGGATAAACTTATCGCCTCACAAATTGAAAGCTTTTTACAAGGTAATGCCATTCCTAGAAAGTTCTATTACGAAAAATACACCCCTCCAGTTATTGAGTTAAAGGAGGGTCAGGAAATCACTACCGTGGATATATCGACGTTAAGTGGAAATACAATGTTTAGGGTGGAAGATGTTCATTATACTGAAACTGGTGAAATTGAAAAAAAGGTTTTGAATATGACCAAGAAAGAATTGACCAGTATGCAGGATTCGTGCGAGTCTTATAACAGGGATGCAGGTAAAACAATAAGGCAGCTATTTTATAAAGGAGAACCACATCCGCCAAAAAAGCTAACTAATGCTGAACAGTTGCAAGATGCTAAAGATGTGATTGAAAGTAAAGTCATGGAAACCACTACGGTTATGCCTGACAACAGCATATTGGAGGAGAATGATGAAATCCTTGATAAGTTTTTAAAGGAAAATTCAATTGAAAAACCTGAGCCAAAAGATGAAGTTATAACTGAAGAAGAGGCTGATGAAAAAATCAAAGCCGAGGTAGCTGCAATGATTGAATCGATAGAACGGGATAGAAGGAGGAAATGGGGAAGAAGAAGGAAATAAACCAGTATTATTTCAGCAATTGACATCAATTTTTGAAATCGCTGAAAACATCGGTAAAATTAGTGCTTTACAAGATTGATAGTAAAGAAATTTTACTTCTGTTTTGCTTTAAAATCTTTGTAAAGTCCAGTGTTTACTGTCAATTTCCTAT